>DATNLQ010000091.1:0-7429 GCA_035602785.1 Solirubrobacteraceae bacterium
CAGCGGCCACAGGATGTACCACGCCAGCAGCCACGTGCTGGTCACCGAGATGGCCAGCAGCGCCCAGCCTGAGGCGGCGACCCAGTCATAGCCGCGCCAGGTGCGCCACAGCAGGTGCACGATGACCAGCACGAGCGCGGCCTTGAGCAGGTCGTGGTCGATCGGGAAGACCCCGGGCTTGCCGACGAGGTGGGCAATCTCGGTGGCGAAGCTGTCGGTGGACACAAACGCGGCGTCGCGGTTGAGCGCGGCGACCACGTCGATGCCGTGGATGCCGAATGCGACATAGCCGACCAGCGCCCCCAGAGCGATGCCGGCGAGTGCCCCGACGATTGGTCCCAGGCGCCGGCGCGAGACGATCATGAAGGGCAACAGCACGGCGACGGTGGCCTTGATCAGTGCGCCGGCGACGACCGTGGCGGCGGCCGTCGCTTCGCGACCGCGGGTGGGCGCGGGCGTAATCGTGAGACTGACGGCGGCCATCATCGCGAGCATCATGATCAGGTCGTTGTGGGCGCCGCCCAGGCCGTAGATCGCATACAGCGGGTTGGCGCCGACGATCAGGATCGCCCTGACCGGATCCAGGCCGCGTGTGCGCGCGCAGCGCCAGGTCAGCGCGAGCATGCCGGCGCTGGCGAGCAGCGCCTCGAGCTTCATTGCCCACAGGGCGCCGACCAGACCGAGCGGCGCGAGCGGGTAGGACAGCAGCGTGTACAGCGGGCCGTAGGCAGTGGCGACGTGGATCCAGTCCTCGCCCACGTACTTGAAGACAGGGTCGCCGACGATCGCCACGGGACCGTGTGTGTAGGGGTTCAAGCCGTGCTCGACGCCCATGCGCGCGTAGGCGATGTAGCTGAAGACGTCGGTTGAGAGCAAGATCGGCCCGGCGAAGACGATCAGCTGCAGTGCGGCCACCAGCGCGATTGCCCAGCGCCCGGGCATCACCGCCGCGCCCGCGCGATTGCTCGACGAGCGTCCACTGAGCGCGACCAGGCCGGCATATGCGCCGCTGCTGACCAGCAGCGCAATCAGAAAGACGCGATAGCCCAGACGCTCGCCGATGCCGGTCAGCCAGCCGGCGATGTCGGGTGAGGGCGGGACCAGCGGTGAATGGCCGAGCGCGCCGTCGAGCACGATCTCAAGCGTTGCCGCGACCAACAGCAGCGACAGGAGCCCGACGAGCGCGGGCGCCCAGCGCTGCGAGCGAGCGCTCGCGGGCAGGCGCTCGCTGTAGGCGACAGCGCTCACGAGGCCGCGGTGCCTGTCATCAGTGAGGCAGCCTACCTCGCCGCGGCGTCGGGTCCGACGCTAGTGTCCTGAGTCAACCATCACGCGCCGAGCACTATCTTCAGCGCCTCGCGCCGGTCATACAGCGCATACGCTTCAGGCGCCTGCTCCAGAGACATGTGATGGGTGACCAGTGGGCTGGGGTCGAGGATCCCGGCGGACATCATCGCCAGAACACGGTCGACGTGGGCGATCACGTTGGCCAGCCCCAGGCGCACCGTCAGACCCTTCAGCCAGGCCAGGCCCAGAGTCACCTCGCCGCGCCCGGCGTATGCGCCAATCCCGGAGATCGTGCCAGCGTCGCGACACAGGCTGATCGCCAGGCCCAGCGGGCCGGGGTCGCCGACGGCATCGACCACCACGTCGACTCCGAGACGTTCGGTGGCCCCGCGCACGACGCCCTTGGGATCCTCCTCGGTGAGGTGCACGGCGGTGGCGCCGAAGGAGCGGGCGAGATCCAGGCGCGCCTGCACGGTGTCGATCGCAAAGACCTGTGCAGCGCCTGTCGCACGGGCGGCCTGCACCGCGCACAGCCCCACGGGCCCGAGGCCGAGCACAGCCACGGTGTCCCCCGCGCGGGTACCGGCGTGAGCGATCGCGTGATAGCCGGTGCCCATCACGTCGCCCGCGAACAGCGCGACGTCCGGCGACATGCCCTCAGGCACGCGCCGCAGCGTCAGGTTGGCGCGCGGCACCAGCAGCCGCTCGGCCTGGGCTCCGGGAAGGTTGCCCAGGTGGCTGCCGTGCCCGAACGTGCGCCCACGCTGGCAGCGGTGATAGTCGCCGCGAACGCATGCCACACACGTGCCGCAGGCGCTGTGAAAGCAGCCAAGCACGAGGTCGCCCACGGCCACACGCTCGACGTCCGAGCCGACCTCGGCCACCGTGCCGACGTACTCGTGGCCGATCGTAAACCCCTGCTCGACGGGGACGCGCCCATGGTAGATGTGCAGGTCAGAGCCGCAGATGCCGCTGGCCTGCACCTGCACGATCGCATCCTGAGGATGGCTGATCTCGGGCTCGGGGACGTCCTCGACCAGTACCTCGCCGGGAGCCTGGAAGGTGACGGCGCGCATCGGGCGCGAACCCTACCGCCTATGCTGCGCGCATGCCTGAGCCCTCCAAGGCCGTGCTCATCACCGGCTGCTCGTCGGGCATCGGCCGGGCGACCGCGCTGCGCCTGGTGCAGTCGGGCTGGACGGTATACGCGAGCGCGCGCCGTCTGGAGTCGATCTCGCAGCTGGGCGACGCCGGCTGCCACACCCTGGCGCTTGACGTCACCGACGAGGACTCAATGCGCGCAGCGGTGGACGCCGTAGAGCAGGCGCAGGGGGCGGTCGGGGTGCTGATCAACAACGCGGGCTACAGCCAGAGCGGCGCGATCGAGACCGTCCCGCTGGACGCCGTGCGCAGGCAGTTCGAGACGAACGTGTTCGGTCTCGTGCGCCTTACGCAGATGGTGCTGCCGAAGATGCGCGCGCAGCGCTGGGGCAAGATCGTCAACCTCGGCTCGATGGGCGGGCGCCTAACGTTCCCTGGCGGCGGCCACTACCACGCGACCAAGCATGCGCTCGAGGCGATCTCAGACGCGCTGCGCTTTGAGCTGCGCGGGTTCGGCATCGACGTGATCCTGCTCGAGCCGGGGCTGATCACGACGGAGTTCGGCGAGGCGGCGACCGCCAGCATGGCCGACGTCGCAAGCTCCGACGAGGACCCCTATGCGCGCTTCAACGCGACCGTCGGCGCGGTCACAGCCGGTGCCTACGACGGCCCGATGCGCCGGCTCGGCGCGGGACCCGAGCGCGTGGCCAAGGTGATCGAGCGCGCGATCACGCGCGGCCACCCGCCGGCGCGGATCACGATCACCGCTTCAGCCAAGCTCTCGATCGCCACCCGCCGCCTGCTCAGCGACCGCGCGTGGGATGCGGCGATGCGCGCGCAGTTCCCTCAGCCGCACTGACTCGCTACGCGACGAGCGTCATGTGCGCCCGCGGATACCCGAGGGCGAAACCCTGGGCGTAGTCCACGCCATAGCCGGCCAGCATCTGCAGGGTCTCCTGGTCACCGACGCACTCGGCGACCGTCTGCCTGCCCATGCCAGCGACCACGCTGACAAGCGCCTGCACAACCAGTTGGTCGGTGCGCGAGCGCGGCAGGTGGCGCACGAACTCGCCGTCGATCTTCAGGTAGGTGAAGGGCAGGTGCTTGAGGTAAGCAAAGGATCCGAAGCCGGCTCCGAAGTCATCCAGCGCGATGGCACAGCCGAGCGCCTGCGCGCCCGCGCAGAAAGACTGGGCGGTACGCATGTCGGATATGGCGGCCGTCTCGGTCAGCTCGATGACCAGTTGCGAGGGATCAGCACCGTGTACCGCCAAACGCCGCTGCAGGTGGTTGAGCATGGTGGGGTCTGTGACCGACAGCGCGGACAGGTTGACGGCCAGGCCCACCCCAGGCTCGATCTTCTCGTCGCCGATCATGGCTGCGGCGCGGTCGATCACCAACCGGTCGATGTCGCGCACCAGACCAGAGCGCTCGGCGACCGCGAGGAAGCTCGCCGGCGTGATCAGACGCCCGTCCGGCTCATCGGCCAGGCGCAGCAGCGCCTCATAGTGCGCGATGCGCCCGTCGGCGATCGCGACAATCGGCTGGAAGTGCAGCGTGAACAGATCCTCCGCGAGCGCCCGACGCAGGCGTGCGGGCCACGGACGCACGCGGTAGGCGACAAGACTGCCCGTCCTGGCGGGGGCCCCAAGCATGACCGCACCTTGTTCGACAAGCTCGCGGACTCACCTGCGCGCGTGGTGCGGACGCCGCGCGCGATCAGAGACGACCAGCAGCAACGCAACGAGCACGAAGTTCATCACCACCGAGGACCCGCCGTAGGCCACGAACGGCAGCGTTACGCCGGTCAGCGGGATCACTCGCGTGACGCCGCCGACGATCACGAACACCTGCATGGCGATCACGAACGACAGCCCGGTCGCCAGCAGCTTGGAGAATGAGTCGCGGGCGAGCACCGCGGTCTTCAGGCCGCGAGCGATGAACAGCAGGTACACCAGCAGCAGCGCTGCTGCGCCCACGAGGCCGAGCTCATTGACGATGACCGCATAGATCATGTCGCTTTCGGGTACCGGCAGGATCGATGGGCCGTGGTGGGGCCCGCGCAGCAGCGACTGGTCAAAACCCGTGCCCAGCAGTCCGCCGTCGGCCTGCGCAAACAGCGACTGGGCCAGCTGGTAGCTGCCGCCCGGGGCTTTGTAGAGCACGGGGTCAAGCGGTCGTTCCCAGTCCACCACGCGCGCGTGGACGTGGGAGACGTGGACGGCCACGAACCAGGCGCCCACGGCGAACAGCACCAGGCCGATCAGCGGAAAGCTCAGGCGCCCGGTGGCCACATACAGCAGCGCCAGGAACGCGCCGTAGAACATCAGTGTGGTGCCCAGCTCGCGCGTGATCAGCAGCGTGGCCATAGCCGCGCCCCACACGATCAGCATCGGGCCGAACTGCTTCATCGGCGGAATCGTCAGGCCCAGCACCCGCCGTCCGGCCGTAACAAGGATCTGGCGGTTGTCACGCAGGTAGCTGGCGAGGAAGATCACGATCGCGATCTTGGCCAGCTCGGCCGGCTGGAAGGAGACGCTGCCCACGTGGACGTCCAGGTAGGCGCCGTTGACCTGCTCGCCGATGCCGGGCAGCCGCGGCAGGACCGCCGCGACGATCCCGACCGCGGCGATCGTGTAGCGATAGCGCTCGAGCACGCCCACCCCACGCTTGCGCAGCGCGACGATGGTCGCGGCGAACAGCACCAGCCCGAGCACCATCCACTGCGCCTGCTGGCGCGCGAGCACGGGTTCGATGCGATAGACCATCACGATTCCCACGCTCGCAAGCACAGCCACCAGCGGGAACAGGTAGGGGTCGGCGTGGGGCAGCGCGAAGCGGATCACCAGATGCGCGGCCAGGCACAGCCCGAGGAAGATCGCGCCGTAGGTCAGCGACGTGCTCGACGCGTGGTTCAAAGTGAGGTTGGTCGAGGCCCCCGGCGAGTTGTTCTCCTGCTGGATGAAGATCGCGGTGAAGCCGGCGATGACCAGCACTGCGGCGGGCACCAGCCCGAGCAGCTCACGGTTGCGCGCGCTGAGCATCGACCGAGGGTAGCCGCCGAACCGGGAGACACTCGCTGCTGGCGAACCGGCCAGCCGGCGTGCGCGCGCCGAAACGACCGCTAGGCTTGTTCTTAGGCGTGCCGCCGTGAGGGGCGCGCTGTGCCCTTGCCTCGATGAGCCGCCCGGTGCAGACAACCCATGGATGACCAGCACCCGCCGGCGCTGTGGTGGGGCATGTGGAAGCGATTCCTGATCGCCGGCGTGCTGATCGTGGCGCTCAGCGCCGGAGCGACCGCGACGGTGGCCCTGAACACGGTCAGCGGCCTCGCCGACGAGGTCTTCCCTACGCTCAACCACATCAAAGCCCCCAATGGGCTGATAACCCCCGAATACAGCGGCGGCCCACAGACGTTCCTGGTGCTCGGCTCCGACCGCAGGGAAAAGTCCAAGGACACCTTCGACCGCGAAGACCCCCCGCACAGCGACACGATCCTGCTCGTGCGCTTCGACCCCGAACAAGGGCAAACGTCGGTGATGTCGATCCCGCGCGACCTGATGGTCACCATCCAGACACGCGGCGGTCAGAGCTACCCCGACGAAAAGATCAACGCGGCCTACACGATCGGCGCCAAGATCGGCGGTCCGGCCGAAGCGAGCCTGCTGGCAGCCGAAACGATCAAACGGGAAATCTTTCCCGAGCTGCATCTCAACGGCATCGTCGACGTGAACTTCGCCGGCTTCATCAGGCTCGTCGACACGCTCGGCTGCGCCTACGTGAACGTCGACCACCACTACTTCAACGAAAACATCGGCACGCCGGAAACGGACTACACGAGCATCAACCTGCAGCCCGGCTACCAGAAGCTGTGCTACGAAAACGCGCTCGACTACGTGCGCTACCGCCACACCGACGACGACTTCGTACGCGTGGCGCGCCAGCAGGACTTCCTGCGCGACCTGCGCGAGCAGATCAACCCGACCGACGAGCTCGGCCAGATCGACAACGTGGCCAGGGCGGTCGGGCACGCGATCACCTCCACGTTCCCCGCTACCCCGAGCGAGCTGATCGAACTGACCAAGCTGGTCGCCTTCTCGCAGACAAAGCCCCTGCGCCAGGTCAAGTTCCTGACCGCCAACGTTGACTTTCAGCTCAACCACGTCTCCTACGTGACATCCACGCCGGAACTGGAGAAACAGACGCTTGACCTCTTCCTCAACGGCCACGAACAGCTGCATCTGGCGGTGCCCCACCCGTCCAGCGCGCACGTTTCCAGCCATGTCCACCACCATGGCGGCAGCGGAGGTGGCGGCGGGCACTTCTCGCCCAGCTCGCTGGGCCTGTTCCCAACGCCGTCAAGCGGCGAGGACGAAGTGGTCAGGGCCTCGGTGAACGTCCCCTTCCCCGTCCTCTACCCAAGCCTGCAGACAGGACAGGCCGAACAGCAGCAGGTGCGCGCCTACACGCTCGAAGACCAGCAGGGCCATCTGCACCACGCCTATGTGGTGGTCTTCCAGCAGAACCCGATCGGCGGCTACTACGACTTCGAGGGCACCGACTGGCTGAACCCGCCGCTGTTCGCCCACGCCCGCACGCAGGTCATCGATGGGCGCGAATACTGGTTCGTGGACGACGGCGCGCATATCCACGTGATCGGATGGCGCAGCGACGGCGTGGTCTACTGGCTGGCCAACACGCTGCTCGAGGAACTGTCTAATGCGCAGATGCTGCAGATCGCTAAATCGGCGCAGGGGCTGCACTGACGCTGCGAGTCGAGTGGATGTCGTCGCGGCGCTTCGCGCGGGCGACGACATCCACTCGACTCTCCGCTTTGCTTGAGCTGAGCGCGAAACCGGCTCAGCGCGCGTGCTCAGCGCGATGCGGCGGCGGCCTGGTCCAGCGCCGCGTTTACGAGCGCGTCCGCTTGGGCATTCTGGGCTCGGGGCACCGTTCTGATCGACCAGCGCTCGAAGCCGCGCAGGGCGGCCATTGCCTCCATGTGGAGCGGACGCATGGCGGGGTGCTTGACCTTGTAGAC
>DATNLQ010000107.1:0-23399 GCA_035602785.1 Solirubrobacteraceae bacterium
GTGGCGCTGGCCCTCGGCGAGCCAGCGCAGGGTCTTGAAGGGTGGCGCTTGACCCATCAGCAGGCGCAGGCGGCGCTCGTGGTCGCGCTGCGCCGGCCGCGACCCTTCACCCGCTACGCCGATGTCGCGTTGCTCGCGACCGCGCTCAAAGACGACGCGCTGGCCAGGGCGCTGGTCGAGATCTATCTCTCGCCGCTGGACGATCATCGGGGCAGCGGTCAGGTGTTGCGGGAAACGCTGCGGGCCTACCTCGCGGCGGAGTGCCAGGCGTCCTCCGCCGCCGTCGAGCTGGATGTGGCTCGCAGCACCGTCGCAAAACGGCTGCGCATGATTGAAGAGAAGCTTGGTCGCACGCTGCACCCGTGCCCGGCGGAGCTGGAAGTCGCGCTGCTGCTCAGCGAGCTGAATGTATTCGCTGCCCCGGAGATCTCAACTGTCGGATGAACCTACTCGTACCTCACGAGTGGCGACGCGTCGCGCTACACATGTGCACGTTCGCGACGCGATTTGAGCCACATTGGCCTAGCGCGGCCAGTCCAGGGCCAGTACTGATTAACTTTACTATCAAGACCGGCGTCAGGGGCGTCCCTTTGTGAGAGGACGGCGCCTCGGCGCCGGACCGACATAAGGAGCTCAATTCATGAGATTTACGTTCAAGAGCGCGCTCGTCGCGCTCGTCGCAGTGCTTGTGCTGGGGGCCGTCGCCTCGGCCTCGGCCTCGGCGGCGCTGCCGGAATTCGTCCATGGCGAAGGTGAAGCGTTTCCGATCTCCCTGAGTTTCTCGAGCAAATCTGTTAGCACGGTGTTTGAAGGGCCTGGGTTCCTCTCCCAGCCGGGATGTAATGGCGCCAGTTTCAGCGGGGAGGTTACGGCGGCGAAAAGCGTGTCCCTCACCACCGAATTCGAAGGCTGTCGGCTCGATGCCACCAATATATGCAGCACGAAAGGTGCCGCGGCAGGGCACGTCGTTCTGCCCTGGAGCGGCACGCTGGTCTACATCGATAAAGCGACCAAACAGGTCGGGATTGTTCTCAAACTGACCGAAAAACTCATATTCGAATGCGGGAGCTGGTCGGCGCCGATCAAAGGCAGCATTCTCATCCCGGTCACCCCGATCAACACGAAAACGAGCAAACTCGGCGTGGCTATACACCACGGGAAAGCAGAAGGTCAACCGGAATATAAAGAATACGAAAACGAAAAAGGCGAAGTCGAGAAGACGCATTTTGAAGTCGGAACCCATGTCGAAAACAATCTGAACGTGGCGGGCGAACCGCAGCTGGCTGCGGGCAAGTCGTTCACAATCAGCGGGTAGTCGCAACGGGCTGAAGTGCAAAGGAGTGGCGCGCGGGACCAAGCCACGGTCCCGCGCGCCAGACGTTTCGTCCCCGGTTTTGAGTAGCCTTGGGCATGGTTCTTCGAGGTTCTCGATCAGCGGCGGGCCGGTGGGTGGAGGCTCGCCCGCTGCCCTGTCGAAGCACAAGGGTCGCAAGCTCAAGGCCAAGATCAACCTGACCTTCACCCCGAAGAAGGGCTGAGAAGATGAAGACCTCAACGACGGTAATTGTCGGCTGAGCACCAGCGACTCAGATCGGCGAATAGGAACAGAGTATGAAAGCAAAAAAGGGTTTGAAGGGAGTCTCGACAGCCAGCGCTCGCGAGAAGTGCTCGAGCTGTTGCGCGAGCGAAACGTCGCGGCGGTGCTCGTCAGCCACAACCCGCTTCTCGCTGGCTATGCCGATCGTGTGTTCGCGCTGCGCGACGGCAAGCTCTCCGACTACGCGGTATGAAGCCGGGGAACCTTCTGCATCTGTACCGCGTGCGTGTGCGTGTGCGTGCGCGTCTGGTGCAGGAGTGCTTCGCGGTGGTGGGGATCGCCGCGGGGGTGGCGTTGCTGTTCGCCTCGCAGGTGGCCAGCCAGAGCCTGTCAGAACAGCACCTGCGCATCGGCTCGCGCGTGACACTGCCCACCCCGATCCCCACGAGCTTCAGGGTGGCGGCGCTGTCGACCAACATCGGCTGGGCGCCTGGCGCGATCATCATGAGCGCCGCCGACTACGCGCACGCGTGGGCAGCGCCGACGCGAGCGCCTACAACGTCCTGCACGAACCCCACACCAGCCTCGCCCTAGTTGCCGGCGAGATCACGCGCGCACTCGGGCCCTCATCCGGACTGGCCGTGCAGAGCGCCCGGGCGCACGCCGACGCCTTCGACGGCGAGACAGAGGATCGAGAGGGCTGATCTTCGACTGGCTGACCTGGGCGCCTGTCAGGTGCCCGCGCCGTTGTCTGGCGGGGTCCGGTAGCGCGGCCGGACCTCGAGCGACTCGGCGGGCGCTACAAACGTGTCGAGCGCCTCGCCGGTCTCCTTGTCGGGGACCTCGACGAGCGCCGCCTCGTCATAGATGCTGATGGCGGTTCCGACAGTTCCCGCCGGCCAGCCGCCAACCCGCTCGCGGAGCGCGACCACATCGTTCTCCTGGATTACATGCTTGACGAGGACCATCGTTCAGATCACTTTAGTCGTGATGTACGCCGTCACCAAGCGTGGGGCGTCGCCGTCCCGGCTCGCCGCCACCCCTACACGCTACGCCGCGTCGGCATCTCGCTGCGCCTACGCACCAGCGCATCAGCAGCGCAGTGCTGTCCGCGAGACAACGCGTGCCCTGGGAAGGCGCGGGAGATGCGATACCCCGTGTAGTGGTCCGGGTGATCTGGTCCAGCAAACATGGGTAAAGAGCGCCACCGCTGGTTGAATCTCGCAGAATGCCCGTTGGCGAGACTCTCGTGCGCTAGGAGCGTCCTCGCTTGCGGGTTGTGTGTGCTGCGGCCCGAAGAGACCGGGGTGTGAGTGTCCAGGCACGATTGTGGACGCGTTCTCGACAACCGCGGACAGGAATCGCTACAGGGCGATGACAGCGACCGAGGTGTTTGCAGTGGGTTCGTTGTTCACACAGGAGCATTTTCTACCGCTATGGCGAGGTCGGCAAGATTGAGTTCTAGAGCGTCGACGATGCATCTGACTGTTGTCCATCGGGGGTTTGAGGTACCACGTTCTATCCGTGCGAGGGCCGCGACTGTGATGCCGGCGATGTAGGCGACATCTTCTTGAGTTCTCCCATTGTCGTGGCGCAGCTGACGTAGTGCGCCAGCAAGGGCCTGGTCTGTTGAGCCTTGCGCCGACAATGGTTGATCACGACCGCTAGAAGATTGCATCCTGCTGAGCGCATGCTACCGGCACGAGGCGTTGGCTAGACAGAACAGACAACCTCTGTCTAACGTTCGTAGTTACCGACGTCGTCGCGGACTGTCAGGCGCTGACCATGCCAGCTGCCGTCACGGGGTCATCGAGGAGGTGTCGTGCGCCAGTTTGCTTTACCAGCCTCGCGCTCACGCCCGGTCCTCCCAGGGCGAGTGACCATTTGTCGGTGAAATTGCCGAGCTGGCTTGCGTGCCTGGCGAGTCGCCGGCGCATCGTTGCCGCGATGACGGTCAGCTCGGGGTGGATGATGTCGGCGACCTCGGCCAGCGTGTCAATCGGGGTGTCGGCACCAAGGTAGGTGATGCGCCAGCCCAGCTCGTGCAGCGCGATCCCGAACACGATCAGCGCAAGGGCATGCTGCTCGTTGGGAGCACACGCCAACAGCGCGCGGGGGCCAAGACCGCGATCCCAGCCACGCGCGAGAGCGAGCAGCCGCGCCACGAAGAAGTTGGTCGCGAAGTGCTCTTGGGCGACCGTGACGCGCCCAGCGCTCCACTGCTCTCCGACCTCGTGCATATACGGCAACAGCACGTCGCGGGTGACCGTGGTCGGCGTGTACGCCGCAAACAGACGCTCAAGCGTCCGCTGGGCCGACGTCTCATCAAACCGCCCAAGCGCCCTACGTATTTCCTCTTGGGCCGTGCTTACGTCCTGCCGGGGAACCTTGCGGCCGCTTCCAACGCTGACGGCAAAGCGCGCCGCGATCGTCAGCTCAGCGGCCTGGGCAGCCGGGACTCCGTCAGCGAGATAGCGCTGCATCAGCCGCACACGAGCCTCATCCGCAGGCGAGTACAGCCGATAGTTGCCTGCCGAGCGCCGGGGCTGCAGAAGCCCATAGCGGCGTTCCCACGCCCTCAGCTGGTGGGTGGAGACCCCCGTGCGACCGCTGAGATCGCCCACACGCATCCACGCTGAACGGGAAGCCGGCATGGATCCAACATTCTAAACCTTACACAAGGGTTAGACATCGCAGTGCGCTACATGGACGCCTCGTGATTCGTGCCGAAGCGCTGGACGTTCAGCTTGTGGCGCTGCCTACCGAGGCGGGAGCAGGTCGCGTTGTGCTAGATGCAGCGGTTATCTGGCCTGCCTGGCGGCTTTCAAAACCACTGATGTTTGGTTCTTGGGTCCTACGGCGTCGAAGAAGCGTCCAAGGAGTGCGCTCCCGGCTCTCTCGACGCTTGCGACATCATCAGCGGGCAGCACGACGCCCGCGGGTAGGTGGGGTTGCATCGTCTTTGTCAGCGCGAGGTCCAGCTCGACATGGAACTGCAAGCCGTACGCGCGGCCCACACGGAACGCCTGATTCACACACTGATCGCTGCTGGCAAGCAGCTCCGCGCCGGTCGGAAGAGTAAAGGTGTCACCGTGCCAATGAAGGACGGGAAGTTGGCGTCCAGATCCTCCCAGCACGACGTCTCGTTCACCGGCGGGGGTCAGCGTCACACTTCCGAGGCCCACCTCTGTTGTGGGCGCGGGAAGCACCTCGGCGCCGAGCGCGTGGGCAAGGAGCTGCGCGCCGAGACAGACACCTAGGACCGGCACGTCGGCCGCTACGGCTGTGGTGAGCAGGTCGAGCTCGGCTGTGAGATGCGGATGCGCCTCGATATCACCGACGCCCATCGGCCCGCCGAGCACGACGAGTCCGACGAGCTCCTGGAGGCTCGGGACAGGATCGTCGCGGTAGAGATGACGGTGGTCAAGCTCGAGCCCGCGCGCCCGCGCCTGCACTGCGACGAGCCCGGGGCCCTCGAAGGGAACGTGCTGTAGAACCGCGCGGCCAGTAGGACCCGCCGCCTACGTCGACGCCTCGGCCCTGGTCAAGCTGTTCAAGGCAGAGGTCGAGACGGCTGCTCTGCTCGCCGAGTTGGGACAGTGGCCCGTCCGAGTCGCAAGCGCGCCGATCGCCGTCGAGGCGATCTGCACAGCGCGTCGCCTCGGCGGGAAAGCTGTCCTCGAAAGGGCGCAGGCGGCTACGAAACGCCCGGCGAGCAGTGGCTACTCGACCGCGCGCGGTGTAGCCGTCCTCAACGGCGACATATTCTGACTGGTCGCGCCTCGTACAGAGCGTCGATCTCTCGCGCGTACTTCTGCGCGATCGGCTTGCGCTTGAGCTTCATCGTCGGCGTCAGCTCCTCGCTGTCGGGGAGCCAGTCGTGGGGGAGGATCGCGAAGCGCTTGATCTGCTCGATGCGCGAGAGCGTTCCGTTGGCTCGCTCGACGGCCTCGCTTACAGCGGCCTGGAGCCGCTCGTCTGCGGCGAGCGCCGCGATCGAGCAGTCCAGGTGGCGCTCGCGCGCGAACGCTGCCGCCGCGTCCGGGTCGAGCACGATCAGCGCGACGTTGTAGGGGCGCCTATCGCCGACGCAGACGCACTGGCCGATCAGCGGGCTCGAGCTCTTCAAGACAGCCTCGATATTCGCTGGCGACATGTTCTTGCCCGCGGCGTTGATGATCAACTCCTTCTTGCGGTCGACGATCCGCAGGTAGCCGTCATCGTCGATGTGCGCGATGTCACCGGTGTGCAGCCAGCCGTCGGCGTCGATCGTCTCGACGGTCTGCTCGGGAGCCCCGCGGTAGCCGCGCATTATCGTTGTGCCTCGGCACAGCAGCTCGCCGTCTGGCGCGAGGCGCACCTCCAGTCCCGGCACCGGCGGGCCAACGGTGCCGTGCTTGGCGGCGCCTGGAGGGCAGGCCGAGGCGACGCCTGAGAGCTCGGTCATCCCCCAGCCCTCGCATACTTCGAGGCCGATGGAGCCGAAGAACTCGAGCATGCGGGTCGAGGCGGGCGCCGCGCCTGAGCAGCAGTAGTGCGCCTGATCGAGCCCTATCCGGGCGCGAAGCGCTCGGAGGATCAGCTCATCGGCGCGCGCGTAATCGTCCAGGAGCGCAGCGTCAGGCCCGTTGCCGTTGCCGTCGCCGACGATCGCCGTCTGCTCGGCTCTGACCTTGCGCTCTCCGAGCGCGATCGCGTCATGTGTAGCGATGCGCCGCTCCTCATCGGGCTCGCTCGCGATCGCGGTCTCGAGCGCCGCCTGGAGCTTCTCCCACACGCGGGGGACCGCGATCCAGAGCGTCGGGCGAACCTCCCGCAGCGCGGCGGGCAGGGAGCCGGTGTCCGCGACGCAGCTGACCTGAATGCCGTGGGTCATCCCCAGGTAGTGACCGGTCATGCGATCTACGATGTGTGCGGACGGCAGATAAGAGAGCAGCCGGTCCTCGGGCGTTGTGGGCATGATGCTCGTCCAAGCCTTGATCATGGCGAGCATCGAGGCATGGGTGATCTCGACTCCCTTGGGCGGCCCGGTCGTCCCCGAGGTGTAGATGAGCGTCAGCACGTCCTCGGGCTCGACCGCGCGCCAGCGTGCCTCGAGGTCGATCTCGACCGCCCGAGCTAGGTCCTCGAGCGCGAGCGCCCCCTCGGCGGGGCCGTCGACGCAGATCACGTGCTCCAGGGATGTGCCCTCACGGGCGGCGAGCACCCGCTCGAGGAACTGCCGCTCGCAAATGAGCACCCGGTTTGAGGCGTTTGAGAGCAGGTGCGTCATCTGCTCGGGCGCCGAGGTGTTGTAGATCGAGAACGGGGTCGCGCCGAGGTGCAGCGCGGCGGTGTCGCAGAGGTAAAACTCGGGCCGGTTCGACATCATCAGCGCGACGGTCTCGCCGCGCGTCACCCCGAGCCCCGCAAGGCCTGCGGCGATTCGCGAGGCGCGCTCCGAGTACTCGCGCCACGTGAGCTCGATCTCGCCGTCCCACGTGCGCAGCGCGAGCGCGTCCGCCAGCCGCGCGACGGTGCTCTGAAACGCCTCGCACAGCGTCGCGCTCTCGACTCCGGGCGAGTGCTCCACGGCCACACCCAGGCTTTCAGCTGTCATCTCTGCTCCGATCTCACGCCCGCCGCGCCAACAGGTGCCGTGGTACATGGAGCACGCTCATGCAACCGCACGCGCGGACCCTTCGGGATCATCGTGGGGCCGAGCCGCTCCTGCACCGCGGGTCGGCGACCCCAGACGCGCCCGGCCAACGGACATGACGGGTTTCACGGGCACAGGCAAACGCACCAAATGCCACCAGGAGCCGAAGTTCCGTCATAGAGACGGCGGATGCTAACGGATGGTTCCGAGACAAAGATCGGCCACCTCGCCAGTTTGCACTCATCGCACCGTTGCTCGCGGGCCTCGAGCCATCCCCGGCTAACGGCCGTGGCACTTCTTGAACTTCTTGCCGCTCCCGCATGGGCAGGGGTCGTTTCGGCCGGCCTGAGCGAGCAGCTCGTCGCTGAGCGAGATGAAGGCGGCACGGGCTTTGATGACTCGTCGTCGACACGGTCTGCGCCGTCGAGCTCGAAGTAGTCGGCGGACATCGTCTCCGTGTTGTCCGCGTGCGCCACGGCGAACATGAAACGCAGTTCGTCCCGTCGCTCGCCCTCCTCCCACTCCTCCTGTGATGCGTCGGAGCGCCAGCCGCCTCGGCGCTACGATGCGGAGCGTCACGCCGACGTAGCTCAGCTGGTAGAGCACCTCCATGGTAAGGAGGGGGTCCGGGGTTCGAGTCCCCGCGTCGGCTTGCCTCCACAACCGCATAGCCAAGCTGTGAACGCTATGACCCAACCCAACCAATCACACCCGGGAGGCACGCCATATGAAGGCGGCTGTGATCTACGAGAACGGCAGTCCAGATGTTCTGCGCTACGAGGACGTACCTGACCCGGAGTGCCACGACGGCTGCGTGCTGATCGACGTCGAGGCGATCAGCATCGAGGGCGGGGACGTGCTTGCCCGCGCGGGATCGCCTCCGCAGTCGGTCCCGCACATCGTGGGCTACCTCGCCGCAGGCACGGTCGTCGCGGTCGGCGCGGGCGTCTCCGACCGCGCGGTCGGTGACCGGATCGTGACCCTCAACTCGGCGGGGTCGCACGCTTCCAAGCGGGCCGTTCCCGCTATGTCCACCTGGCCCATCCCCGACGGGTTGGACGCCGCTGCCGCTGCATGTGTCCCGGTCGCGTTTGGGACGGCCCAGGAGTGCCTGTTCACGGCCGGTCATCTGCAGGCCGGGCAGACCGTCCTGATTCACGCAGGGGCGGGAGGCGTCGGGATGGCGGCGATCCAGCTCGCCAAGCATGCCGGTGCAACCGTCATCTCAACCGCGTCCAGCGACGACAAGCTCGAGCGCCTGAATGAGCTCGGTCTCGACCACCCGATCAACTACGCCAGCGAGAGCTTCGTGGCGCGAACGCGCGAGCTGACCGACGGTCGCGGCGCTGACGTGATCCTCGATTCGATCGGAGGCCAGAACCTCATCGACAGCATTGGTGCGCTCGCCTACCGCGGCTCGCTCGTCAGCGTCGGGGTGGCGGCCCGCGCGGGCTCCAACATCGAGGCGAGGGATCTGTGGGCGAAGAACAACACGCTGCGCGGGGTCTTCCTCGGCGGGGCGCTGCTGCAGGAGTACCCCCGTGTCCACGCGATGATCGCTGACTTGATCGCACGCGTCGCGAGCGGCGAGCTGCGGGTCGTGATCGACAGGACGTTCCCGCTCGCCGACGCCGCCGCCGCGCACGAGTACATCGAGAGCCGCAAGGCATTTGGCCGCGTCGTGATGACGCCGTAGCTACTACACGTCCTTCTGCAACGCCGGTGTCCAATGCGCGTTTTTCCTGCGCCGCTCCTCTTCTACGGCTGTTGCCAAGTCGACCAGGCTCAGTTCGAGCGCGTGCGCGATGTCCAGCACCGTCGCCCAGGCCGGAGCCGATTGCGCAAGCTCGATACGCGCCAGCGCGCCAGCCGTCAGTCCGGCCCGATATCCGAGCTGTTCCTGGGACTGGCCGCGCTGTTCGCGCAGCCGGCGCAAGACGATGGCGAGGGCACAATCGCGCTTGCTCGGCTTTGGCACGTTCGAACCATGCCATGCACTGCATTGTCAGGTCCATGGTCTTTACTGCCAGGTGCTGACTGCCGACAGTCTGCTATGGTCGCGCGCCGCGCCATCCCCACAGATGCGCGAACGCGCTGGCGCCACCCACTGGCGCCAGCGCGCCCTTCGGGGTTTGTTCCCGCACAAGGGTTTGTTCCCGCACCAGGCTTCTTCCCGCCCAGGGACGCACCCGGCGCGACGATTTGCTTGCGAGCGGGGGGAGGCGGGACGGGGGCAGACAGGACGCGCTGAAGGTTCAGCTGATCCCGTCGAGCAGCTCTCCCGGCGAGGACAGTTCCAGGCCGCGAGACAGGATCACGATCGTCTCCAGGCGCGGTGAACGCTTGCAGCGCTCGAGCAGGCTGATCTCCGTGCGATGCAGGTTGCAGATCTCCGCGAGCGCCTCCTGAGACAGGCCCGCCTTGTCGCGATGCTTGCGCAGGTTGACCGCAAATTGCTTGCGAACCGCGTCCATGGCGCCAACTCTCGCTGCACGCAGACGAAAGTTCCACAGACAATCATCTGCTTTGGACGAGAGTTGGTTTCTTCAAACCAGGCCTATGCAGGCGGATCGTCGGCCGGGGTTACCGTGTTCACCGGCAGCCCCAGGCCCGACACCTTGCTCGGCAGATCCAGCTTCAGCCAGCGCGACACCCGTGGCGACAGCGTCGAGATGATGATCTCGTCAAAGCCCCGCAGGTTGATCGCATCCTGTACCGCCGCCATCGGATCGGAGTCGCCCACGATCCCGTCCACCGGTGCTCCCGCCGCCTCACCCAGCTTGGGCAGCGCCTGCTCGAGCACGCCCTGTGCCTCGCCTGCGCCCTGGTCCTCGGCGTCGACCACCTTGTGCAGGCCGTGGGCTGAGTTGGGCACGAGCAGCGTGAAGGCGCTTGGCCCTCGCGCAGCGCGCTCGCGCACTGCCTCCAGGAGGGGCTGCGTGGCGGCCGTCTTGTGAGCCACCACCAACACGCGTGTGGGCTTCTGTGAAGCCTCCATGATCTGCACTCCCTTCTCCCTCGTTCACAGCTATGGCCTCAGGCTACGCTTCTTCCCATGCGCGTGTTTGTAAGCGAGGACTCCATCGAGGTGCGCTTTGCCCGGTGGCAGAAGATCGTGGGTCTGACCCGCAACATCAGCGTCTCTCGCTCAGACGTCAGCGACGTCCAGGTCGTCGAGCAGCCCATGCGCGACGCCATGCGCTCAGGCATGAAGTTTGGCCTGCGCCTGCCCTGGCTCTACTACATCGCGCGCACCATCCGCCTCGATCAGCTCTTCGCCGTGCGTCGCGGCCAGCCGGGGCTGTCCTTCGCCGTCGACAACGCGAGCCCGCTCAAGCATGTGCTCGTCAGCACGCCCGAAGCCGAGCAGCTCGCGCGCCAGCTTCAGGGAGCCTAGGCCGAGCGTTCGGCGTTGCGCAGGCCCGCCAGCATCCAGATCGAGAACAGCCCGATCAGCGCCAGCGCGCACACGAACGCCAGGCCCGTGTGCGACTGCACGCCCGAGATCAGGCCGCGGCCGGCCTCCAGGAAGGCCGTTGCCGGGTTGACGCTCGCGACCGCGTGGATCCAGCCTTTGAGCAGACCCAGCGGCACGTACACCGGGGCTAGGAAGATGATCAAGAAGACCGGCGTCTGCATCAGCGGGCCCGCCTGGATCGAGCGGAAGCGAAACGCCACGCCCGCAGCCCAGCCGTAGCCGACCAGCACCAGCAGCGCCGCCAGGCCAAACAGGCCGAAGATGTCCACGCCGTCTCCGGTGATGCGCATCCCCGTCGCCAGCGCCACCGCGGTGACCAGGCCCAGCGTGATCGTCGCCCGCGACAGTGCCACCAGCCCGTAGCCCAGCGCGATCCCGCGGCGGTCCTGCGCAGCCAGCATCAGCCTGCGCGCGAAGCCGCTTTCGAAGTCGAACGCGAGCGTGAAGCCGGTGAACAGCCCCGCGAACATCGACGACTGGCACAGCACGAACACGAACTGGAAGGCCGTATAGCCGGCCGGGAAGTGAAAGCCCGGCACCGACCCCAGTGCAGACAGGCCCCCCGCAAAGCTCGCCAAGAAGACCAACGGGAACACCAGCGAGGGCACGAACAGGTCCGGCCTGCGCACGTACGTGTACATGCTGCGCCACCACACCGTGCCCGCCACCCGCCACAGTCCGCCCCCCCTGTTCATGTGCGTTGCAATCTGGTTCGCAATGCCCCGGCCACGCCGAGCAGGGCCACGAGCGTCAGTCCCAGCGCCACCGCGAAGCCGCGCCACAACGCTGCCCCGTCCCATCCATAGATAAAAAGGCTTCTAAAGCCCTCGATCAGATACGAGATCGGGTTCCAGGTGGCGACCGTGTGAAACCAACCGGTCCGCAGCAGGTTGCGCGGCAGGTTGCTCGACGACAGGAAGATGAACACGAAGAACAGCGGGAACAGGCCTTGCACCGCCTCGCCCGAGCCGGTCCGCAGGGCGGCCACGCAGCCGAGCGCGCCGAAGGCCAGCGCGGCAAGCGCGCCGAGCACGAGGATCACCAGCGCCCCGCCCAAGCCAGCGTCCAGGTGCGCGCCCGCGACGAGGCCCATCACGATGTACACCGCCGACTGCAGCGCGCCCAGCGCCGCCACACCCACCAGCAGCCCCGCGATCAGCGACACCCGCCGCAGTGGAGTCAGCGCCAGGCGGTTGAAGAAGCCGCTCTCGATGTCCTCCGCGAGGTTCGTGCCGGTGTTGATCAGCGAGAACATCGCCCCCTGGATGAACGCCACCGCGATCGCGAACGAGATGTAAGAGTGCGTGGGGAAGCCCGGCAGGCGCGTCGCCGCGCGCAGCCCGCTCGCGTTGACCGCCAGCAGGATCAGCGGGAAGAACACGATTGGGAACAGCTGGAAGGGCTGGCGCAGCGTCTTCAGCATCGAGCGCTTTGCCAGCACGCCGACCTGCGTTGTCAGCGTGCCGTTCACGAGGCGACCGCCTCCGGGCTGGGCTGCTTGCCGCGGTCGGCCGTGTCGTCGCCCGCCCGATGGCCGGCGCCATCCCTGTCGCCCGCGCCCTCCCCGTCGCCGGCGCCCTCCAGCGAGCGCCCGGTCTTGGCCAGGAACACGTCGTCCAGTGTCGGCGTGTGCAGACGCAGGTCCGCGATCGCAAGGCCCTCACTGTCAAGCGCGCGCACGATCTCGGCCATATCGCCCACGCCCTGCGGCAGCCGCGCAGCGACTGCGTTGGTCGCTGCCGCCGCGTCCTCGCCGAAGCGGTGCAGGATGCCCCTCAGACGCTCGCGGTCGCCGGGGTCCGCCGGCACCACTTCCACGCTCGGTCGCCCGATTGCCGCCTTCAGCTGCGCGGGGGTGCCCTCTGCCACGATCCTGCCGCGGTCGATGATCCCCACGCGGTCGGCCAGCACGTCGGCCTCCTCCAGGTACTGGGTGGTCAAGAACACCGTCACGCCGTCGTCGGCCAGCCTGCGCACCTCGTCCCACAGGGCAGCGCGGCTCTGGGGGTCCAGGCCCGTGGTGGGCTCGTCCAGGAACAGCAGGCGCGGGCCGTGCACGAGCGCCAGGCCCAGGTCCAGCCGCCGCTTCATGCCGCCCGAGTAGCCGCCCACCTTGCGGTCGGCCGCGTCTGTCAGGCCGACGCGCTCGAGCAGCTCCGTGCCGCGCCGTTCACGATCGGGCTTGGACAGCCCGTGCAGCGCGCTCTGCAGGCGCATGTGCTCGCGCCCGGTCAGGAACGGGTCGAGCGCGGATTCCTGCAGCGACGCGCCGATAGCCCGGCGCACCTGCGCACCCTGGTGGACCACGTCCAGGCCCGCCACGCGCGCCGTGCCGGACGTGGGTGGCAGCAGCGTGGTGAGCACCAGCACCGTCGTCGACTTGCCCGCGCCGTTGGGCCCGAGGAAGCCGTAGATCTCGCCCGGCGCAACGCTCAGGTCGATGCCGTCGACCGCCCGCACGCCACCCTTGAAGTCGCGCACCAGGCCTTCGACCTCGATGCCGTTGTCGGCGGCCGGGCCCGGCGTCCCGGCATGGCTGTTGGCTGTTGCCTGGCTCACGACGACCCCTCCGCCTCGGCCGCCAGGCGCGGCGAGGGCGAGGGCGAGGGCGCCACGCGCAGCAGCCGCGCGGGCATCTGCGGCAGCCACCAGTTCCAGCGCCCGAACAGCGACACGACGGCGGGTACGAGCAGCGCGCGGATCACGGTGGCGTCCAGCAGGATGCCGGCGGCCAGCCCGGTGGCCAGCACTTTGATTTCGGTCTCCGGCCCAGACGCGAGCGACACGAACGCCAGGAACAGGATCAGCGCGGCGCTCGTCACCAGGCGGCCAGTGCGCCCGATGCCGCGCACGACAGCCGTGTCGGTCGAGCCGGTCGCGTCGAACTCCTCGCGCATGCGCGCCAGGATGAACACCTCGTAGTCCATCGACAGGCCGAACAGGAACGCGAAGACCATCAGCGGGATCCACGCCGTGATCGAGCCCGTCGCCGAGACCCCCCAGATGAGGCTCGAGCCGTGACCGGCCTGCCACACCAGGTCCAGCACGCCCCACGCGGCGCCCACGCTGATCACGTTGAGGATGACCGCCTTCAGCGGCAGCAGCAGCGAGCGGAACGCGCGCGCCAGCAGCACGAACGTGATCAGGGCGATGAGCGCGATCATCAGCGGGAAGTTGCCATATACCGCGTCGATGAAGTCCTTGTTCTGGGCGCCGATCCCGCCGACGCGCACTTCCGGGCCGGCCGCATGCGCGGCCGCCTGCACGCGTTCGAGCGTGTCGCGCCCCGCCGCGGTGGAGGCGTCCGGTGTGGGGAGCTCGTCCACCAGCGCCGCGCCCGCATGGTGCCACGTGGGCAGCGCCGGCGCGACCGCGCCGTGCACCCCGGACACCGCGGCGAGCTCCTGGGCGACGTGGGCGGGCGCGGTCGACGATCCGCCGACGAGCACCTCGGCGGGCACGAGCACGCCCGAGCCGATGCCCGAGCGCTCGAGCGCCACCAGGCCGATCTTGGCGTCGCCTTCCTTGGCGATCGTGTTCGCGTTGGACGTGCCCAACTGCAGGCTGGTTGCGGCCAGCACCAGCGCTGCCAGCACGAGCCCGGCGCCCAGCGCCGCCACCCAGCGCCCGCGCACGACCAGGTTCGCCCAGCCGGTCCACGCGCGGCTGGCCTTGTCGTCGTTGCGGATGTGCGGCCAGTCCAAGCGCGGGCCGAGCTTGCTGAGCACCACCGGCAGCAGCGTCATGGCGACGATCACGCTGATCAGCGGGATCAGCATTCCCCCGTATCCGACCGAGCGCAGGAACGGGACCGGCAGCGCGATCAGCGCGAACAGGCCGATCGCGACGGTCGTGCCGCTGAACACGACGGCACGCCCGGCGGTCTGCATCGCGCGTTCGATCGCCGCGTCGCCAGACAGCCCGTGTGCGCGCTCCTCGCGCCAGCGCACGACCACGATCAGCGAGTAGTCGATCGACACGCCCAGGCCGATCAGCGCGATCAGGAACTGCACGATCGGTGAGACTTCGGTGATCGTCGTCAGGCCCCACACGACCAGGAAGCAAGTCAGGATTGAGACGATCGCCATCATGATCGGCACGAGCGCCAAGAACGAGCCGAACACGAACGCGAGCACGAGCAGCGCGCCAAGGCCGCCAAGCATCGCCTCGAGCAGCACGCCCGGGCCCTTGCCGCCGCCGCTCTGGTTGGACAGCGCGTCGAAGCCCGTCAGGTGGACGGGCGCGCCCGCGACGGTCGTGCCCGCCAGCGCCGCGCTCGCGTGTTTGGCCGCTTCGGGGTTGGCTTCGAAGGCCTGCGTGGGGTCGGGTCGCGGATAGGCGATCACGAAGGTGGTGTGACGGTCGCTGGACAGGAAGGCCGCGTTGTGCGTGCTCGCCCAACCCGCCAGGCGCACGCCGAGCAGGGTGCTCGTCAGGCGCGCTTCGACGGCTCGCAGTTCCGACTGCACCGCGGTGGAGTCCACCGAGCGGCCCGCCGGCAAGGTGACCACCGCCAGCAGCGGCGCGCCGTTGCCGCCCGTGCCGTGGAAGTCGCGCGCGATCTGCTGGTTGGTCTGAAAGCCTTCCTTGCCGGGCACCGAGAACTTCTGTTTGAGCGCTTTGGTGGCCGAGCCTGCGGACGCGCCGCCGACGAGGGTCAGCACGACCCAGAATGCGACGACGATGCGTTTGTGCGCGAGAACCCAACGGGTCAGCGAGGTCATGCGAGTCTCCTTTCCACGCCGCTGCGCCGGCGCCGATCTGATCACGTTACGTCAACCAAGACTGCTGGCATGCCCGAAGCTCATCGGTCCAGCAGTAATTCGACTAGGAATCATTCCGTCCAGAATAATCTATATCACAAATCTTTCCAACCGGATATGATTTAGATGTGAAGTCGGATTTCCGCGAGACCACCGCAGCGCCCGAAGACGATGCCCTGCTGGCGACCACGCCGTTTCAGGCGGTCGGCTTCCTGCTCTCGTCGACCGGCTACGGGGTGAGCCGCCGCTTCCATCAGATTCTCGCGCCGCTGGAGCTCGAACCGCGCGAGTTCGCGCTGCTGCGCGCGGTGGGCGCCGCTGAGGGTCAGTCCCAGCAGGCGGTGGCCGAGCGCCTGCAGATCCCGCCGAGCCGGATGGTTGCGTTCGTGGACGCGCTGGAGGCGCGCGGCCTGCTGGAACGCCGGCTCAACCCGCAGGATCGTCGCGCGCGCGCGCTGCACCTGACCGACAGCGGTCGCGAGCTGCTGGGCCGCGCGTTCGTGTTGGCGGTGGAGCTCGAGCGCGACATCTGCGCCGACCTCAGCGTCGCCGAGCGCGAGCAGTTGGTGGAGATGCTCCAGCGCGTGGGCGGGCGTCTGGGTCTGCCGGGCGGCGTGCACGCCGCGCTCGCCGACGAGTAGCGCGCGCGGCGCGGACTCGTGTTTAGCGGGGGAGTTCTGGCTTATGGAATCGGTGCTGGTTGTCGATGTGTGGTGATGCGATGACTGGTCAACGCTCGAGCCGGGAAAAGGGCGCACAGCAGGTGTCGCCGGCGCCCCCCGCTGTGCTGGGGAAGCCGCGGGAGGATCTTCTTCCTCTTGGCGAGGCGTTGAAGGCTCGTGCCGAGGATGTGCTCGAGCGGACGGTCGCGACATCCAGCGAATGGGACGAGGCGCTGGACGCCGGGGTTCGCGAGCGCTTTGAACGGATCAGCATCAGCTCCACGTTGGCGGCGGCCCGCTGGATCGCGGGGGAGGGCATCGAGGCGGCTCTCGAGGCCGGCCAGGAAACGTGGGAGATCTTCGCCGAGCTGGCGGCCCACCGCGCGGCGTCTTTGGACCAGGTGACCAAACGCTGTTTTGCCTGGCGCAACGTGATGGCCGAAGTGCTGCACGAGAGCGCCGCACAGCTCGGCTGCTCACCTGAGGCGCTCGCTCAAGCCCTGAGCATCGTGCAGCTGGGTCTCGAGTTCAGTCTGGTTCGGATGTGCGAGTGCTTTGAGGCCGAGCGCAAGCGAACGGATGAGGAGCTCACCAGGCGCGAGGAGGAGCTTTCGTTCCTGGCGACGCACGATCCGTTGACCGGGCTGCCGAACCGGACCTTGATCCTCGACCGCGTCAAGCAGATGCTCGCGCGCTCCGCTCGCAGCCAGAGGCCGGTGGCGGCGCTGTTCATCGACCTGGACAACTTCAAGAGCATCAACGACACGCTCGGCCACAACGCCGGCGATGAGCTCCTGCGGGCCGTCGCTGCGAGACTCGACGGTGTGATCCGCGACGCTGATGCGCTCGGGCGCCTCGGTGGGGACGAGTTCGTCGTTGTCTCCGAGGACGTCTCTCTGGCAGCGGGACCCGAGCTTGTCGCCGAGCGCCTGCTGGAAGCGCTGAAGCCTCCGTTCGAGCTCGGGGCAGAGCAGACTCGTGTGACGGTGACCGCGAGCATCGGGATCGCCGGCGGCGAGCGAACCTCGGCCGAGGAGCTGCTGCGTGACGCGGATATCGCGATGTACCGCGCCAAGTGGGACGGAAAGCATCGCTACGTCGTGTTCGACACCGCAATGCAGGACACCATGCAACAGCGCATGGAACTCGAGATGGACCTCCGCGACGCGGTCAAGAACGGCGAGTTCTTCCTCGCCTACCAGCCGACGGTCGACCTGAGCGACATGCGTCCCAACGGCCTGGAGGCCCTGATCCGCTGGCGCCACCCCGTGCGCGGAGTTGTTCAGCCCGACGACTTCATCCCGCTGCTGGAGGAGACAGGCATGATCGTCGAGGTGGGCAAGTGGGTCCTGATGCAAGCCTGCTGTCAGGGCGCCACGTGGCGCGCCGCCGGATACCCGATCGGCATGGCCGTCAACGTCTCCCCACTCCAGCTTGAAACCGACCAGCTCATCGGCGACATCGAAGAGGCACTCTCACACAGTGGGCTTGACCCGGAGGCCCTGACGATCGAGATCACCGAGACCACCCTCATGCGCAACATCGAGGACACCGCCGGGCGACTGGCCGCGATCAAGCAGCTCGGGGTACGCCTCGCGATCGACGACTTCGGCACCGGCTACTCATCACTCGCCCACCTGCAACGGTTCCGCATCGATGCATTGAAGATCGATCGCTCATTCATCTCCGGGCTCAAACAAAACGCGCAGGGCGAGACACTCATCCACACCCTCGTGCAACTCGGCAAGGCCCTCTCGATCGAGACGTTCGCCGAGGGGATCGAGCAACAACAAGAGCTGTCCCTGCTCCAAGGCCAGGACTGTGACAGCGGACAGGGCTTCCTCTTTGCCAAGCCCCTCGACATAGCCGCAACAGAAGCCTTCCTTGCAGGCTGGGCCAGCAATGCCGCGCCCGTCGGTAGCGGCGTCTCGTGATGGCTGTTTGCTGCCCCGTCCGACGCCCATCGCGCGACTACTACGCAGACAGCGGAAACCTGCTTGCGTAGGGCGCTTGGCCCCTTTGCGGCGGAGCGCAGGCCAGAGCGGAGAGCCAGCCGCGCTCGTTGGCGGTGAGCACCGCTTGGGTGCGGTCGGCCACGCCGAGCTTGCGGTAGATGTTGTGAAGGTGGGTGCGAACGGTGCTGACCGACAGGGCGAGGTCGTGTGCGATCTGCTTGTAAGCACTGCCTTTGGCCAGTTGCTGAAGCAGCGTGAGCTCTCGCTCGGAGAGTGGGCTGGGGTCGACGTGGCGTGGGCGCTGACCTGCGCCTTGCGTTTCATGCATCAGCCGTCTCAGCTGCTCGGGCCCGAGGCCGACCGCGCGGGCGCTGTTGAGCATCTCGCTCGGGGAGACGCGCGCGCCGCGTTCGTAGTGGGCGAGCATGTCGGCCAGCCGGATGATCGCCGCCTCGCCCTCGGCGTCGGGGCTGTGGTGGCGTTCGATCGGGGTGGCCAGCGACGCCGGCAGCCTCCAGCGGCGGATCAGCACGCCTCCGACCAGGGCATGGTCGACGCCGAGCTCCCTGCGCTCCTGATGGATGCGCTGCTCAGGTGTCCTTGCGTCGTTGTGGATCTGGGAGGGGTAGCCGGGGTGGGCGTGGATCAGCGCCAGCTTGCCGATGTCGTGCAGGAGGCTCGCGATGGCCAGGCGGTCACGGTTTGCACAGCCCGTGGTGGAGGCGATCCTGTCGGCGGCTCGCTGGGTGGCCAGGGCGTGCAACCGGAAGCGCCGTGGTACAGAGCCCCAAATGCCGGCGCGCTCGAAGAAGCCAAACGTGCGCACACGGCTGGCGAGCGCCTGGATCGCGTGGGGCCCCAGCAGCCCGACGGCGCAGGCGACGGTATCGGCGCATCCGCCCCCGGGTTGTCCGGTGTTGGCAAGGCGCAGGACCGCAATGATCAAGGCCACGTCGGACTCGACGGCCGATATGACGTCGGCCGTGGCGTGGTAGTCGTCGGCGATCACCGACAGCAGCCGATTGCGCGCCTCGGCCAGCGCGGGAAACGCCTCGAGCGCTTGGAATGCAACCGTCAGGCGTGCACCGCGGTCCGTGCGCGGGGCACGAACGAGGGGCCGCTCGCTGACTGCGAGGGAGTCGCCGGTAAGCGACTCGCACTTTGGCGGGACGCCGCGTGTCATGGGCGTCTCCTGACTGCGGTATCAAGCGCCGCGATAGGAGGGGAATGGCTCCCCGGTCTCTTCGACCTATCTCCTTGATCGACAGTTAACGGCGTCAGCGTTAGGTGTATTCAAGCTGGCGGCCTCTTACACCGATATCCAGTAATGTGATATTCGTCGGTCTAATGGAATAGATCATGAGTTGCTGCCGGTACCTCGCGTTGGGACTGCCCGTGTTGGCACGTCGGGCTCTTCGTGAGCTGCAATTGTGACCTCGCGAAAACAGTCAGGTCGGGACGCGGAGCATGCGGGAAACTCCTGGCGCAGCTCGCGCGTGTCGCGTCGAATGCGTGCGATCTCTATCAGTGCGCTGATCGTCGTCGTTGGCTGTGTAGGGTCAGTGGTTCTCGCCTCTGAACGGCGCTCCAATCTGTTGCGCGCAGACCGGCAGTCGTTCAAAACCGCGGCCGCCGATCTGAGCAGCGCGCTTGACTCCAAGCTGGATTCAGGTCTCGAGCTGACGCGCGCATTGCGTGCGATCGCGATGTTGGAGCCGACGGCCGGCGACACGCGTTTCATCGAATGGTATGGCCAGCTGCAGCGCCGTGGGGGTGCTCCGGCCGGTGTTGCCTCGGCCCTGATCCAGGTCGTGCCGGCGTCTCGCCTGTCGGCATTTCGGCGCGCCGCACTGTCCGATCCGGCGTTTCGTGCGTTCAGCGGCGGCGTGTTCGCGATCGTGCCGCCCGGTCGCCGTTCGGTCTACTGCCTCACCCGTGCCTCGGTCGGGCGAACGGCAGCGACGAGCCTGTACCCGCCGCTGCTCGACTATTGCGCGCCGGTGATCCCCGGCTTCGGTCGCTCGCCGTTCGATGCTTTGATCGCAACCGCGCGGGATACCGACTCGACGATCGTTACCCCGATTCCTGGCCTGTCGCTGGTCGCGGTCGGTGAAGCGGTGTACCGGCGTGGCATGGCGCTCGCGACGCTCGCTGAGCGCCGTGCTGCGCTGAGCGGCGTGATCGGGACCTCGTTTGACGGTGGGGCGTTGATCAGGCCGCTGCTGGCCGGTCATCGGTCGCTTGCATTGGCGCTGTATCACCGCAACACCGGTGGCCCGCTGCAGCTGATCGGACGCGCTGGTGTCGCCTCGCGCGGCTACTCCGAACGCAAAGACCTCGGAGAAGGATGGGTAGATCAGGTAACCGGCACCCTGCCTGCGTCGACCTCTCCCGATTTGCAGGCCTTGACGATCCTGGGAAGCGGTCTGCTCGTGACATTCCTGGTCTTCCTGCTCTACCAGGTGCTTGCGCGTTCGCGTCAGCTGGCGTGGAGTCTGGTTGGTGAGAAGACTGGCGAGCTGGAACATGCTGCGATGCACGATCCGCTGACCGATCTGCCCAACCGGCATCTGGTGCTCGACCGCGCCGAACAGATCCTCGCGAGGGCACGGCGTCTGGATGTTCCTGTTACGGCGCTGTTCGTGGACATCGATGGCTTCAAGCAGGTCAACGACCGCTATGGCCATCAGGTCGGCGATGAGATTCTGCGACAGGTCGGGGCGCGGCTGAAGACGACGCTGCGAGACAACGACACCGTCGGTCGCATCGGCGCAGACGAGTTCGTAATGCTGGTCGATTCCTTCGGTCTCGATGCCGCTCCCGAGCTGGTGGCGCAGCGGATCCTGGATGTGCTGCGCCAGCCGATCCAGCTGGCCGAAGGCGGCCACGCGCCGCTGTGCCTGACAGCGAGCATCGGCATCGCAACCGGCAGAGCGGCATCTGCCGAGGCTTTGATGCAGGACGCCGACCTCGCCCTTTTCAAGGCCAAGGCGGTCGGCAGGAACGGCTACGTCCAGTTCGAGTCCGCCATGCACACTGCCGCGCAGGATCGCATCCACCTGGAGATGGACCTCGCGGGCGCGCTCGCCGCCGACCAGCTGTTCCTCGTCTACCAGCCGATGTTGGATCTCCACAGCGAGAAGGTGGTGGGCGTCGAGGCGCTGCTTCGCTGGCGTCATCCCACGGGCGGCGTGATACCGCCGGATTCGTTCATACCGATCGCCGAGGAGAACGGCCTGATCGTCGCACTCGGACGCTGGGTGCTCGAAACGGCCTGTGCGCAGGCGGCGATCTGGCACAAGCGGGGATTTCCCCTCAACATGTCCGTCAACGTCTCCGCGCGCCAGCTCGAGCGCCCAGAGTTTGTCGGCGAGGTCCGCGCCGCGCTGCACGACAACGCCGTGGACCCCACGATGCTCACCCTCGAGATCACCGAGACGGTCCTCATGCGCAAACCGGAAGCAACCGCCAGACTGCTCGACGAGCTGAAGGCACTCGGGGTTCGCATCGCAGTCGACGACTTCGGAACCGGATACAGCTCCCTGGCCTACCTGCGCCAGTTCCCGGTCGACTCGCTGAAGATCGATCGCACCTTCATCACCGGCCTGGAGCTCTCCAGCGAGGCGCACGCGCTCACGCACACGCTCATCCAGCTCGGCAAGGCGCTCGGGCTGCAGACGCTCGCCGAGGGGGTCGAGCACCATGGCCAGGTCCGCGAGCTGCAGCGCGAGGGTTGTGACCTGGCCCAGGGATTCCTGTTCGCCCGCCCGCTCACAGCCGACGCGCTCGAAGGCTTCCTGCGCGGCAACCCGGGCCTGTCGGGCAACATCGCTCGAAGGCAGCCAACCCTGGCGACAGATCGATAGCGAAGTGATAATTCCGTCCAACGGCACTATTCCGATCGTCTGCTACCGTCATCGTGTAGAAGGTAGGCTCTTGCGTGGAGCAGATGACAAGCGGACGGATGCTGATCCAGGTGAGGATCGGTCTTCGCTTGGCGAGCCGCGCGAGGCGTTCGACGAGCCGACCGGATCGCTTGGGGGCGGCCTGGATCAGATGGCCTGGGACAGCGACCAGCGTGCTTCCGTCAGCGACCAGACGGCCTCGGACAGCGACCAGACGGTCTCGGACAGCGACCAGACCGATTCCGACAGCGACCAGACGGCCTCCGACGGCGACCAGCGTGCCTCGGAGGAGGATCAGGCCGCCAGCGATCTGGAAGCCCTCGGGGGCGGCGACCTGCACGCTCGCGAGACGGGAAGCGTGCATCGCGAGCATGCGATGCACATGCGCCAAGACCAGTCTCACGCGCGTCTGCGCACCGGGGTGTCGCGGGAGATCACAGGGGATGAGCGCGATCAGGTGGCCTCCCAGCGCGATCAGGTCGCGCAGATACGAGACGCCCGTGAGACGGCGCGAGATCGTTCGGGGGTGTCCTTGGGGTCGGCGGGACAGCAGGAGGGAGCCCTCAGCCGAGCGCGCGACGGTCAGCGAGCCGCCGATGATCGTACCCGTGCTGCGGCCGATCGTGCGAGAGCGGCCGATGATCGTGCGCGGGCGGCCGACGAACGGGCGGAGTCTGCGCGTGAGCGCGCACTGGCCGCGCGCGATCGCGCTCAGGCGGCAATCGACCGTGCGGCTTCGGAGGTCGATGAGCTGACTCACGTCCGCCGGCGCGGCGCCGGGATGAAGCAGCTTCAGCGCGAGATGGATCGCGCACGCCGCACGCACGCTGAGCTGGTGGTCACGTTCGTCGACGTGGACGGCCTGAAGAAGGTCAACGACACCGAGGGTCACCTGGCAGGCGATTCCCTGCTGCTCGCCGTCGCCGACTCCCTGCGAGCGTGCCTGCGCTCCTACGACCTGGTGATGCGCTACGGCGGTGACGAGTTCGTGTGCGCGCTGCCGAATGCCAATGTGGGACGGGTCCGTCAACGCTTTTTCGACGTGTCCAACACTTTGGCCAGCTGCCCTGGCGGGGGCTCGATCTCGGTCGGCTTCGCCGAGCTCGACGACAGCGACTCGCCTGAGGATCTCATCCACCGCGCAGACGCCGATCTGCTGACTCACCGACGGCGCTCCTGACCCGCGGGGCGCGCGCAGTCGGCTCCTATGGACATCCCCCACACGTCCGGCATACCTGGTCCGGGCGGTGCGTCGGTCGCTGGAGAGCACGACGCTGCTGACATGGACGCGCTGCATGAGAGATTGCGCACCGTCTGGCAGCAGCACCGCGCGGAAGTGCTCGAGCGCCTGAGGCTGATCGAGCGCGCCGTAGCGGCGTCGAGCACCGCCGAGCTCGGCGAGATGCTTCGAAGCGATGCGAGGCGCTCTGCGCACATGCTCGGCGGGGCGCTCGCCATGTT
>DATNLQ010000203.1:0-5419 GCA_035602785.1 Solirubrobacteraceae bacterium
CGACTCCGACGAGGATCTGCAGCGCATCGCGGTTCGCCTGCCAGCAGGCCTGTGGGCGATGGTCTCCAAGGTGCAGCGCTGCACTGAAGTCCAGGCGCAGGCGGCGGCGTGTGCCCCGCAGAGCCGAGTGGGCAGCGTCAGCGTGCTCGCGGGTCCGGGCGCGGACCCGCTGTTGTTGAACGGGAGCGTGTACCTGACGGGGCCGTACGAGGACGCGCCGTTCGGCTTGTCGATCGTGGTGCCGGCCGTGGCTGGGCCGCTGAACCTCGGCACGATCGTGGTGAGGGCGGCGGTCGAGGTGGACCCGACGACGGGCGCGCTGACGATCGCCAGCGACCCGCTGCCCCAGAGCGTCGACGGTGTGCCGCTGCAGATCAAGACGGTGAGCGTGGACATCGAACGTGAAGGCTTCACGTTCAACCCGACTGACTGCAACCGCCTGGCGATCGAAGGCACGCTCACGAGCGCGGCGGGCGCGGCGGCGGCGGCGTCAGCGCCTTTCCAGGCGGCCAACTGCGCGACGCTTCCGTTCAAGTCGAAGTTGATCGCGCTCACACACGCACGGCCGACCAAAGCGGATGGCGCCTACCTGCACGTGAAGGTCGTGTCGGGCCCGGGCCAGGCGAACATCGCAAAGCTGAAGGTCGACCTGCCCAAGCAGCTGCCGTCGAGGCTGCAAACGCTTCACAAAGCATGCCCGGCGGGCGTCTTCGAAGCGAACCCGGCGGCCTGTCCGTCAGGGTCGGTGGTGGGCGCGGCGACGGTGGTGACGCCGGTGTTGAACAACCCGCTGTCCGGGCCCGCGTACCTGGTGTCGCACGGCGGCGAGGCGTTTCCCGACCTCGAGATCGTCCTGCAGGGCGAAGGCGTGGTCCTGCGCCTGGACGGCCAGACGAGCATCATGCGGGGCATCACGTCGAGCACGTTCAAAGCGCTGCCGGACGCGCCGATCTCGACGTTCGACCTGGTGCTGGCGACGGGGCCCCACTCGGTCCTCGGGGCGAACCTGTCGGCGCAGGCCAAAGGCAGCATGTGCGCCCAGAAGCTCACCATGCCGGTGGCGATCACCGGCCAGAACGGCGCGGTGCTCAAAAGCACGACGATGATCGCGGTGTCGGGTTGCCCGCGCCACGGGCGCGGCGTCAGCCCTCGGTCACGCGCGGCGCGTAGCGGTGGTGGAGCATGAACGCGTTGCCGTCGGGGTCTGAGAAGAAGGCCATGTGGCAGACGCCGGTGTCGAGTATGTCGCCGCTGAAGTCGACACCGCGCCCTTGCAGCTGCGCGCGCGCGGCGGCTACGTCGTCGACGTGCAGAGCGATGGGGTTGGGGTTGATGTGGTGCTCGAGGCCCATCTTCTCGGCGTTGTAGACGCTGAGCGTCACGTTTCCGGTCTCGAACTCGGCGTAGTTGCGCTCGGGGTTGTACACCGAGCGCTCCAGTCCGAGCGTGTCGCCGTAGAAGCGGGCGGCGGCCTCGACGTCTTTGGTGGGCATGCCTACGAAGTCGACGCCGGTGACGAGTTGCTGCGTGGTGCTCATGGTGGCTCCTGTCCGTTGGGATGGGCGATGGGCGCGACCCGTGGCTCTCTGGCGCTTGATAGCACGTAGGCTTGTGCGTGAGGCCGCAGGCGCGCCTGCCTGACGCAGCCGCGGCCGGCGAGTGTGCCACGAGGAGAGAGGACGCGAACATGACTTGGGACTTCTCGACGGACCCTGCCTTTCAGGAGCAGCTGGACTGGATGGCTGACTTCGTGCGCAGCGAGATCTGGCCGTTGGAGTCGATCTGGCGCGAGCTTGGCCTTGACGGCTTGGCGCGGGCGATGGAGCCACTGCGCGAGCGGGTCAAGGAGCGGGGGCTGTGGGCGGCGCACCTGCCGCCGGAGCTGGGCGGGCAGGGCATGGGCCAGGTGCGCCTGGGCCTGATGCACGAGATCCTGGGCGCGTCGCCGATCGCGCCGCTGGCGTTCGGAAACGCGGCGCCGGACTCGGGCAACTCGGAGCTGATCGCGCTGGCGGGCACGCAAGAGCAGAAGGACCGCTGGCTGCATCCGCTGCTGGCGGGCGACCTGCGCAGCGCGTTCAGCATGACCGAGCCGGACACGCCGGGCTCTGACCCGACGCAGCTGCGCACGCGCGCGGTGCGCGACGGGAACGACTGGATCATCGACGGTCGCAAGTGGTTCTCGTCGAACGGCTCGATTGCGGACTTTTTGATCGTGATGGCGGTGACCAACCCGGATGCGCGCCCGTCCCAGCGCGCGTCGATGTTGATCGTGCCGGTGGACACGCCGGGCGTGGAGATCGTGCGTGACGTGCCGACGATGGAGGCTCCGTGGGAGCACATCGGCGGCTATGGCGGCCATGCGGAAATCTCCTACGAGAACGTGCGCGTTGGCAGCGAGGCGCTGCTGGGCGCGGAGGGCACGGGCTTCGTGCTGGCCCAGCACAGGCTGGTGCCGGGGCGCATCCACCACTGCATGCGCTGGCTTGGCGTGGCGAAACGGGCATTTGACATGCTGTGCGAGCGGGCGACGTACCGCCACGCGCACGGCTCGCTGCTGGCGGACAAGCAGACGGTGCGCAACTGGATCGCGGACAGCGCGGCGGAGATGCAGGCGGCACGCTTGATGACGCTGCATGCGGCATGGGTGATGGACACGCAGGGAGCGAGCGCGGCGCGCACGGACGTGGCGCTGATCAAGTTCTACGGCGCGAAGGTGCTGCACGACGTGATCGACCGGGCGATCCAGCTGCATGGCGCGCTGGGTTACTCGACGGACCTGCCGCTGGAGCAGATGTACCGTTTCGCGCGCGCGGCACGCATCTACGACGGCCCGGACGAGGTGCACCGCCAGAGCGTGGCGCGCAAGATCCTGGCGGGCTACGAGCCCCCGGCTGACGGCATTCCGACCGAGCACCTGCCGACGCGCCGCGAGCAGGCGCGCGAGCGCTTTGCGCACCTGCTGGAGGCTGTTACTGCAAACGATTAAGGGGGCTCGCCTGTCGGCTCGCCATGCGTTGTCGCGTGGTGGTGGTCCGCTGCGCCGACCAGACAGCCGGGCTACGCGGCGGCGGCGAGCCCGCTGCCTGTGGGTGCGTGCAGACGCCGCTTGACGATCACTGGCGCCTGGTCGGCGGGGGCGAAGGCGACGGAGCTGCGGGTGGGCCGCTGCGTGCCGAGCGAGGCGGGCCCAAGCTCGACGTTGCGCAGCACGGTCTGCATGACGAGCTTCATCTCCATGGGGGCGAACGTGGCGGCGACGCAGCGGCGCACGCCGCTGCCGAAGGGGATCCACGTGTAGTTGTCGGGTGGACGCTCGAGGAAGCGCTCGGGCATGAAGGCAAACGGGTGGGGGTAGATGTCGTCGCGGTGGTGGACGAGGTAGATGGCGGGCGCGACGATGGTGCCGGCGGGGATCTCATAGCCGCCGAGGCGCATCGGCTCGACGAGGCCGCGCATGACGAGCGGCACGGCGGGGCACAGGCGCAGGATCTCTTTGACGACGGCTTCGATGTAGTCCTCGCTGTCGCTGTCGAGCACCTCGTGGCGCAGCCGCGCCATCTTGTCGGGGTGGCGTAGCAGCCGCTCGAAGGCCCATGACATGGACGTTGCGGTGGGCCCGTCGGACAGCAGCGTGATCAGTTCGTCGCGCAGCTCCTGGTCGGTCATGGGCGACCCGTTCTCGTCATAGGCCTGCTCGAGCATCGACAGGATGCCCTCGTCCTCGGGCCGTCCGGGCGCGGCGCGCCGGCGGCGCACCTCGTCGAGCAGGGCGGCTTCGACGGGCGCGATCTTCTGCTTGAAGCGGGGATTGCCGGTCAGCCAGCGCGAGCCGAAGATGGCCAGCCCGGTCAGGCGGCGGGGGTCGTTGAGCCAGTCGGTGAGGTCTCCCAGCAGCACCCGCAGGCGCTGCATGTGCTCGCCGTCGGTGTTTCCGAATGTGGCGCGCATGACGACCTCGTTGCTGATCGCCTGCATGCGCGGCCACAGTGCGAAGGGCTCGCCGACGGGCCATTTGGCGATCTCGCGCTGGGCGACCTCGACCATCATTTCCCCATATCCGCGCATCCGCTGGCCGTGGAAGGAGGGCAGGATGAAGCGCCGGGCAGTCATGTGCTCGGGCTCGTCGAGCAGCATCACCGAGCGCGGTCCCAGCAGCGGCCGGAGCAGGGGGTTGGCCTCCCCTGCCCCGGCCCGGACCAGCTCTGGAGTGATGGTGAGCACCTTGCCCACGTCCTCGGGATCGCTGAGGAACACCCATGGGCGCCCGTGGCGGATGCGCAGGGTGAAGATGTTGCCGTAGCGGCGCCTTGCGCTTTCCAGCAGCGCCAGCGGCCGCGTGGCCCAGCCAAGGGCTTGGAGCGCAGTGGGCATGGGCGGGCCTGGCGGCAGCGAGTGCAGCCTGTGTGTGTTTCCGTTGGCGCTCATTGCTGCGTTCATCTCAGCGGAGGTCTCCTTGGGGTGGGCGCGGTTGGGCATGCGCGGCATGCCCGGCGGCTGCATGATGTCGCGGCGGAGCCGACCACGCAAATTGTGCCGAGAGGTGGCGCGTAGATGGGGATGTTCGCTCGCGCGCGTTGTTTCCAGCGGTCGCTAGGCTGGTGGTCAATGGCAGCCGATGCCAAGCAGCCGCCGGCGCTGTTCGACCCGACGGGCTTCGAGACGTTCCGCTTCACCGCCTGTGAGTTGGACGCGAGCGGGCGGGTGACGCTGCGCTATGCACTCGATGACGAGGTCGACTTCGTGGAGGTGCTCGAGCTGCCGATCGGCGCAGGGGGTGCCGGTGGCGGGGCCGAGGTCATCCATTTGAGCGAACGTGAACGTACGCGTGTGGACGGGCTGCTGGCGCTGCTGCACTGGGTGGCGGGTGTGAGCTACTACAAGACGGCGCTGCCAGGGCGGATCGGTTGCGAGACGGGCGACCCGCCGCAGGCGACGGCGGCGCTGCTGGAGGCGCTCTACTCGGAGGGTCTGGGCGAGCTGGCGTACGTCAACGGCCTGTCGGCGCTGCCGCGCCCGCGCTTCGGCGCTGAGCGCACCCGGGGTGGCGCGGAGCTCGTGCTCGACGCCACCACCACCCCTGGCGAGCACGAGAACGACCATCAGTCTAGGAGCGCAGACGAGCGGCCGATATCGCGGGTGCTGGTGCCGGTGGGCGGCGGCAAGGACTCGGCGGTGGCGCTGGAGATCGTGCGCGAGTCGGGCTGTGAGCTGGCCCTTTTCTCGCTGGGCGACGCCCCGCCGATCGCGCGTACTGCGCAGGTGGCTGGACTGGCGCACTTGATCGCTCGGCGCACGCTGGATCCGGGTCTGCGCGAGTACAACGCGGCTGGGGCGATCAACGGGCACGTGCCGATCACGGCGATCGTGTCGTGCGTTGCGCTGCTGACGGCTGCTCTGAACGGCTTTGATGCGGTGG
>DATNLQ010000111.1:0-3152 GCA_035602785.1 Solirubrobacteraceae bacterium
GTCGAGCACGACCGCCTCGGGGATGTGGGGGTCCAGGTGGGTGGGCACGGGCAGCTGCGCTGCCAGCGTGGCGGCGTCACCGACCAACGTGTTGGCGCGCAGGGCGACCTCGCCGGGCTGGTTATCGGCGGCCATCAGCGCGCGTGCGTGCTCGGCGCCGAGCTCCTGCCAGAACATGCGCGCGATCCATTCCGGGTGGGAGTGCTTGACGGCGGCCTGCTGGGGGGTTGCGTCGGTGAGACCGTCCAGCAGCGCGGACGCGCCTTCGCGCCCAGCGCGCCGCAGCACGGCGTTGACGAGTCCGTGCCCACGACGGGCGTGCTGCTTGGCCAGCTCGACGGCGTCTCCCACGACGGCGTAGTCGGGCGAGCCGCGCAGGTAGAGAAGCTCATATAGCCCCAGCCGCAGCGCGGCCAGCAGCGGCGGGTCGATGCGACGGGCGGGGCGCTGGGCGAGGCGGCCGATCAGGTGGTCGAGCGTGCCGCTGCGCTGCACCGCGCCGTAGGCCAGGCGCATGGCAAGCGCGCGGTCGCGAGCATCGAGGCCACCGGCCTCGGCGCGCAGCGCCTCGTCGGCGTAGGCGCCCTGCTCGAAGACGCGGCGCAGCACGGTGTAGGCACAGCGGCGCGCGGGCGCGACGGCGACGGTGGGTGGGCTGGGCACGCCTGACATGATCGGCGATCGGCGATCGCTATCCGCTGCGAACGGATGAGCGGCCGTGCGCGAGCAGGCTGGCGAGGTCGCCGGCCAGGCGCTGCGCCTCGTCCTCGCCGAGCGTGGCGGTCGTGACGCGGACGGCTGGCGCGCTGGCGGCCAGACGGTAGGGAAGGCCGGGCGCGAGCACCCAGCCGCGCGCAAGCAGGGCGGCGACAACGCCGGTCTCGTCGTCGACGGGCACCCACACGTTCAGCCCGGAGGCCCCGTACGCGGCGACACCAAAGCGCTGCAGGTGCTCCAAGAAGCGCTCGCGCCGCTCGCTGTAGAGGGCGCCGGCACGGGCGACCTGCGCCTGTACGTGGGGATCGGTCCACAGCTCGACCACGAGGCGCTGCAGGATGTGGCTGACCCAGCCGGGACCGCAGCGCTGGCTGCCCTGCACGCGGTCGACGGTCTGCGCGTCGCCGGCGAGCACGGCCAGGCGCAGGTCGGGCCCGAGCGCCTTGGCGACCGAGCGGGTGGCGGCCCAGCGCTGCAGACCGCTGGTGGTGGTGTGCAGGTGGCTGCCGGCGACCGGCCCGAGGTGGTCGTCCTCGACGACCAGCGTGTGGGGGTGGCGCGCGAGCGCCACCCGCAGCTGTTCGGCGCGCTGGGCGTCGAGGGCGGCGCCGGTCGGGTTCTGCCCGCGGGGCGTGATGATGGCGGCGCGCGCGCCGCGCTGTAGCGCTCGGCTGAGGGCGTCGGGCAGCACGCCGCGCTCGTCCAGCTCGACCGGCTCCAGGGCCAGGCTGCGCGCGCGCAGCAGGTCGAACAGGGCGGCGTAGCCGGGGGTCTCGACGGCGACCCTGTCGCCTGGGCGAAGGTGGGCCTCCAGGGCCCGCTCGATGCCGTCGAGCGCGCCACTGACGACACAAAGCGCGTCCGCGCGGATGCCGTCCTCGCGCAGCTGCTCGCGCGCGAGCAGCTCGAGCTCTGGCATGACGGGCGGCTGGCCGTACAGGCGCACGGGCGGATTCAGGCGCGCGAGCACGGGTCCGAGGTCGGGCAGCAGCGCGGGATCGGGGTTGCCGAGCGACAGGTCGCGCGCGCCGGGCGGCACGGGCAGCGAGACCTGGCGTGAGCCGATGGGAGGCCCGGAGCCGATGCGCGTGCCGCGTCGCTGCTCGGTGACGACCACGCCGCGGCGGCGCAGCTCGGCAATGCCGGCGGCGACGGTGACGGGGCTCAGGCGCAGCTCGACGGCGAGACGCCGCACTGAGGGCAGCGGCTGTCCTGGCTGGAGGGCGCCGCTGGCGATACCAGCCTCGATGCTGTCCACGAGCTGCGCTGCGCTGTGCGCCTGGATTCGATATTGTTCCAGGTCAGTCATGAGTCTGTATTGTTACAGATTTTTTCGATGATAGAGAGGAAGGTCGGCATGTCCGTCCAGCAGCGTGGTCTCGCCGCCGCATCTCAGCCCCCGTCCGAGCGAGTGCGGCTGCGTCGCAAGCGCGAACGCGGCAGCCATGACCGCGCGGTGATCGATGCGATCCTCGACGAGGCGCTGATCGCGCACGTGGGCATCGTCGAGCAGGACGGCCAGCCGTTCGTGATCCCCACGTTGCATGCGCGCAGCGGCGACGTGGTCTACTGCCACGGCGCGAGCGCGAACAGGACCCTGCGGGCATTGGCATCGGGGACTCAGGCGTGCCTGACGGTGTCGCTGATCGACGGGCTGGTGCTGGCGCGCGCGGCGATGCACCACTCGGCCAACTATCGCTCGGTGATGCTGATCGGTGAGGCGACCGTGGTGGCCGAGCCGGACGAGAAGCTGGCGGCGCTGCGTGCGATCGTGGAACACATCGTGCCGGGCCGCTGGCGCGATGCGCGTCCGCCGACGGCCAACGAGCTGAAGGCGACGTCGGTCCTGGCGATCCCGATCGAGCAGGCGTCGGCGAAGGTGCGCACGGGACCGCCGCTGGATGACGAGGAGGACTACGAGCTCGAAGCTTGGGCGGGGGTGATCCCGCTGGCCGCTCAGGCCGGCGAGCCCGAGGCTGATCCGCGCCTGCGCGCGGGTATCGCAGCGCCGCCCTATGTGACCGGCTACGGTCGGGCGGCCGGTGGATGACCGCGCAGATACGCTGAGGCGTCCATGGCGCGCCCGCCCGGTGGCTGCACGACGAGGAGCTCGAGCACACCGGGCGTGCAGTCGAGCAGCAGACGGTCCTCGCGCACGCTGACGCCCGGCGAGTGTCCGCCCGCGGGACCGGCGTGCTGGAGCGCGGCGCGGTGGACGCCGAGCAGCGTGCCGTCGGCGAGCGCAACGCGCGCGCCGATGTGCGGGTGCAGCGCGCGCACGATGCGCTCGAGCTCGACGGCGGGGCGAGCGGGGTCGAGCAGGCGATCGGCGGGCCCGATCTTCTCGGCGTAGGTGATGCCCTGCTCGGGCTGCTCGATGAACGGCGGGCGTTCTTGCAGCGCTCGCACGATCAGATCGCCCCCGAGCTGCGCCA
>DATNLQ010000113.1:0-2169 GCA_035602785.1 Solirubrobacteraceae bacterium
GTCGAGCACCGCCGCGCCGGCCGCGACGCGCGGCTGGGCGCGCTCGCCCGAACCGCCCACGCGCGCGGACGCGCAGCCCGGCGCTTCGACGCCCACCGCGGGGAGGCGCCCACTCTGCTCGGCGAGGCCTACACGCTCGCCCGCTGCGTCGCGCACGTGCTCATCCGCCGCTGCCCAGCCGGCCTGACCATGGTCGCCCACAGCGCCGGGCGTCTGCGCGAAGGGCTGCGCGAAGGGGGGCACGCGCCCGCCTTCGGGCCCGGGGGGGTTTCCGCGGGCGCCAGCAACTCACCGGGGACACGGCCCACGGGGCTTACCAACGGCACGATCCACGCCAACGGTCAGCCCGCCGAAGTCGACGACTTCCTCTCAGGCACCAGTGGCGTCGTCGGCGGGCTGGACGCCCGCCTGCGCGAGATCGCCGACCACGCCGTCGACGGATGGGAACACGTCAGCGCCAGGCGCCTGCGCCTCGGGTTGGCCGCGCTCCACGCGCCGGCGCTGCGCCGGGTGCTCGTGCTCGGCGTCGAGCGCCCCGAGCATCGCGCGCTCGCCCGCGCCATGCGCGCCGAGCTACTGCGCTCCCGCCACGACGTGCAAGTGTGTACCCGTCCGCCGCTCGCTCGCGGGAAGTTCGAGAACCTCAACCTGCTGCTGCGCGCCCGGGAGGGTGGGATTGGGGAGGGTGGGAATTCAATTGATCACTACCACTGGCTGCTCGTCGTCGATGACGACGTCCAGTTGCCGAGCGGCTTCCTCGACCGCTTCCTGTTCCTGTGCGAGCGCTTCTCGCTCGTCCTCGCCCAGCCCGCCCACCGCCTCAGCTCCCACGCCGCCTGGCCGGTCACGCGCCGGCACTCGCGCAGCGTCGCGCGCGAGACCCGCTTCGTCGAGATCGGACCCGTCACCGCCTTCGCCCGCGCCACCTTCCCCGTGCTGCTGCCCTTCCCCGAGCTGCGCATGGGCTGGGGACTCGACGTACACTGGGCCGCGCTCGCACGCCAGCACGGCTGGCGCTGTGGCGTCATCGACGCCGTCCCCATCCGCCACAGCGCCGCGCCCGTCGCAGCCGCCTATCCGCGCGAGGACGCCATCGCCGAGGCCCGCTCGTTCCTCGCGCAGCGTCCCTATCTCAAGGCCCGCCAGGCCGCGCTCACACTCGCTACCCACCGCCACTGGTGAGCAGCCCGCGCCGGAGCCCGGCCAAGGTCGCCGGCGCGGCCGGCCAGAGCCCGTCTCAGGTCGCCGGCGCGGCCGGGCAGCGCCCGCCCAGGGTCGCCGTCGTCGCCGAGTTCTACCCCAGCCAGCGCGATCCCGTGCTGGGGATCTGGGCGCATCGCCAGGCGCTCGCCGCGCGCGATGCCGGCGCCGACGTGCGCGTGCTCGTCCTGCACCGCCTCGTGCCCTCCCGCGCGTCCCTCGCCGCCGGGCCGCGCGCTGCTGCTGCCGCCGCCGCCAAGCTGCTGCGCGAGCCGCGCGCGCAGACCCGCGACGGCCTGCCCGTCAGCTATGTCCCCTACGTCTCGCCCCCCCGCGATCGCTCCTACGCCTCGTGGGGAGCCTGGGCCGCCCCCGCCCTCGCCATCGCCCTGCGTCGCCTTGACCGCGCGTTCCCATTCGACCTCGTCCATGCGCACAACGCCGTGCCTGCCGGCGACGCGACCCGACGGGCGGGCCTCGCCCGCCCCATCATCATCTCCATACACGGCGGCGACGTCCTCTACACGGCCGTCCGCAACGACGCCGGAGCCCGTGCAGTCGCTCGCAGCCTCCATGCCGCCAGCCTCGTGCTCGCCAACAGCCACGGCATCGCCGAGCTCGCGCGTGCACACGGCGCGCGCCAGACGCGCGTCGTCCACCTCGGAACCGACCTTCCGATCGCTCCGCGCCTGCCACGCCACGACACGTACGCGGCGTCCGAGGGACGCACACACGCCGACACGTGGGCCAGCGGCGGCGGACGGCCTACGGTCGCCGCGCAATCGCTCGTCACCGTCGGGCATCTCATCGCGCGCAAGCGCCACGCCGACGTCCTGCGCGCGCTCGCCGTGCTCGAGCCGCGCCATCCCCAGCTGCGCTACGTGATCGTCGGCGACGGCCCCGAGCGAGGAGCCCTGGAAGCGCTCGCCGTCAGGCTCGGCGTCGCCGCGCGCGTCGACTTTCGCGGCC
>DATNLQ010000114.1:0-16300 GCA_035602785.1 Solirubrobacteraceae bacterium
CCCCGGGCCGGCCCCAGCCGCCGCCGGTGATCGCCGAGGGGGTGGTCGGCGCGGTGCTGGCGATCGTCCAGAACCGCCTGCTGCTGCCCGAGCGCCCGCCGATGGCGGATCTGTTCGGTCCGCTCATGAGCATGATCGTGATGCCCTACCTGGGACCGGCCGTGGCGCGCAGGGAGCTGACACGCCCCGCGCCGAGGGCCGCCGACGGCGCCGGCGCGTCCCCGGATGCGGCGAGCCACGGGGGCGGCACAGACCAGGCGCCGGCCGGCAGGCTCACGTATCGCACCGCGCGCGTGCTCACCGCCATCGGCGATTACCCCGGCGCGAGCAACCGCGAGGTCGGCGAACGCGCGGGCGTGGTCGACCAGGGGCAGATCTCCAAGCTGCTCACCCGCCTGCAGGCCCAGGGCCTGATCGCAAAGACGGGCCCGGCCCAGGCGCGCGGGGCGCCCAACTCCTGGCAGCTGACCGCGCGCGGCCAGGCGGTCGTGGCCGGCGACGGCGTGCGCGCGAAGGCGGGGGCGCGGCGCTAAGGGCCTTAGCCGATCTGGAAGTCCAGCGACCGCGTGGCGCCGCCGCTGGGCGTGAGCGTCAGCCGGTAGTCCCCGGCTGCGAGGGTGCGATGGCCGCTCAGACGGCGGCTGTTGTGTCCGGCGCTGGCGCTGAGCGTCAGCGATCCGGGCAGCGTCTGCCAGCGCGCGTGGCGATGCGCGCGAACGCGCTCGGCCAGCGACACGCGCACGCGTGCGGGGGCGCTGATGTCAAAGGCGAAGCCCACCTGGGAGATGCGCGGATGGCTGTGGTTGAGCCCGATCAGGGCGCTCAGCGTCAGCGCGAGGTCCGACAGCCTGATGGCGGGTCTGGTCAGAGGGACGGCGATCGCCGGCGGCGGGCTTGCGGGGCTGGGGACCGGTGGGACGACGGCGGCTTCGTCGCGGCTGGGTTCCGGCGCGGGCTGCGCGGGCGCTTCGAAGGCGGCGAGCCCGTCTGGCGTGCCCATGCCGGTGGGCCCGTCATAGCCGGGGCCGGCCAGGCAGATCGCCTCGTCAGAGCAGCTCGCGGCCTCGACGACGGCCGAGCAGCTGGCCCGCGGCGGTTCGCTTTCTTCATCCAGGGGCTCCAGGCATTCGCCGTTGGAGCCGGACAGCACGTCGTGCAGCGAGGCGGGGGTTTTGGCGGCGTTTTCATACAGGGTCCGTGCGGGATAGGCCACTCCATGCGCCCCGCCGGCGAGCGCGAAGACGGCGGCAATGATCGGCGACGCGACGCTGGTGCCGCCGATCGTGTTCCAGCCCCTTGTGCCTTCGCTTTCGGTCGAGTCATAGACGGCCACGCCCGTGAATGGGTCCGCGTCGGCGGACACGTCGGCGACCGCGCGTTTTTCATCGCAGCCGACCGCTGCCCAGTCGGGCAGGCTGCGCTGCCAGGCGGGAGCATCGAAGTGTTCGCTGCATCCGCCTCCGCCGGCGCCGTCGCCGGCTTCTTCCCTGACTTCTTCCACTTCGGCGCCGTCGTTCCAAACTTCCTCTCCGAGCCAGGTGTTGTCGGCGGGGGTGTTCAGCAGCAGGCGGGTGCCGCCCACGGCGACCACGTCGGGCGAGGCAGCGGGATAGTTGACGAACTGGGGTTCGGCGATCCAGTTGCGATAGCCATCGTCTCCGGAGGAGGCGGTGATGACGATGCCGGGGTGGTCGAAGGCCGGGCTGTCCAGTGACGGCTCCTGCCCGCCCCACGAGTTGGATATCTCCGTGGCGCCCATGGTGACAGCCGCCTGCTCGGCCTGCTCGAGGTTGTCATAGCTTTCAGAGTCGGCCTCGACGAGCACGATGTGGCAGTTCTGGCACACGCCATGGGCCATCTCCACGTCGGTGGCGATCTCCTGTGCCCAGCCGCGTTCGGTGGCGCCCGCGGAGGGCGGCAGCGGCGAGGTTTTGGCCGCCTGGTTGACCTTGCGAAAGCAGCCGTCGTTTTCGCTGCATGCAGGCAGGTCAAACTGCTGGTCGTAGTGCGCGAGGTCGGATTCGACGGTGGCGTCGTCGTAGGCGTCGACGATGCCGATCGTCTGCGTGGCGGACGCCATCGTGGTCGCGGGCAGGTGGTAGGCGCTAAGCATCGCCTGGGGTGTGAGGCTTTCGGGGATCGGGGTCGTCTGTTCGATCGCGGGCGACGCCGAGCGGGGTGCCGAGGCGGCGGCATGGGGCAGTGCGCGGGCGCCGGGAACCGCCAGCGGCGCCTTGGCGACGAGTCTCAGCGCCAGGCAGCTCGCGCTGCCGGGCGCGGGCGGGGCGCACACCGCGCTGACGCGGTAGGCCTGCGCAGGCGGCCGCGCCTGAGCGGGAGCGTTCGCCCATGGCAGGTCGAGCGTCAGGCAGCCGCACAGCATGAGCAATCCGGCCGCGACGATCTTGCGCGTGCGTGTATTCATCGCGTGCAAATGAGCATGGTCGGACATCCCTTCTCATACTGCGTCGGTCACGACAAGCGCGAACTTGAGAAGCGAGCCCCCTTTTCAGCTTCCGCGGTCACCGAACGGTCACAGGAAGGTCACGTCTGGGTCACCTGCGCGACAGCGGCCTGCCGGATCATGATCGTGGGGACGGTGGGACGCAAGCGAGTCCGTTCGCAGACGCCGGAGCTCGCCGAGCAGGGCGCACCGAACCGCCGAACCGCGTAGGGCACGCCGAACGGGGCGGGAGCCAAGTCCCGCCCCGTTCGTCATTGGGGTCCGTCAAGAACCCTTAGGCTGACGTGAGAGATGTCGCCTCCGTTTGGCCTGCTGATCGCCTCTGAACCGCCCTCGCGCCGCGTGGGCGTGCTGGTGGCGCTGGCGGCGGTGGCGCTGAGCACCCTGATCGTGTACCCGCTCAAGCAGGTGGCGCCGGTGGCGTCGCTGAGCGTGGTGTACCTGCCGGCGGTGCTGGTGGTGTCGGTCACGTGGGGCGCGTGGCTGGGCTTCGCCACGGCGCTGGTGAGCGCGGCGGCGTTCAACTTCTTTCACCTGCCGCCGGTGGGCACGTTCACGATCTCAAACTCCAGCAACTGGGTGGCGCTGGCGGCGTTCGTGGTGGTGGCGGCCCTGTCGAGCTCGGTGGCTGAGGTCACTCGTGCACGCGCGCGCGACGCGGAGGAGCGCCGCAGCGAGGCGGACCTGGCGGCGGAGATGGCGCGCCTGCTGCTGCGCGGCGCCAGCCTGTCCGAGGACCTGCCCACGGCGGCCGCGCGACTGGCCCAGGCGCTGAAGCTGAACTCCGCGCGGATCGAGATGGAGGCGGTGGAGGGCGACGAGCGCACGGTGGCGTTCCCGCTGCGTGAGGGCACGCGCAGGCTGGGGACCCTGCTGGTGGGCGCGGACTCGTCGGAGGCGAGCCTGCGCCGCCTGCAGGAGCGCGTGGTGCCGGCGCTGGAGGCGCTGTTGAGCGCGGCCCTGGAGCGCGAGGGCCTGCTGGGCGGCGTGGTCGAGACGGCGGCGCTGCGCCGAGCGGACACGGTCAAGACGGCGCTGTTGCGCGCGGTCTCCCACGACCTGCGCTCCCCCCTGACGGCGATCTCGGCGGCCGGCGAGGCGGTCGGCTCCCCATCGCTGTCGCAGCCCGAGCGCGAAGAGCTGGCGGCGGTCATCCAGGAGGAGACGCGGCGGCTGTCGCGGCTGGTGGACAACCTGCTGGATCTGTCGCGCCTGCAAGCGGGCGCGGCGGAGCCGCGCCGGGATTGGACGTCGGTGGAGGAGCTGATCCGCACGGCGCTGCGCGAGCTGGCGGCGGGCGAGGGCGACTTCAGCCTGTCGATCGAGCGCGACCTGCCGCTGGTGCGGGTCGACCCGGCGCAGATGGAGCGGGCGTTCGTCAACGTCCTGGAGAACGCGCGGCGCCATTCGGGCGGGCACCCCGTGTCGGTGCGCGCTCGGGCCGTGCGCAGCCTGGCGCGCGCGCCGGGACGGGCAGCCACTGCGGGCAGCGACGATGGGGGCGCCGCGTCCGCGGCGGCCGAGCCGTCCCTGGAAGGACAGCGGCCTGCGGGCGACCGCGTGATCGTGCGCATCGTCGATCGCGGCCCGGGCATCCCGCCGGCCCAGCTCGAGCGCGTGTTTGAACCCTTCTATCGCGCGGGCACCGCGGCGGGGGGCCACCGCGGGTCGGGACTCGGTCTGGCGATCGCGCGTGGCTTCACCGAGGCCAACGCGGGATCGCTGCACGTGGAGTCGCTGCCGGGACAGGGGGCGACGTTCGTGTTCGGCCTGCCGCTGCAGGAGCCCGACGAGGAGTCACGGCAAGACGGCGACTCGGCCGCCTCGACGGCGCACGTGGCCGGCTCTGGCGAGCCGCTCGCGGGTCGGGCGTCGGCCAGGTGAATACGCAGACCAAGGGCGGGCGCGACTCGGTCATCAGGCCGCGCGTGCTGGTCGTCGACGACGAGCCACAGATCGTACGCGCGCTGAAGGTGGTGCTGCGCGAGGCGGGCTTTGAGGCGGTGCCTGCGGAAACGGCATCTGAGGCGCTGGACCTCGCGGCGGTGCGCCCGCCGGACGCGGCGATCGTCGATCTGGTGCTGCCTGACGGCGACGGCGTGGAGCTCACGCGTAGGCTGCGCGAATGGAGCGAGATGCCGATCCTGGTGCTGTCGGCGGTGGGCGAGGAGGAGCAGAAGGTGCGGGCGCTGGAGGCAGGGGCGGATGACTACATCACCAAGCCCTTCGGGGCGCGCGAGCTGGTGGCCCGGCTGCAGGCGGCGCTGCGGCGCACCGTGCCGGCCGAGCAGGAACCGAAGATCGAGGTGGAGGGCCTGGAGATAGACCTCGCGGCGCGGGTCGTGCGCCGCGACTCCGAGCCGGTGCACCTGACCCCGATCGAGTTCGACCTGCTGCGCGTGCTCGTGCGAAACCGTGGCCGGCTGATGACACACCACAAGCTGCTCGCGGAGGTGTGGGGTCCCGAGTACATTCACGACATCCAGCCGCTTCGAACCCACATCGCGCGGCTGCGGGCGAAGATCGAGCCGGAGGGGGCAGAAGGACCACGCTACATAGTCACCGACCCGGGCGTTGGCTACCGCTTCTCTCTTTAGATTTTAGATGCGCCCCTTCGGGGCGGTGTTGCCGCTCGGGGATCTCTCGCGCCCGCGTTTGCGCCGTCGGGCAGCGTCCCGGCGATCGCGTCCCACCAGTCGGGCCGTTACAGGATCGTTATGGCAAACGGCACGTTCGACACGCGGACGTCATTGCGACGGTGACACACTCGAGACGTTCTCATCCCACAGTTTAACTCGGAGGTGCTCCGTCATGAGGACTCTGACAGATAGACAGGCCTCGCTGGGACTCCAGCTGAAGGTGTACATGACACGGGGAAAGCTCGACCGACAGATCGCCGACGGAACCCCAGACGAAGCCAACTCGGCGCTTGCACTGCGCACCCGGCAGTTGACCGCCCCCGACACTCGGCGCGAGATCGCTGGCAGCCTGCGCAACATCATGGACTACGCCGACCGCCGCGGCTCGCAGCCGATCATCTCCGCGGTCGTGATCGAGCCGAGGGCCGTGCGGGGCGGCCGGCGCGCGATCCTCGAACTGGCGGAGCGCCTCGAAGCGACGATGCCGGTCAGCGCGCGCGGCGTGGCGCTCGCCAGAGCGCTGCTGACCGACAGCCGCAGCCCCCTGTTCAACCCCCACTGCGAGCGCACGGTCAGCGAGGTCGCATGGGAGGTCAAGGACGCACTCGACGAGTGCCCCGACAGCGACTTCGATGTGATCGTCGCCCGCGGCCTCTCTGCGGTCGAAGCTGGGCAGGCTACCGATTACGCGGGCGTCCGCCAGATCCAGGTTTGTCCGATGCGCCCGTCACAAAATCGTTATGTCGACACCGCGATTCGTTATGTCGCCGTGACGCGCCAAGAACAATAGTGTTCCCATGGACGCCGTCGCGATAGTTATAGGGATCTTGATGTTCGCCATCCTGCTGGCGATGGTCGAGGGGATCGATCGGGTATGAACGCCCCGCTGCCCCTCGGGTTCTTCGTCGCGCACATGAGCGGCGCCGACTTCTTCGGCCTGGTCGTGTCTGTGCTGGTGATTGCCTACCTCTTTTACGCCCTCATTCGTGGAGAGAAGCTCTAGGAAATGACATTCGCCGGTTGGCTCACGATCGTGTTGTTCGCGGTCATCCTCACCGCGCTCGGGTTTCCGCTTGGCAGCTACATGGCGAAGGTGTACACCGGCAAGAGGGTCATCCTCTCACCGATCTTCGCCGGCCCCGAGCGCTTTCTGTACGGAATTCTGAGGGTGGATCACGAGCGCGGGCAGGACTGGAAGCAGTATGCGAAAAGCCTGCTGATCTTCTCGCTCGCCGGTTGGCTTCTGCTGTATGTGATCCTGCGCACGCAGGACGCCTTCTTCGTGCCACACGCGCTCAACCCGCTCGGCTATCACTCGGCGCCGTGGAACGTCACGTTCAACATCGCCTCGTCGTTCATGACGAACACCAACTGGCAATTCTACAGCGGCGAGACGACGATGACCTATCTCAGCCAGATGATCGGGCTGACCGTCCAGAACTGGCTGTCGGCCGGTGTGGGGATCGTCGTGGCGGTGGCGCTGGTCCGTGGGATCATCGGGCGCAGCGGCAAGTCCATCGGCAACTTCTGGCAGGACATCGTGCGCACGATCCTGTACGTGCTCGCGCCTCTGTCGGTGTTCGTCGCGATCGTGCTCGCCTCGCAGGGCGTGATCGCCAACCTCTCCACCTACATGACCGTTCACACGATCACCGGCCTCACGCAGTCGATCGCGATGGGACCTGTCGCCTCGCAGCACTCGATCATGCTGCTCGGCACGAACGGCGGCGGCTTCTTCAACACCAACTCGGCTCACCCGTTCGAAAACCCGAGCCAGTTCACCAACTTCTTCGAGATGCTGTCCGTGCTGATCATCCCGGCGGGGCTGGTGTTCATGTACGGGCGCATGACAGGCAATCGCCGCCAGGGCTTTGCGATCTACGCGACGATGATGGTGATGTTCCTCGGCGCGGTGATCGTCGCCTATGTCGCCGAGGCGCACGGCTCGCCCGCGCAGCACGCGGCCGGTCTGAACACGCACGTGATCTCCGGTTCGACGGGTGGCAACATGGAAGGCAAGGAGCAGCGCTTCGGTATCGCCGGCTCGGCGCTGTTCGACGTTGTCACCACCGTCACCTCGTGCGGCGCCGTCAACAGCGCGATCGAGTCGTTCACCGGCATCGGTGGCGCGGTTCCCTTCGCCAACCTGTCGGCCAGCGAGGTGATCTTCGGCGGCGTCGGCACGGGCCTGTACTCGATCCTGCTGTATGTGCTGCTGGCCGTGTTCATCGGCGGGCTGATGGTGGGAAGGACGCCGGAGTGGCTGGGCAAGAAGCTCGAGGCCCGCGAGATAAAGCTCGCCGGCCTGGGCATCCTGATCACGCCGCTGGCCGCGCTGTTCTGCACGGCGCTTGCCACCGCGAGCAGCGCCGGGCGCAAGTCGATCTCCGAAGTGGCCTTGTCCAAGGCCGGCACGAATACCCCCCAGGGCTTTTCCGAGACCTTCTACGCCTACCTGTCTCAGGCCAACAACAACGGATCGGCGTTCGCCGGCTACACCGGCTTCATCCAGCCGAACGCGGGCAGCCTCGGCTCGCACGGGATCACCTTCGCCGACGTGCTCGGAGGCTTCGACATGATGTTCGCGCGCTACGCGCCGATCCTGTTCGCGCTCGCCGTCGCCGGAGCGCTGGCGGGCAAGCGTGTGACACCCGCGGGCCTCGGCACGATGCGCACCGACAACCCGACGTTCGTGGTGCTGCTGATCGGCGTGATCGTCCTCGTCGGCGCGCTCACCTTCTTCCCCGCCCTGCTGCTCGGCCCGATCGTCCAGGGCCTGACCGGACACCTCTACTGACATGAAACCCTGGCTCCGCGACATCGTCACAGCGGTCATCGGCATCATCGTGTTCACGGTCCTGCTTGGGCTCGTCTACCCGCTTGCGATCACCGGCATCAGCCAGGTCGCTTTTCCCGGCGACGCCAACGGACAGCAGATCCACCTCGACGGCAAGCTCGTGGGCTCGAAGCTGATCGGCCAGAACTTCGCCACGCCGGTGCTCGAAAAGAACGGCAAGCCCAAGGAAGTCAAAGGCGCGGTCGTCACGGAAGCCGACCCGCGCTACTTCCAGACGCGCCCGTCGGCCACCGAAGGAGGCGCTGACAACGCCGCGGCGAGCACGTTCTCCAACCACGGGCCCAACAGTGTCAAGACCAAGGAAGCCGACGAAGAAAACATCAAGGCCTACCTGGAACTGAACAAGAACCCGGCCAGCAAAGGCGAATATGACCCCGGCCTGACCGTGGCGAAGATCCCGGTCGACGCGGTCAACAGCTCGGCCTCGGGCCTTGACCCGGAAATCTCCAAGGCGAACGCCTGGATCCAGGCCTACCGCGTGGCGGCCGTGCGCAAGCTCTCGCTGGCGACTGTCGACGGACTGGTCGCCAAGTACACCTCGGGCCGCGGCCTTGGCTTCTCGGGCGAGGAAGGCGTGAACGTGCTCGAGCTCAACCTGGCCCTCGACCGTCTGTCAGAAGGGAAGTCCTGATGTCCGCGCAGGTTCCTGCCACCCACGAGCGCCAAGCGATCTCGCTGTTCCAGCGCGACATCGTCGGCCGCGCGCTGATCGACAGCTTCAAGAAGCTCGACCCGCGCGTGCAGATCCGCAACCCGGTGATGTTCGTCGTGGAGATCGGCTCGGTCATCACGACGGCGACGTGGCTGATCCAGGTCTTCGGCGGCAAGCCGCTGGGCGGCGGCAACGAGCCCGCCTGGTACACGTTCTTGATCTCGATCTGGCTGTGGCTGACGGTCGTGTTCGCCAACATGGCGGAGGCCTTCGCCGAGGGTCGCGGTCGCGCCCAGGCGGACACGCTGCGGGCGATGCGCAAGGAGACCGTCGCGAAGATGCGCGACGGCTCTACCAAGGCTGCCTCGGAGCTCACGCGCGGCGACATCGTGGTCGTGCCCGCCGGCGAGCTGATCCCCGGCGACGGCACGGTGATCGAGGGCATCGCGACCGTGGACGAGTCGGCGATCACGGGGGAGTCCGCGCCGGTCATCCGCGAGTCGGGCGGGGACCGCAGCGCAGTGACGGGGGGAACGCGCGTGACCTCCGACGAGATCCTCGTGGAAATCACCCAGGAGCCCGGCAAATCGTTCCTCGATCGCATGATCTCGCTGGTCGAGGGGGCCGAGCGGCGCAAGACTCCCAACGAGATCGCGCTGAACATACTGCTGGCCGCGCTGACCCTGATCTTCATGATCGTCGTTGCGACGCTGCGCCCGTTCGGCCTGTTCGCGGGGACGTCGATCTCCGAGACGACGCTGATCGCCCTGCTCGTCGCGCTGATCCCGACGACGATCGGGGCGCTGCTGAGCGCGATCGGGATCGCGGGAATGGACCGCCTGGTGCGCCGCAACGTGCTGGCGCTGTCGGGCCGCGCGGTCGAGGCTTCCGGCGACGTGGACGTGCTGCTGCTCGACAAGACGGGCACGATCACGATCGGCAACCGCCTGGCCTCGGAATTCGTGCCGATGCCGGGCGTGCCCGAGTCCGAGCTGGCAGAGGTGGCACAGATGGCCTCGCTGGCCGACGAGACGCCCGAGGGCCGCTCGATCGTTGTGCTGGCCAAGCAGTACGGCATCCGCGAGCACGACATGACGACGCTGCACGCAGAGTTCGTGCCGTTCACCGCGCAGACGCGGATGAGCGGCGTGGACATCGACGGGCGACGCATGCGCAAGGGCGCGGGCGACGCGATCATCGACCTCGTCAAGGGCGAAGGCGGCTCGCCGCCGCCCGAGCTGCAGGTGCAGCTCGACCGCATCGGCAACGAGGGCGGCACGCCGCTGGCGGTGGCGCGCGACAACCAGGTGCTGGGCGTCGTCTACCTCAAGGACACGATCAAGGAGGGCATGAAGGCGCGCTTTGACCAGCTGCGCGCGATGGGCATCAAAACCGTGATGGTCACCGGCGACAACCGCCTGACCGCGGCCAAGATCGCAGAGGAGTCCGGCGTGGACGACTTCCTTGCAGAAGCCACCCCCGAGCGCAAGCTCGCGCTGATCCGCGAGCAGCAGGCCGACGGGCGCCTGGTGGCGATGACGGGCGACGGCACCAACGACGCGCCCGCGCTGGCGCAGGCGGACGTGGGCGTGGCGATGAACACGGGCACCCAGGCGGCGCGCGAGGCGGGCAACATGGTCGACCTCGACTCGAACCCGACGAAGCTCATCGAGATCGTGGAGGTGGGCAAGCAACTGCTGATCACGCGCGGCGCGCTGACGACGTTCTCGATCGCGAACGACGTCGCCAAGTACTTCGCGATCCTGCCGGCCGTGTTCATCTCCACCTACGCGGCCACTCCGGGCGGCAAGGGCCCGCTGCACGTGCTCAACATCATGGACCTGGGCACCCCGCGCAGCGCGATCGTCTCGGCGATCATCTTCAACGCGATCGTCATCCCGCTGCTGATCCCGCTGTCGCTGCGGGGCGTGCGCTACCGTCCGATCGGCGCAAGCGCGCTGCTGCGGCGCAACCTGTGGATCTACGGCCTGGGCGGGATCATCGCCCCGTTCATCGGCATCAAGCTGATCGACCTGGTCGTGCACAACCTGCTGGGGGCCTGAGGGGCGCAGGGCCGCGCGCCGTCTCGCTGCGCGTCGCTTGCCTCGGGTGGGGCAGATCAGGCCGGGTTAGGCCACAGCAGCGAACTCGCGCTCGATCTCGCCATCAACAGTGCGCTGAAAGCAGACCAGCAGCTCCTCGTCTAGAACGGCGGCTATCCGCTGCAACGTCGGTAGCTGCGGGATATGGGTCCCCTTCTCCAGCCGCGACACGGCACTATGGGACGTGCGGCTGCCCGCGCGACTTCCTCCTGGATGAGGCCAAGCTCGAACCGGCGCTCCCGCAGATGCGCCGCAATCGGACTTATCTCTCGGAGGGCGCGGATACGCTCATATTCGTCGCGCGTATCGAGGTATGCCTCGCTGCGCTTCGCGCGATCCAGGGCCGCGTCAGCGGCACTGCGTCGAGTTCGTCGACGAGGGTTTGCGTCTATTCGCTCCTGGAAGTCGATCATCCGCACCTCAGCCTTCCTCCGGTCGTTTGTCGCAACTGCCGCTCAGTAGAGGTGCTGGGTGAGCGACTGGTCGAGCGGTCCCAGGCACAACGCTGCGAGGAAGTTCAGCAGCGCGAAGATGATGACGAACCCGATCACGAAGATCACGAAGGTCGGCGTGTCGGTGCGCAGCGTGCCCAGGCCCGCGGGCGTGACGCGGCGTTTGGCCAGTGCGCCGGCCAGCGAGAGCACGGCGAGGATCGGGACGAATCGCCCGAACGTCATCACCAGACCGCCGGCGATGTCCGCGAAGGCGATGCCGTGTGAGCCGACGTTGCCGGCGGCCGGCTGGATGAAGCCCGCGTAGCCGGCGAACGCGGAGCCGTTGTTGTTGGCCTGGGAGAGATAGGCGTACAGGGACTCCGAGAAGCCTTGGGGCCCGCGTGTGGACAGCGACTGGCGACCAGCCGCGGTGGCGTTGGCGATCGCGGTCATCACGAGCACCAGGATCGGGACGAACAGTGTCCCCAGCGCTGCCAGCTTGACCTCGCGCATCGCCAGCTTCTTGCCCAGGTACTCCGGTGTGCGCCCGACCATCAAGCCCGCCAGGAACACGCCGAGGACGACGAGCAGCAGCATCCCGAAGAGCCCCGACCCGGGTCCGCCGAAGATCACCTCGCCGGTCATGATGTTCGACATCGCGACCGCGCTGGCGATCCCGGTGAACGCCTCCAGGCCGCTGTCTACGGCGCCATCGCCGCTGGCCGTGCCGGTCGCGACGAACAGCGCCGAGCCGGCTGTCCCGAAGCGCTGCTCCTTGTCTTGCATGTTGGCGCCGTGCAAGCCGGCTGCGTGCATCGCCGGCGTGGCGTGGGACTCGGCCGCGTAGATGATCCCCACGCCGACGACGAACAGCACGAGCATCGCCGAGTACAGCGCCCAGCCCTGACGCCTGTTGCCCACCATCCGTCCGAACGTGTAGGTCAGCGCGGCGGGAATCAGCGGCATCAGCAGCGCCTCCACGAAGTTGGTCAGGCCGGTCGGGTTCTCGAACGGGTGCGCGGAGTTCGTGTTGAAGAACCCGCCGCCGTCGCCCGACAGCAACTTGATCGCCTCCTGTGAGCCCACCGGCCCCATGGCGATCGTCTGGCTCACATGGGTCAGCCCGCCGGCTGTCAGGTAGCGGGAGAGGTTCTGCAGCGCGCCCTGGGAGACGAGGAACAGGCCGCCGAGGATCGACAGCGGCACGATCACGTACAGCAGCGAGCGGGTGAGGTCGACCCAGAAGTTGCCGAGCTCGCTGCTCTCCCGGCGCGCCAGTCCGCGGATGAACGCGACCGCTACCGCCATGCCGACGGCCATCGAGGTGAAGCTGGCGACGGTGATGCCGGCCATCTGTGAGAAGTACGACAGCGTTGTTTCCCCGGCGTAGAACTGCCAGCTGGTGTTGCTGACGAACGAGGAGGCGGTGTTGAACGACAGCGTCCACGGGCCCGAGGCGAAGCCCTGGGGGTTGAACGGATGCGCGCCCTGGGTGCGCAGGATGGCGTACAGGGCCAGCCAGCTCGCGAGGCTGAACAGGAGGACCGAGCGGGCGTAGGCTTTCCAGTCCTGCTCCCGGTCTGGGGCGACTCGCATGGTGCGGTAGAGCAGGCGCTCGATCGGCTCGAGCGGCGTCGAGAGCGCGACCGGACGACCCGTGTACACGCGCGCCATGTAGCCGCCCACGACGGGAGTGAGCGCGGTGAGAACCGCGAGGAAGATGACGATCTGCGTCCAGCCGATGAGCGTCATCCCCGCACCCGTAGCTCAAGGGCGCTCGTACGTGCAGGAGCGTCGATGCCGACGCTCCGCGTGGTGAACTCGCACGGCCATCCTCTTTGATGTGGCCTGCGAGTCGATCTCGAAGGGCACGGTTCGAGTGTGTCACCACGCCGATTACGTCGACATCACGAATGGGCCGCAACTCATAACGATTTCGTGAAGGGTCTGAGCGTGTGCCGGCGCACGCCGGGCAGGCTGGCGGCTGACGCTTGTCAGGGCGGTGGGTCCTCGCGTCGCAGTATCGTAAGGCTGTGGTGAGCCGGGAAGCCTGGTCGGCACAGCTTTGGGCTGTCCGCAACGCCATGTGCCGCCACCCCCGCCTCCAGACCAGCCTCTCCGCCTGCCGCCTCCGCGTGGGATCCGGGCCGCTGCCATGAGGCTTGCCCCTCCCGTGCCCTCCGCGTGGCGGCGCGAGGCGCTGCGCACGAACCTGTGGCTGGTGCCGACGGTCGAGATCGCGCTGGCGGTCGCGCTGTTTGCCGGCAGCTACGCGCTCGACCGTGCCGCCTATGACGGCTCGCTGCATTTGCCCTCGTGGGTCATCAGCGGCAGCGCCGATGCCGCCCGCCAGATCCTGACGGCGATCGCCGCGGCGGTGATCACGGTCGTGACGCTCGTCTTCTCGATCACGATCGTGACGCTGACGCTCGCCTCGACGCAGTTCGGGCCGCGCATGCTGCGCAACTTCATCCGCGACCGGATCACGCAGCTGACGCTCGGGAGCTTCGTGGCGACGTTCGTCTATGCGATCCTCGCGCTCGTCTCGATCGCCCCCGGCGCTCACGGGGAATTCGTTCCGCACCTGTCGATCACGCTGACGATGGCGCTGGTGATCGCAGACGTGGCGGTGCTGGTCCTGTTCATCGACCACATCGCCAAGTCGATCCAGCTTCCGCAGGTGATCGCGAGCATCGCCGGCGACCTCTCGCGGGCGATCGAAGCGGAGGTGGCGCTGCCCGTCGCCGACGGCCCCAAGGCGGGGCCGTCGCTGTCGGAGATGCTGGTGCGCCTGGACGAGGACAGCGGCGTGGTGCGTGCGCCGAGCAGCGGCTACCTGCAGTACGTGAGCATGAGCACGCTGATCGACATCTCCTCGCGTGGCCACGCGGTGATCCGGCTGCTGCGTCGCCCCGGCCACTTCGTCGTGGAGGGCGAACCGCTGGCGGACGTGTGGCCGGCCGCAGCCGCGCCCGGCGTGGCGCGGGCGCTCGGCGGCGCGCATGCGACCGGCCCGCACAGGACCCTCACGCAGGATCTCTCCTTCGCGGTCGATCAGCTCGTGGAGATAGCCATCCGGGCGCTCTCACCGGCCGTCAACGACACGTTCACCGCGCTTGCATGCATCGATTGGCTGGGCGACGGGCTGAGTAAGATCGCCGATCGCTGGCGACCGGCCGCGGTGCATCGCGATGCTGCGGGCCATGTGCGCGTAATCACCGTCACCGTCAGCTTCCGCCGGCTGGCCGAGCGCGCGCACGACAAGATCCGCCAGGCCAGCCGCGGGATGCCCGCGGTGATGATCCGCCAGCTCGACGCGCTGGCCAAGGTGATGGCCCACACCGCCTCGTCCGAGCAGCGCGAGCTGCTCATCGAGCAGGCGGCGATGATCCTGCGTGCCTGCGACGAGTCAGTCCAGGAGGCTGCCGACCGCGCCGACGTGCGCAGGCGCTACGACCTGGTCCTGCGCGCCGCCGAGCGGCGAGCGGCTCAACAGTCCTAGCCGTCGATTGCTGCGCTCGCGTCGTCGAGCTTGTGCCCGGCGCCGGCCGAATCCGAGCGCGCGAGGATCCCGAGCCGTATAGGATCCGAGGACAACTCCGATCAAATCAAAAGGGGGCCGGTGAATGGAGTCGTTCAGACGATTGGGATTGCTTGTAGCGCTGTCCGTTGCTGGGTTCGCGGCGTTCGCGAGCTCGGCTTGGGCGACGAAGACCATCGTGCTGCGCTACGGCGGCGACCATCCGCTTACTGTCGGAGCCGAAACTCTTGTGCAGGACACCGGAGGCATGACCACGCGCGGCTTTGGGGGCGGCAAAGCACAATTCACTCAGGCGTGTGCTCATTTTGAAAACCAGGCACGAAACCCTGATGCTCCGTTCGCGCTCGGGGGTGAGCTCGAAACCAACGAAGCCCAGATTGACAAGATCGCTAACGCGGGCGACACAATCCTACGCGCCTGTCCTTTGCTGTTTGCTGCGAGCAGCGAATTCCTCACCCTTACTAGCTATCGGCATGCACAAATGCAGATTTTCTTCGCATTTGACACTTACCCCGAGTGCAACTTCCAAGGCATAATGAAAGGCAGCTGGACAAGCACCCCAGATCTCGAGATCACATTCAAAGAACAGGCGCTCAAATTGACCGAGACAGAACAAGCGAAATCATGCGGCAAGACGCTACGCCTAACCATCACGTTCAACGTCGTCGACTACGTAACCGGATCCACCCAGTACCCCATAGAAGCCGTCATAGACTGATCAACGAGCTGCCACGCGGCCAGCGCAATCTCATCGGGTACGCGTGGCAGCAAACCTTCCTCGTCAGCGCTCTCAATGTCCCCTTCCCGGCGATTCGCGCCCGCCGGGCCAGCGCGCTGACGAGCAGGACGCGATCCGCGCGCCGCCCCGCTTTCTAGCCTGTAGCCCATGCCAGACGGCCGCGGACACCTGAAGGTCTTCATCGGGATGGCCCCCGGCGTGGGCAAGACCTACCGCATGCTCCAGGAGGGCGCGGCCGAAGCGGACAACGGGCGCGACGTGGCGGTCGGCTACCTGGAGCCCCACGGGCGCGCCGAGACGGTCGTGCAGGCGGAGGGCCTGGAGACGATCCCGCGCCGTCGGGTGACCTACCGCGGCACCACCCTCGAGGAGATGGACCTGCCGGCGGTGCTCGCGCGCAAGCCCGAGCTGTGCCTGATCGACGAGCTCGCGCACACCAACGCGCCGGGCCTCGAGCACGAGAAGCGCTATGAGGACGTGCGCGACGTGCTCGACGCAGGCATCGACGTCTACTCGACCGTCAACGTCCAGCACCTGGAGAGCCTCAACGACCAGGTCACGCAGCTGACCGGCTCGATCACGCGCGAGAGGATCCCCGACGAGGTGCTCTCGTCGGCAGACGAGGTGGTGCTGATCGACCTCACGCCCGAGGCGCTGATCGCGCGCCTGCGCGCCGGCAAGGTCTACCGCCCCGAGCGCGTGCAGGCGGCGCTGAACAACTTCTTCAAGATCGAGAACCTGTCCGCGCTGCGCGAGACCGCGCTGCGCCAGGTCGCCGAGGACGTCGAGGTCAAGCGCCTGGTGCGCTGGCCGATCTCCGATCGGTCCAGCGGGCCGGTACGCCGCGACGAGGAGGGCCTGCCCGCGCGCGC
>DATNLQ010000121.1:0-3969 GCA_035602785.1 Solirubrobacteraceae bacterium
ACCCGGATACCGATACCGCCGCTCGACCTTCGGCAACAACGGCTCGATCCGCTCCCACAACCCATCACTGACAAGAGGTTTCGCCATAGACACCGTCTACGACAACAGCATCCCAAAACCTCTTTTTGTTAGACGCTCTAAAGGTGCTGCTGGTGCTACTGGCGCGGCTGGTGCCAAAGGAGAAAAAGGAGAAAAAGGAGAAAAGGGCGCGGAAGGTGCTAAAGGTGCTGCTGGTGCTACTGGCGCGGCTGGTGCCAAAGGAGAAAAAGGAGAAAAAGGGGAAACGAGTACCATAGGCGCAGAATCAGTCGTTACAGGCGATCTCGCAAAAGAAGCAATCACCGCGGCTAAGATCGGGGGGGAAGCGGTGGAAACAGCAAAGATCAAACTCTTGGCTGTCACCGAAGTGCTGCTAGGGCCAGAAGCCGTCAGCGAAGCGAAGCTCAAAACGGAAGCTGTCAGCGAAGCGAAGATCAAAAAAGAAGCAGTATCCGTCACCAAGCTTGCGCCACCGAGCGCGAAGCCTGGGAAACCCGCAGAAGCGGCGATTACGGTCGCTGCTGCTTCCCCAGCGCGCAAGGTGTCGGCGGCCCTCGTCGGTAACGGCACGAAAAAAGAATGGGTGATCGAACACAAACTCGAAACTCGGCTTGTCGAGGTCACCGTGCAAACGAGCGAAGGCGAAGAACCCGCCGAAGTGGAACCCAGCGCCAACTACAAAGTCAAGGCAGTGTCCGCGAAATCCGTGGAAATCATCTTCTCGGTGGCTCCCGCGGCGAAAGCGCTGCTGTACGTGACCGTCGTCGGATAGCGATCCCCACGTCTGGCGCGTGCGCCGGGCCGCCTGCCCGATGCTCGGGCGTTCCCGACCTCGGCCGAGGGTCCGATCGCCGGGTCACGCGCGGCCCAGCCGCCCCACCTTCGACTCCGCCAGATCGAGCCGCGCGAGATAGCGCAGGAAGCCATACGTGACGACCACGTGGATACGCGATTGTGTGGCTTCGTATAGGCGCCGGCTGAGTTTGGAGGCGATCGACGGGTAGAAGTTGGCGACCTCTACCTCCACGTGCAGGCGAACGTGCTCGGGGTCGTCGCCAGGGCTGCGGCGCACTTCGATCTGCAGGTAGCCGCGGTTGTGCCTGCGTCTGGACACGAGCAAGCCTCGCTCGATGCGCCAATGCACGACGCCGCGCGCAGCGTCCATCTCATATCGGGGCGCCTGGAAGGTCACCAGCTTGAGCGCGGGCGCGAGCAGGATCACCGACCGTTCGTCCTGCGCATAGCTGACGCGGACCAGCCCAAGCGTGATGCGGGCGAGGAAGCGCCAGTAGGTGCGCGCAAGACGCTCCAGATGCGCGGGCGTCCAGAACTCGCGCAGGGCGTCCGCCTCGATTACCAGGTCGGCCTTCTGGACCGAGCGCACGGCGCCCGTGTCACGGTCGAGCGCGGTGGAGTCCTCGAGGTCGACGATCACGGCTCGTGCCGAGCGAGCCGATCGCCTGCGCTCGCGCAGAGTGCCAGCGAGGGCGGTCAGGGCGGCCACCGCGAGCGCTGCGGCGATCCAGACTGTCATTTAGCGCGTCATCCTCTGCACGAGGTTTCTCAGGCTATATGCGGGGCGCGCTTACGATGGCGTCCTCGGTTGGTGATATCCACACATACATGAGCGAGCCTCAGCCGCCGATCACCCCGAGGGCGCGACCTGTCGCCGACCTGCCGCTCGATGCGCTCGTCGCGCGTGACGAGGAGTTGGCCAGGCGCTGGGCGATGACGCTGCTGATCGGTCGCCCACTCGATCGCATGAGCGCGGTGCCCCTCGAGCAACTGGCCCGGGAGGGGCCCGAGCTGTGCGCACAGGCGATCCGAGCCCTCGTGTCTGACCTGGAGCTCGACCGCCTGACAGGTGTCGTCGCGCCGAGCGGTCGTGGGGCGTCCGCTCCGGCTCGGCGGCTGGCTGCCATCGCAGGCGTGCACGAGGTGGGGGAGGTGGTGGTCGCGGTCGAGGCGCTGCGCCGCGTCCTTTGGGAGACAATGCTCGAAGAGTTGCGGCCCGGTCAGTTGGGATGGGCATCCCCCATTCTGGACAGCTCGCCTGCGCGTCAACTGGCAGATCTCGCCGACCGGCTTGCCTGCGTCTGCGCGAGCTTGGTCGCCGTGGCTGTGTCGACCGAGCGCGACGCGACGTCTGACAGGGAAGCCGCGATCGTCAGCGTCAGTGAGACTGCGACCCGCGATCGCGACCGTGCTGCCGCTGCGCACGAGCGCGATCCGGTGCCGGACTCGGGCGGCGAGCCGGTGATAGTGGACGAACGCTCACGGGCGCCGGTCTCGGAGGGTCGGGTCGCGTTCGCGCGCTCTCGGACGGTGACCGAGGGCGCCCTCGCCGACGAGCGTCCGCTCTCGTGGGACGAGTCTCCGCCCGTGCCGCTACATGCGCGGGCCGGCGAGATCGACATCCGCGATGAACGGCGTGAGCAGGGCGCCGCGGCATGGACTAGCTCGATTGGTCGTCAACTGGAGCGCTTCGAGCGCGATGGCCTTCCCTTTGCGGCACTGCTCGTCGAGCTCGTCGACATCGAGCGCATCAGTCGCCACGAACCCGGGACGCTGTCGTTGCTGGCAGCCACGATAGAGCAGGCCCTGGTGGGCGAGACGCAAGCGCAGCCGGGCCCATTTGCGGCGGAGTCGGGCGCCGTCACCCAGGAGAGACCCGGCAGGTACTGGGTGCTCGTGCCTGAAACCGATCGGCTGGCGACGGAGCGCTTGGCCGAGCGCCTTGCGCGCGCGGCCCGCGTCGCGATGCGTCGACGTGGGTCCTCGTTGGAGGTCGCGGTCGGCACCGCGGTGTGCCCTGACGATGGACGCGAGGCCGCGGCGCTTGCCGCGTATGCGGATGTCGGCCTGTACGCCGCGCGCTCGGCTGCGCGAGCGGCGGCCGGTCGTCCGGCGGCCTCGGTGGACGAGCCAGTGTGAGCCCCGCTATTCGGCGGGTACGGGCGCGCTGGCGGCGACGCCGCCGGCCAGGGTTTCGCTCTGCGCGCCAGCAGGCACCCCCAGCGTGGGTGTGTTGGGTGCGTTTCCGACCACGCGTGTGCCGATGCGGACCGTTGTGGTGATGTCGAGCGCCTGGGCAGCGCCGGCGGTCAGGTCCCAGTCGGCGCCGGTCGAGCTGTAGGGCCCGCGGTCGAGCACCGGCACGGTCAGCGCGTGGCCCTGGTAGCTGACCTTGATCAGCGTTCCGCAGGGGAGCGTGCGGTTGGCCACGCCGATAACGCTCGGCGTCAACGTCTGACCACAGGCGGTCTGCTTGCCGTAGAAGCCGGGGCCGAACCAGGTGGCGATCCCGGTGGTGTGGACCTTGCCCTTGACGGGCGGCGCGTCAGCGGCTGCGCCGCCTGTGTCGGCCGAGGCGCTGACCGCGGAGACCGCCAGGAGGCAGGCCGCGGCTGCGATCAGGGCAAGCGGAGCTGTCGGGGTCTTGATGGTGTTTCGCATCGTCATCGACGCCTACGGGGTCAGCTGACGGGCTCGCGCGGCACGTGTGTGCGGCGCTACGGTCCTCACCGGACCGATTCGCCCCAGCGGATCGATTTCGACCCGCATTGGGTCCCCCGCCTCCCACGACCTGGGTCATGCAAGCTCGGCGTGGCGGTGAGTATACATATCGCCAGGATCGCGATCAGGGTCGCGGGGCGCAAGCGCGGGGATCGCGATCAGGGCAGCGGCAGGCGCGAGAAGACGTCTCTGAGCACGCGCTCGCCGCTGGACAGACCGGCCTTGGCCAGCTCCCCGACGATCTCCACGGCCGACGCCACGAGCTCGGGGCCGCCGGGCGGCTGCACGGGCCCGCTGACGTTCTCGCTCGCGCATTCGAAACCCTGCGTGGGCACGCGCTCGCGGTCGCTGTGCGACTCGGCCTGGCGCCTGGGTGTGCGCGCACTGGGCTTGCCCATGCTGGGGCCTGTGGCG
>DATNLQ010000122.1:0-2949 GCA_035602785.1 Solirubrobacteraceae bacterium
GGCCACAGGCAGACGCCAGTCGACCTATTCAGACAGGCAAGTTAAAGCCTGGCTAAGTGAGCAGCAGTTCGAGCAGCGCCTTCTGCGCGTGCCGGCGGTTCTCGGCCTGGTCCCAGATGCGCTGGCGCGTGCCGTAGAGGACCTCGGCGGTGATCTCGTCGCCGGGATGGGCGGGCAGGTCGTGCATGGCGAACGCGCCGGGGGCGGCGGCGTCGAGCAGCGCGTCGTCGACGCGATAGGCGCCCAGCGCGCGCCGGCGCTCGGCGGCGGTGGCCTCGTCGCCCATGCTGACCCACACGTCGGTGTACACGGCGCGCGCGTCGCGTACGGCGTCACGCGGGTCGGCATGGTGGGAGACCGTGCCGCGCGCGTCCGCGGGAAGGTCGAGGTCGCCCTCCAGCGAGTATCCGGCGGGCGAGGCCAGCGCGACATGCATACCGGCGATCGTGCCGAGCACGGCAAGCGAGCGGGCGACGTTGTTGCCGTCGCCGATATAGGCGATGCGCAGCTCCTGCAGCGAGCCGTAGGCCTCGCGCAGGGTGAGCAGGTCGGCGAGCGCCTGGCAGGGGTGGTGGCGGGCGGTGAGCATGTTGATGACCGGCACGGAGCTCTGCGCGGAGAGCTCCTCGAGCATGGCGTCGGGCCCGGTGCGCACGCCGATGGCAGCGACGTGGCGAGAGAGGACGAGGGCTGTGTCGCGCAGCGCCTCGCCACGTGAGATTTGAAGCTCTTCTGGGCGCAGCAGTACGGGGTGACCGCCGAGCTCGTGGATGCCGACCTCGAAGGACACGCGGGTGCGGGTGGAGGGCTTCTCGAAGATGAGCGCAACGCTGTGGCCGGCGAGCGCACTGGAGGACAGCGGCGCGGCCTTCAGGGCCGCTGCTCGGTCGAGCAGCGCGTCGAGCTCGTCGGCAGAGAGCTCTGCGCCGGTGAGAAAATGCCGTGGCATGGGCAAGCCAGTCTAGGCTAGGGTGCGCGAGCCGATGACGAGACGGCTTTGCACTGCAGCTGCTGCCTGCCTGGCGCTTGCGCCGGCCGTGGCCGGTTGCGGATCCTCGTCTACTTCAAGCACGAGCACGTCCTCGACGTCGAGCAGCGCGAGCGGCACGCCCACGACGCTCTCCTCTACCTCGACGCCTCACTCGACGAGTAGCGCCAGCGGCGGATTCAAAGCGACCACCACGCCCAAGTTCGCCTCGCCAGAACGCTCGGCTCCGGTGCAGAGCGGCGTGGTGGAAGTGGCCTATCGCAACATCGCGATCGACCCGGACACGCTGAGGGTGAAGGTCGGCAGCACGATCAAGTGGACCAACTACGACGCGGTGGACCACAACGTGACAAGTGTTGGGGCCGGCCCACAGAGGTTCGCCTCCAAGGAATTCGGCGAAAACGGAACGTTCGAGCTCAAGGCAGACAGGCCGGGGATCATCCACTACGAGTCGACGACCCAGCCGGCGACGATGAACGGGACGATCGAAGTCGTCAGGTGATCGCCCGGCCAGGCCGCGGCTGCCCACGGCGGGGGTCAGCCGAGCTCGGGCAGCCCCTCGTTGGGAGTGGAAGCGGTGGCGTAGAGGCGGCGCGGTATGCGTCCGGCGCCGCGCGCCAGGCGCCCGGCGTCCACGGCGGCGCGCATGGCCCGCGCCATCCGCACGGGGTCCTGCGCGCGCGAGATGGCCGACGCGGCCATGACGGCGTCGCAGCCGAGCTCCATCGCAAGAGCGGCGTCGGAGGCGGTGCCCACACCGGCGTCGAGCACGACGGGCACCTCGACGGCGTTGCGGATGAGGGCAATGTTGTAGGGGTTGCGGATGCCCATGCCGCTGCCGATGGGCGAGCCGAGCGGCATCACGGCTGCGCAGCCGACGTCGACGAGGCGCCGCGCAAGCACAGGGTCGTCGGTGGTGTAGGGGAGCACGACAAAGCCGTCGTCGACGAGCTCCTCGGCGGCGCGCAGCAGCTCGGGCGCGTCGGGCAGCAGCGTGTCCTCGTCGCCGATCACCTCGAGCTTGATCCAGTCGGTCTCGAACGCCTCGCGCGCGAGGCGGGCGGTGAGCACGGCGTCGCGCGCGGTGTGACAGCCGGCGGTGTTGGGCAGCAGCTGCACGCCGGCGTCTGCGAGCACGTCCACGAGCGAGCCGCGAGCGCCCGGATCGATCCGGCGCAGGGCGACGGTGACGAGCTCGCTGCCGCTGGCGGCGATCGCGTCGGCCATCAGCTCCAGCGAAGGGAAGCCGCCGGTGCCGAGCAGCAGCCGCGAGCGCAGCGTGCGGCCGGCGATCGTCAGCGCGTCCTCGGTCATCCGCCCTGCATGGCCGTCAGCACCTCCACGCGCGCGTGGTGGGACAGCGCAAACGAGTCCCAGCCGGCGCGCGGGACGACCTCTCCGTCGACGGCCACCGCGACCCCGCGCGCGTCCGTCTCGAGGCCCATGCGCGCCAGCACGGCGGCGACCGTCTCACCCGGGCGCACGTCGGAGTCCTGCCCGTTGAGGACGATCACGAGACGGCCCCAACGCCGGCGAGCGCTCCGACGACCAGCTCGGCGGTGAGCGGCGCCAGCAGGATGCCGTTGCGGTAGTGACCGGTAGCCCACACCAGCCCCTCAACGGCGCCGGGCCCGATCACGGGAATGTTGTCGGGCGTGCTGGGGCGAAGCCCTACGGACAGCTCGGCGATCTCCAGCTCGCTAAGGCCGGGCACCAGCTCATGGGCGTGGCGCAGCAGCTCATAGACGCCGCCTGCGGTGGGCGCGAGCGAGAAGCCGCGCTCCTCGACGGTGGCGCCGAGCACATATCCACCGTCCTCGCGTGGGACGAGATAGCCACCGCGATAGCGCAGCACGCGTCGCAGCAGGCCGGGACCGGCGGGGTCGCGCAGGCGCAGGATCTGCCCTCTTACCGGGCGCACGCGGACCCCGGCGCCGTCGGGCAGCCCGGCGATCCGCTCG
>DATNLQ010000206.1:0-8364 GCA_035602785.1 Solirubrobacteraceae bacterium
TCTGGGCGCGTGGCCCTGTACTTCCGCGAGGACGCCCCCGCGATCGGCCCGCCGCCGGGCAGTCTCCGCGCCGACTCCGCGCGCGATTCCGCCGCGGCCAGTGCTGCGGCGCCGGGCGCGCCCGAGCACGACCTCCTGCGCGCCCGCCTGGCCCAGGGCCCGTGCTTCTTCAGCGACCTGCTCGCCGAGCTGGACGCCCCCGCGGAGGCCCTGCGCGAGGCGCTGTGGGACCTCGTGTGGGCGGGCGAGGCGACCAACGACGCGTGGGCGCCGCTGCGCGCGCCGCACCTGACGGTTGCACGCGGCGATCGCTCCCCTCGCGCCGCCTCTGGGCGCTCCACGGCCAGCGCCACGAATCCGTCTGCGTCCCGCCGCTCGCGCTTCGCCGCCCGGCGCATGCGCGCGCATCGTTCTGAGGTGGGCCAGCAGGTGCAGGGCCGCTGGTCGCTCGCCGCGCCCATCTTCGCCGGCGGCTCCGAGGGCCCCGCGGGTGCGCCCGAGCGCCGGCGCACGCTGGCCGAGCTGCTGCTCGAGCGCTACGGCATCGTCACCCGCGAGCAGGTGCTCGCCGAGCGCGTCCCTGGCGGCTTTGCGCTGCTGTACGACACCTTCGCCAAGTTGGAGACATTGGGCATCTGTCGTCGCGGCTACTTCATCGAGGGCATGGGCGGCGCCCAGTTCGCTCTGCCGGGTGCCGTCGAGCGGCTGCGCGCCGCCGGTTCTGGTGGTGCTCGGGTCGGCTCCAGCCACGACGACGGCCCTCGCGCCCTGGTGATCGCGGCCGCCGACCCCGCTCAGCCCTACGGCGCCGCGCTGCCCTGGCCCAAGCGCGACGGTCAGGAGCGGGCCGGGCGCCCGTCGCGCGTGGCCGGCGCGTACGTGGTCCTGGTCGATGACGAGCCTGTCCTGTACGTCGAGCGCGGCGGGCGCAGCCTGATCACGCTGGCCACGGCCCCATCTTCAGGGCCCATCCACCCTGTTTCCTGCCCGCCCGGTCAGCCCGACCGGCTGCGCGCCGCGCTGGTCGCGCTCGCCGACGCCGTCCGCACCGGCCACGTGGGCAGGCTGGCGCTCGAGCGCATCGACCGCCGGCCGGCGGTCGCCTGGGATGGCTTTGCGCAGACGCTGGTGGAGCTCGGTTTCCAGCCTGGCCCGCGCCGGTTTACGCTGTCCGCCTAGCCGGCAAGTACGGCCAGTCAGACACGTTCCCAGGAGTCGATTCCGCAGTCACCGAGCGTTTTCATTCGTCTGTCCGAATACCTTTGTCCGTCAGACGAATGGACCTGTTGGAGACAGTGGTGGAATGGTCCGAACTGTCCTGTTATTAAAGCGGAAACAAAGGTTGCACTTGGTCTTCAAATCATCTATATTCTAGAACCGTGGGGATGAGTCAAACCAAGGGGAAGGTCCCACCGTTGTACAGGAGACTGCCGCATGGGCCGAACGGCATGAGGCGGGAGGAGGTTGCCTGCAACCAGCGGGCGCGCCTGTACGGCGGGATGATCGAGTCGATCAGCCAGCGCGGTTACAAGGCGACCACCGTCGCCCATGTGATCGCGCTGGCCGGCGTCTCCAGGCGCGCCTTCTACGAGCAGTTCCCGTGCAAGGAGGCGTGCTTCCTGGCGACCTACGACATCGTGATCGCCCGGGCGCGCAAGCGCATGATCGACGCATGGCTTGGCGAGCGCGGCTGGGCCAACCGGGTGCACGCGGCGACCAAGTCGCTGCTGGACGACGTCGCCGAGAACCCCAAGGGTCCGCGCCTGGTGCTCGTCGACGCGCTGGGCATCGGCTCCAAGGCGCGCGAGCGCATGCAGCTGGCTGGCTTCACGTTCGAGCGGCTGATCACTGGGGCCTTCCGCGCAGCGCCAGACGGCGGCGAGCTGCCGCCGCTGGCCGCACGGGCGGTCGTGGCGGGCGTGCGCCACGTGGCGTTCACGCGCATGCTCGAGCAGCGCGAGCGCGAGCTGTACACGCTGACCGACGAAGTGCTCGACTGGGTCGAGTCCTATCGCTCGCCTGTCATCGCCCGCCTGGCGTCGGGGCTGGCCACCCCGCCGCCGGTGGCGCCCTCGCCCGCGGCCTTCCTGGCCAGCGACGACAAGCGCGCGCGGGTGCTCGGCTCGGTCATCCACCTGACGCTCGACGAGGGCTACGCCGAGCTGACCGATCCGCAGATCGCCCAGTTCGCGGGCGTGTCCACCGAGGCATTCCACAAGCAATTCCCCAGCAAGGAGGAGTGCTTCTTGGCGGTCATCGACGAGTTCGTCGGCGAACTGCTCGATTGGGTACGGCCCCGCCAGCAGAGCGCGTCGACCTGGGAGCAGTCGGTCTGTCAGGCGATGGCTGCGTTGACCGAATACCTCGTCAGCCACCAGGCTCTGCTGAAAATCGCCTTCGTGGACCTCTTCGAAGTCGGCCCGGGGATGATCGGCCGCCTCAACAAGGCAGTCGAAGAGTTCACCAAGATGCTCGCTGTGGAGGCCCCCGAGCCGCGCCGCGGCCCCGCGTTGGCGCGCGAAGCGGTCACCGGCGCGATCTGGGGCATCGTCTCGAGCTACGTCGCCAACGACCGCCTCCAGCGCTTGCCGTGCCTGGTGGAGCAGCTCAGCTACATCATGCTCGCGCCCTACCTCGGGCCGAAGGAGGCCGTCGAGGCGATCCAGGCTGCACGCAAACCGCTGCGCGCCGTCTGAGCTGCTCTGCAATCTGCAATCGTGCGCGGCGATGATCGAGTCGTCATCGCCGAGGCGCCCGCGCAGGGTGGGCCACAAGGGCGCCGCCCACATCGAGCCGGGCAACACGCTGGCCAGCTTCGACGCAGCACTGCGCCACGACGTCGACATGATCGAGCTCGACGTCCTGTCTGAGCGCCCCGATGGCAGCGGACCGCTGCTGGTCGCCCATGACCATCAGGACATGCGCGCACGGACGCCGCTGCGCTTCGAGCAGGCGCTCGAGCACCTTTCCACCCCGGCCTTCGCCGCGCTGCACCTCGACGTGGACGTCAAGCTGCCGGGCTATGAGCTGCGCGTGCTGGAGGCGCTGCGCGCCCACGACCTGGTGGCGCGCACGCTGGTCAGCGGCATGTTCCCGGCGGGCCTGGACGCGATCCGGGCGGCGGAGCCGACGCTGCGCCTGGGCTGGTCGGTGCCGCGCGTGCGCCGCGACTACACCACCGACATGCTTACTGCGATCCCCGCGCTGGCCATGCTCAGCGGCTACCGCGCGACGCTGCCGCGCCGCGTGCGCACGGCGCTGCGGGCCGGACGCTTCGACGCGGTGATGGCCCATTGGCGCGTGGTCACCCCCGCGCTCGTGCGCGCCGTGGCCGAGGGCGGCGGCGAGCTCTATGTATGGACGGTCGACGACACGCGCATGATCGCCAAGCTGACAGCGATGGGCGTGGACGGCATCATCACCAACGACCCGCGGTTGTTCGCCGCTGACGTCGGCTGATCACACACGTAGCCGCGCTGAAACCCTTCGGGTCCACAGGCACTACATGATCTGTGTACTACAAGGGCTGTGTACTACAAAGATCTTGTTGTAAGCTTGGCCAGTGTCACGGCCACAGGTGATCGATCGCGAGCAAGAGCTAACGGCGCTAGTCGAGGCGGCATCGCGGGCAGCGTTCGGCGTCCCTCAACTGGTCGTGGTGTGGGGGCGCCGCCGCGTCGGCAAGACGTTCCTGCTCTCCCATTTCGCCAACGACCGAAGGGCTGTGTTCTTCGGTGCCACTCAGCAGGCGCAGGCCGTGGAGCTCGGACGCCTGGTGGACGCCGTGCGCAGAGGGCTCGGCGAGCAGACGGCAAGTCTCGCTGGGGGTGGCTTCACGAGCTGGGAGGCGGCGCTTCGCTTCTTTGCGGCGCTCGCCGAAGATGAGCCGCTGACGGTCGTGCTCGACGAGGTGCCCTACCTGGTCGCCTCGACGCCCGGCTTCGCAAGCATCGTGCAGGCTGTGTGGGACCACCTACCAGCCGGTAGTGAGCTGACGCTCGTGCTGTGCGGATCGGCGATCGGGATGATGGAGGCGATGATCGGGGCACGCGGCGCGTTGCGAGGCAGGCCCACGCTGACGCTCAGGCTCTCTCCTCTCGACCCTTTGCATGCGCGGGCATTCATCCCAACACTCGAGCCGGCGGCGTTCGTGGAAGCGTACGCGGCGTGCGGTGGCTACCCCCTGCATCTGAAGGCCTGGGATCCAGAACGCTCGACCGATGCGAACCTCCTGCACCTGGCGGGCATGGCAGGCGGGATACTGCTCGAGGACGCGGCTGCGATGCTCGCCGAGGAGCTCACGCACCCGGGCGGCTACACGCGCGTGCTCGCGGCTGTTGGTCGGGGACGCACGCGCTTCGCGGAAATCGCGTCCGAGAGCGGGCAACGGGTCGATCGCCCCCTGGAGATCCTGATTCGTGCGGGATTGATATCGAGGGTATTGCCGGTAGGCGCGCCGCGCGGAGCGCGCGCGAGCTACGAGATCGCAGACCCCTATCTCTCTTTCTGGTTCGGCGTGCTCTACTCGGACATCCCGCAGATCGAAGAGGGGCAGGGGACCGCGGTGCTCACTCGCAAGAACCCCTCCTGGCAGCGGCACCTCGGAGCGGTGTTCGAGGATTTGGCGAGACTTCACGCCAGGCGGCTCGCAGCTCGCGGCGAGCTGCCGGGTGATCTCGTCATAGACCGCTGGTGGGCCAGCACTGGGGCGTCGTGCGAGGTGGATGTGGTCGGTCTGCGGGGAGCGCGCACCACGCTGTTGGGGGAGGCCCGCTGGCAGTCTCGTCCGCTGGGAGCGCGCGACCTGGCGCAGCTGCAGCGCAAGGCGTTGCGTGTGCCAAGGGCGGTCGAGACCCCCACCTTCGTGCTGTGGGGCCGAGGAGGTGTGGAGGCGAGTATCCGCTCAGCCCACGTTCTCGGCTTCGATCCGCGCGACATGCTCAGCTGATCACGCAGGTTGCCGCGCTGAAGCCTTTCGGGTCTGCTCCCGCGAGGCTCTTTCGCCCGGCCGTTGTCGGTCGCGCTGCCGACGCCAGCACGGTTCCTCCGCGGCGCCACTGGAAGTCGACCACGCCGCGCAGTGTCGCCGGCGCCTTGCCGGGGACCAGCTGAAAGCTCTGGCCGTCCTGGCGCGCCGCGCCGCCACCGCCCACCGGCACGAACGCCGGCGTCGAGCCGCTGACGAGGTCCACCCAGTGTTTGCTCGTCGTGTCCATGTACTGCAGGCGAAAACTCATGAACATCTTGTCGTGCGCTGCGCCGTTGCCCGGCATCGACCCGCGCACCCCCACCGTATGGGGCTGGTTGTGGGGGCTGCAAACGTCGATCGTCGCCCACAATTCATGCGAGTCCAGCAGCGGGCGGCCGCTCAGGGGCTTTTCCTTGGGCGGTTCGCTCGCTTTCGGTTCGCCCTCCTTGCCTTCGCCTGTGGTCGCTGGGGCGCTGGACGATGCACCGAGCGCCGGCGCGGCGCACAGCACGACCAGCAGGGCCGCCACGGCTGTCACGCGCCTGTGAACGTGCATGCACGGACGATAGCGCCGGTCCCAGCGGCGGCCGCCGCCATCGTGTGGTATCCCCTGCGCGATGGCCGCTGCGCGCTCAGGGGAGGTTGTGGAGCTGCTCGGGCGGGTGCCCGTGTTCTCCACGCTCGAGCCGGCCGACGTGGAGCGCATCGCCGAGCTGGCCGTCCCGCGCAGCTTCGCGCCCGGGCAGGCGGTCTTTCGCGAGGGCGACGCCAGCGACACTTGCTACGTCGTGCGCGAGGGCCACGCGCGCGCCGTGCGCACCCACCGCGACGGGCGCACGATCACGCTTGCGCGGTTCGGGCCCGGCGACATCTTCGGCGAGCTTGCCATGTTCGAGGACGAGCTGCGCTCGGCCACCGTCGAGGCGATCGAGCCGATGGGCGTGGTGGCGGTGCTCGGCCCCGACATGCGCAGGCTGATGAGCGAGCACCCGCAGATCGCGATGCGCCTGGTGATCGCCCTGGGCAGGCGCCTGCGCGAGATGAACGAGCGCCTCTCGCGCCAATCCTTTCAGACCGTCCAGAGCCGCGTGGCGTCGGTGCTCAGCGAGCTCACCGCCCAGGAAGTTGCGGCCGGCAAGGATCCCGCGGACGTGCTCATAACTGCCACCCAGGCCGACCTCGCCCAGCTGGCGGGCTCCTCGCGCGAGTCCGCCAGCCGTTTCCTGGCGGTGTTGGAGCGCGCCGGCGTGATCTCCCAGGGCCGCGGGCGTCTGGTCGTCCACCGCCCGCAGGCGCTGGAGCAGTATGTCTTCTGATCGGCACCTCGCCAGGCGCCTCGCGGGGGGACGGCATGTCGCCTGAGGCCTCCAAGGGACGGACGCGCGAGCGCGAGCTCTCGGCCGGCGGCGTGGTCGTGCGCGATGGCCAGGTCGTGGTCATCGTTCCCACCCGCCGGGCCGCCGACGGCTCGCGCGTGCTCGCCTTGCCCAAGGGGCACGTGGATCCCGGCGAGAGCGAGATCGAGGCGGCCACGCGCGAGGTGCGCGAGGAGACGGGGATCGTGGCGGAGCCCGTCTGCGAGCTTGGCCAGTCGCGCTACTGGTACCGCCGCGACGGGCGCACGGTCTCGAAGACCGTCCACTTCTACCTCTTCTCTTACCTGCAGGGCGACACGGCAGACCACGACGACGAGGTCGAGCAGGCACGCTGGATCGACCTGGGCGAGGCGCAGGAGCAGCTCACATACCCCGCCGAGCGCGACATGGTCGCACGCGCCCTCGAGCAGCTGGGCAAGCACCCGGACGAGCGCCGGGAGGAAGGCACTGGCAAAGACCGGTAGCCTGCCCACTGCGATGCAGGTCCTCAACTTCTACTCGACGATCTTCGCCGACGAGCTCAAGCGCGGTCGCAAGACCGCCACGATTCGTCTGGGCGACAAGTCGGGCAAGTACCGCAAGAACCAGGCGGTGCTCGTCACGATCGGCTACCAGTACTCGCCGCGCGAACGCATCTTCGAAGCGGTCATCGACCAGGTCGAGGTCATGCGCCTGTCCGAGCTGTCCCCGCGCGACATCAAGCACGACAACCCCGAGTTCCGCCGCCACGAGGAACTCATCAACTTCCTCGAACAGATCTACGGGCGCTCGGTGTCGACGGACGACGTGGTAACGGTCGTGCGCTTCTCCCAGATCATCGACAACCCAAGCGGCATGACCCAGGCGATGAAGGGCTTCGGCGGCGCCCAAAATTAGAGACGCCGGCCGCGGATGACTTCTCCCGCGCGAGCTCCGTATAGCCATGGTTATACGGAGTCTGCAAGATGAGTCATCCACCAGGGGAGCTTGCGCCGCCGCCCCGCCGTCACCAGATGGCCCAAATTGGCAGTCTCGACCCCCGACTGCCAATTTTCTTGGGGCCCGCGGCGAAAGTCCTATATATTGAGGATGTCGTTGGCACTCTCGCCCCGAGAGTGCCAGAGGGGGCGGCTCCGCCCGGCTCACCAGGGCCGCGGGCCGCCAGAAGCATTCTCTAAACGGAGGTCGCAGAACTATGAAGCTCAAGCCCCTGGGCGATCGGCTGATCGTGCGGGCGATCGAGGAGGAGGAGACCACTGCCAGTGGCATCGTCCTGCCCGACACCGCCAAGGAGAAGCCCCAGAAGGGAAAGGTCCTGGCTGTCGGCGACGGCAAGCTGGACGACGATGGCAAGCGCATCCCGCTGGACGTAAAGAAAGACGACGAGGTCCTCTACAGCAAGTACGGCGGGACCGAGATCAAGGTCGAGGGGGAGGATCTGCTCGTGCTGCGCGAGTCCGACGTCCTCGCCCGCGTCGAGGCATAAGGAGATCTGACAAGACATGGCTCACAAGGAAATCAAGTACGACGCAGAGGCGCGCAAGGCGCTCGAGGTCGGCGTCGATGCGGTCGCGAACGCGGTCAAGGTCACGCTCGGCCCCAAGGGCCGTTATGTGGTGCTCGACAAGAAGTTCGGCGCCCCCACGATCACCAACGACGGCGTGACGATCGCCAGGGAGATCGAGGTCGAGGACGTCTTCGAGAACCAGGGTGCACAGCTGGTGCGCGAGGTCGCCACGGCGACCAACGACGTGGCCGGCGACGGCACCACGACGGCGACCGTGCTGGCCCAGGCGATCGTTCGCCAGGGCCTCAAGAACGTGGCGGCGGGCGCCAACCCGCTGGCGCTCAAGCGCGGCATCGAGAAGGCCGTGGACGAGGTCGTCAAGAACATCGCTGCGCAGTCCAAGGAGGTCTCCGGCAAGGACCAGATCGCCCGCGTGGCGACGATCTCGGCCGGCGACGAGGAGATCGGCGACGTGATCGCGGACGCGATCGAGAAGGTCGGCAAGGACGGCGTGGTCAACGTCGAGGAGGGCC
>DATNLQ010000126.1:0-10420 GCA_035602785.1 Solirubrobacteraceae bacterium
TGCACCGGCGCCGCCTGCGCGCCTCCGGCACCCCGCTCCAAGCGCTCGATACGTGCCAGCAGCGCGCGCAAAGTGCCGTCCACCTCGGGCCTTGCCGCCTTCACCAGAGCAAGCTCCAGGCGGGTGCGCGCATCCGCGCCCGCGCGCACCGCCTCCATCGCTTCGGCCAGCAGCTCCAGCAGGCGGACCACGGTCGCCTGGTCGACGCGCCCCGCCTGAGCCGCCAGCGCCGCGTCCGCCTCCGCCGTCAGCGCGAGCTCGGCCGGCACCTCGCCAAGGGTCTGCACGACCAGCAGCTCGCGCGCGCGCACCTCCAGGTCAGACGCGAACGACGCCGCGTCGCGGCCCTGCTCGGCGCACTGCTCCAAAACCAGCAGCGCCCGCCTGGAATCGCCAGCCGCCAGCGCGTCCACCGTCTCCTCCAGCAGCCGCGAGTCCGCCACGCCGAGCACCGCCAGCACGTCCTCCAGCGCGATCTGCGGGCCGCTGTAGGTGACCAGCTGCTCCAGCGTGCCCAGCGCGTCGCGAAAGCTGCCCGTCGCAGAGCGCGCCAGCGCCGCTACTGCCTCGGGCGGGATCTCGATCGACTCCGCCTGCGCCACGCGGCGCACCACGCTCGCGATCTGCTCGACCGTCGGGCGGTGGAAGTCGAAGCGGTGACAGCGGTCCACCACCGTCGCAGGCACCTTGTTCGCCTCCGTCGTCGCCAACACGAACACCGTGTTCGGCGGCGGCTCCTCCAACGTCTTCAAGAACGCGTTCCACGCCGCCGTCGACAGCATGTGCGCCTCGTCCAGGATGTACACCTTGCGCCGCCCGCTCACCGGCGCATACGCAACGCTCTCGCGCAGCTCGCGGATGTCGTCCACCGAGTTGTTCGACGCAGCGTCCATCTCGATCACGTCCAGCGAGCTCGCCCGGGCGATCGACACGCACGAGTCGCACTCCCCGCACGGCTCCACCGTCGGGCCTCGCTCGCAGTTCAGGCACGCCGCCAGGATCTTCGCCATCGACGTCTTGCCCGTCCCGCGCGAGCCCACGAACAGATACGCGTGGTGGACCTTGCCGCGCTCCACCGCGTTTCGCAGCGTCCTCACCACCGGCTCCTGGCCGACCACCTCCGCGAACGTGCGGGGACGGTGCCTGCGATAGAGCGAGCGCAGCTGCTGAGGTGGCTGCGGACTCTGCTCGTCCTGTGTGTGCTGCTCTGCGGGCACCGTGCGCCTGAGTCTACCCACGCCCGCCCGGCGTCTGGCCATCCTCGCCGGGCCGGCTGCCAGCGCCCGCCCGGCCGTCTCGCAGGCGCCGTCAAGCGGATAGCGTCCGCCCCCGTGATCGCCTCCCTCAGGCGCTTTTGCGCGCTGCCCGCCATCGTCGCCGTCGCCGTCCTGCTGCGCCTCGTCGGCGGCGTCGCGTTCGCCAACTACGACACCCTCTATGCGCTTGCCTGGGGTGGGCAGCTCGCCCGCGGCGCCACGCCTGCCTACGGCGTACCCATCGCGCCCACGCCGCATCCGCTGCTCGAGCTGCTCGGGGTGGTGCTCTACCCACTCGGGCCGCGCGGCGTCGAGGACGTCACCGTCGCCCTCGGCTTCCTCGCGCTGTCCGCGTGCGGCTGGGTCGTCTACAGGCTCGGCGCCGATTGGTTCGGGCGACCCGCCGGCGCTCTCGCCGCGCTGATCCTGCTCACGCGCGTACCCGTGCTCTCCTACGGCGTGCGCGCCTATGTCGACCTGCCCTACCTGCTGCTCGTCCTCAGCGCGCTGCTCGTCGAGTCGCGCCGCCAACGCAGCATCCGGCATCGAGGGCACACGGCCCCGAGCGCTGCGTCCGCCCGTGAGGCCGAGCCGTCCGGCGCGCCCGTCCTGGCTCTGCTCGCGCTTGCTGGACTGCTGCGCCCCGAGGCGTGGGGCTTCTCCGGGCTCTACTGGCTGTATCTGATGGGGCTTACTCCACGTTGGGCGTACAGCTCAATGAGAGAGCGCTCGCTTCACACGCGAGAGGTCGCAGGCTCGACATTGCGCACACGCCGCGGAATCGCCTGCCTGACGCTGCTCGCCGCGTCCGCGCCGCTGGTGTGGGTGCTCAGCGACCTGGCCGTCACCGGCAACCCGCTGTGGTCGCTCACCAACACTAGCCACACCGCCGAAACGCTCGACCGCGTCAGCGGCATCGCCAACGTGCCCCAGTACATCCCTCGGCGAATCGGCGAGATCCTGCGCCCGCCCGTGCTCGCCGGCGCAGCGCTTGGCGGGGTGCTGTCGCTGCTGTGGCTGCGCCGCCGCGCGTGGCTGGGGGCCGGCGCCGGGGTGCTCGCCGTGGTCGTGTTCGCCGCCTTCGCCTCCGTCGGTCTGCCCATCAACACCCGCTACGCCTTCCTCGCCGCCGCCATCCTGTGCATCTTCTGCGGCGCCGGCGTCCTGGGCTGGACCTGCCTCGCGAGCGAGGATCCGCGGCGACGCTGGTGGATGGCCGGCGGCGCGCTCGTGCTGGTCGCGCTGCTCGCCTCAGCTCCCGGCCAGTATCGCTCCGCGCACCGCGAACTGGACAAACTGGCGCATCAGCAGAGCATCGAAGGCGACCTGCTCGCGCTCGTTCGCAACCGCTCCGTCACGCTGCGCTGCGGTCCCGTCGGCGTGCCCAACCATGCCCCCGTGCCATTGCTCGCGCTCTACCTGAAGACCAGCCCCGCCAACATCGTCAGTCCCGCGGCCGGCCACATCGCCTACGGCGACTACCTGGACCCCGCCAGCAGGGAAGTCGAACAGGACTACGTGCTCGACCCCCACGACCCAGTCGAGCACACCAGCATCCCGCCCGGGTTCGTCGAGGTCCATGCCAACCGCTCCTGGCTGGTCTTCCACAAGTGCCCCGGCTAGCGGCTATCGATGGACCGTGCACCCCTCGTCGAGACTCCGGCCGTCGGTCGCCTGATCGCCGCCCGCGGCTCCGGTCCGGGAGCTCCCGCTGCGCCTGCCGGTTATCGCTTAAGGCTGCTTCCTTCCGGACCTGACCTGGTTCGCGAGCCTGCACCGCGCGGGACCCGAACCATCGACGCCCCGAGCAACGGAGCGACCGGCGCGGAACCCCTCGGAGGGGAGTTCAGCCCCGCTAGAGCGGATTGCGGATTCAGGGCACCGCTACCTCCCCGCCTAGCACGGTCCACGTGCGATGCTAACGCACGGAGCGCACCAATCAGTCGAGTTCAGGTAGGCTGCGCCACCGTGATCTACTCCATCAAAGTCCCCCGCACCATTCTGCGCCCCCGCGCCGGCCTTCTCCTGGCGACGCTCGGCGCGGCAGTCCTCGTCGCCGGCTGCGGCTCAGGCGGCTCGAGCACCATCACCATCGGCAACGAGAACAGCGCCGACAACTCCCTGATCAAAGCCGGCGAAAGCAAGACCTCGACCTCGCCCACGAGCACCACCGCCAAGACCCCCACCAGCGGACCGCTCTCCAAAGAACCCAAGGTCACGCCGCCGTCCGGCGCCGCGCCCACCAAGCTGGTGACCAAGGAACTGATCGCCGGCACAGGCGCCGAAGCCAAAGCCGGCGACACCGTCACGGTCAACTACGTCGGCGTGCTCTACAAAGGTGGCAAGGAGTTCGACGCGTCATGGAAACGCAACGAACCGTTCTCCTTCTCGCTCGGCAAGGGCCAGGTCATCAAGGGCTGGGACCAGGGCATACCCGGTATGAAGGTCGGCGGCAGGCGCGAGCTGATCATCCCCGCCGCGCTGGCCTACGGCGCCGCCGGCTCGCCGCCCACGATCCCGGCGAACGCTCCGCTGGTGTTCGTGGTCGACATGCTCGGCGTCTAACAGCTCTCAAGCTCCTTCAAACAGGCGGGTGCCGTCGGGCGTGCCGATCATCTTCAAACGCGCGGCGCCCACCCTCCTGATCGGGCTCGCGCTGGCCAGCGCCAGCGGCTGCGGCGGCCCCGCGCCGAGCCCGACCGCCCTGCGGCTCGAGCGCGAAGACCTGATCGCTCTCGTGCGCGCGCTGCAAAGCGCAGAGCCGTCGGTTCACAGCGAGGTGCGCGCCAGCAAGGCCGCCTGGCCGCTCGTCGTAAACGGCCTGTCCGCCCACGGCGCGCTCGCCCGGGGCTCGGTCCATGCGGCTGCAGCCGCCGCTGCAGGGATCGCCGTGCCCGCCCTTCTGCAAGAAGACGAGGCAGGCGCCCTCACCGGCCCCGCCGCCACCATCAGCGGCCTGTTCCACGGCTTCTTCGAGCTGAGCGAGCGCGGATGGCAGCTGATCGACGGCGCGATCGCGCAGGTCGAACACGGCTCGGGCGCCGCAGCCCGCTTCGCGCGTGCAAACGTCGCGCTGTACATCGAGAGCGTCTACGACGGCCACTTCAGCCTCGCGCAGATCGGCAAGCAGCTGCTCGCCGCCTATCGCAAGCTCGGCGGGCCAGTCGCCTTCGGCCACGCGCTCACGCCTGATGAAGTCAACGACCTGGCCGGGGCCTACTCCGAAGCCAGCGTCCGGCTGCATCCCCACGTGGGGGTCAAGCTCGGGTCGTGAGCTCACCCGAGCGGTAGCCGCGCGGTCGGGCCTGCCGTGTTCGCTAGGTTGGGCTGACCTGTCCGCAGGGCGCCGTTGGTCGTGAACGACGATGACTGAGGAGATGACATGAAGGCAGTGCGATTTGACGAATACGGTGGGGTCGACGTGCTGGAGGTGCGCGAGGTCGAAGATCCCATTGCCGGGCCGGGAGAGGTGCTGGTGGCAGTCAAGGCGGCCGGGATCAACCCCGGTGAGATCGCGATCCGCGAGGGGCGTCTTCATGAGCGCTGGCCGGCGACGTTCCCGTCGGGCGAGGGCACCGATCTCGCCGGCGTGGTGCGGGCACTCGGCGCGGGTGTGAGCGCGTTCGCTGTCGGGGACGAGGTGCTTGGCTGGACTGAGCAGCGCGCCAGCCAAGCCGAGCTCGTTGTGGTCGGAGCCGATCAGTTGACGGCCAAGCCGGCGTCTGTTTCGTGGGAGGTGGCGGGGTCGTTGTTCGTCGTTGGGTTCGCCGCCTACGCGTCGGTTCAGGCTGTCGCTCCGCAGGCCGGCGAGACGGTCGTGGTCTCGGCCGCGGCGGGCGGCGTGGGGTCGGTCGCTGTCCAGCTTGCGCGGCGCACCGGCGCAACGGTGATCGGGCTGGCCAGCGAGCGCAACCACGACTGGCTGCGCCGCCATGACGTCGTCCCTATGACCTACGGTGACGGTCAAGCTGAGCGAATCCGCGAGGCCGCCGGCGGCAAGATCGACGCGTTCATCGACACGTTCGGCGGCGGCTACGTCGACATAGCGATCGAGCTTGGAGTCGCTCCGCAGCGGATCAACACGATCGCCGACTTCGAGGCGGTGCAGCGACTCGGCGTAAACGGGCAGGGCACGCACGCGATCGCCAGCGCGCCACTGCTCGCACAGCTCGTGGGCCTGGTTGCCGACGGAAGCCTTGAGATGCCGATCGCGCGAACCTTCCCGCTGGACCAGATCCGCGACGCCTACCGCGAGCTGGCCGCCCGCCACAGCCATGGCAAGATCGTGCTGCTGCCTTGAGGTGCGCACCGCAACCTCCGGGCTGGCTCGCGGGCTGGAGCGCTCGCGCAGACGATGCCACCCAAGGCCCAATAGACTCGGGGGTTCAGGGCGCGTAGCTCAGTGGGAGAGCGCTCGCTTCACACGCGAGAGGTCGGTGGTTCGATCCCACCCGCGCCCATCGTCCGTTTCGCCTGTATCCAAGCCAATCTCGGGTGAGGCGAAAATGTCCGGTGACGGGCCAAAATCGCTTGGTGGGCCAAATAGTGGGCCAAAATCGCCGTTCTGCGCCCCGTAGAGGGTCGTCTGAGCGTCCGAGACAAGGGCGTCGAAGGCGACGCCGTGTGCGCGCTTGCTCCGGTCCAAGAGCTGGTTGTAAACGTCTACGGTCAGCTTCGAGTCCGAATGCCCCACTTGGCTCTGAACGAAGCCCACATCGAAGTTCGTCGCCAAGAGCATGATCGAGACGTATGTCCGGCGCATCGCGTGAGGCGTGACGTGCGGGAGCGGCGGTAGCCCGCTCTGAACAAGGTTGCCGCCGGCTAGCTGGGCGCCCGCGTCGAGCACACGTTCGCGCACGTTCCCGTCGTCCCAGCGCGTGCCCTTGCGGGTGCAGAAAAACGGCTTGTCGGGCTCCACGGGGTAGCCACGCCGAATCTTCTCGGCTCGATGCGCGAGCAGTACGTCGCGGAGCTTCGGCGTGACCTCGACGTGGCGCACGCCCGTCTCGGTCTTGCTGTCGGCGACCCACAGGCGGGACGCGGAGGGGTCGTGCAGACGCACGTCGCGCTCCAACAGGTCAAGTGCCTCGGAGATTCGCAGGCCGGCGTAGCCGAGCGTGGCGCAAAGCGCCCGCCACCCGACGCGCCCGTTGTCGCCGCGGTAGGTCTTGCCATTCGCAAGCATCGACATCGACCCGGCGCTCAATCCGAACTCAAGGCGCAGCGCATATTGCGTCTCGCCCTGAGCGAGCCGGGCTCGCACTTCCTCGGCCTGCGATCCGGTGAGCTTGGCGCGTTTCTGCGACATTGGCGACCGCTCCAGCTCGCCGACGGCATCGAGCAACGCAACGAGCTGGTCAATCTCCAGAAATGTCCGGTCGGGCTTCGGCACGCGGACCCGCAGGCGCTTTGAGCGTGCGGGGTTCTCATCGCGCAGCTTGTCCGCAACGGCGTCATCGAGAATCTGAGCAACGAGCGTCATCATCATTTGGATTGAGCGCAGCGAGAGGGGCTTGCGGCGGCGGCCGTTCCTGTGCGTCGGGCGACCGCCCGCTTCGATGACCTTGATGAGCTGATCGCGGTCGGCGAACAGCTTGGCGCGGAAGCGGGCGCAGTCCTGATCGGTGATCCGCGCGGCCGGCATCCGGCCAAAGAACGGAAGGATATGCTTGCGGAGCCTCCAGAGATAGTCCTTGTGGGTGTTGTCGGCCAGCGGCGCGTCGCCGATCTCTCCGATACGCCGACGCTCCAGCCACCGGGACGAGTACAGGTCGAACAGCACTCCGGGGGCGTAGTCGCTGATCGCCGGCAGGGGCGCGGGCTCGTAGCGAGCGAGAACCTGCTCGATAGGCACGCCTGCGGCTAGCAACACGTAGACCTGCGTCAGCTCGTGCGTCCCCCGCTCCTTCGTCCACCCCTCAACGTCTCGGCCGAACACGATCCGATACCGGCCGCCCTGGTGGCGAAACCGCGCTCGAATGCTGACGCTACCGTCCTTGAGCGGGACGGATTCCACGTTGCCCGTGACCGGCCGCCCCCGTGTCGGCGCCTTGGGCGCAGTGCCGGTCGGCGTATCTGACGGCGTTAGCGCAACCTCTGGCACGGCACGTCTCCCGGCTGGTCGCCGTCGAAGATCAACGCTCATATTGAATCACCTCCGTCTGTGCGGCTGCCGCGCTTCGGCGACGCCGGGCGGACACGCGACCTACGGGCGGGCCAACGGGCGCCGAAGCGGAAAGCGCCTCGGCGACGCGCTGCAAGTCGAAGCGAAGGCGTCCACCTGGACCGCCGAGCCGAATCGCGCCTAGTTCGAGCGCGTGGGCGTAAATCCACGCGCGCTCCAAGCCGAGCATCTGAGCTAGGTCGGCGGCGTCCACGTACCGACGGCCGACGGTCGCCTGCGCGGAACCGATCAGCTCGGCCACGCGCTGTGCGATCCGCTCAATGTCGTCGTCATCTAGTGTCATGCGGCACCCGTGTATCCACGTCGCTTGCTGCGTCGCGTGCTCGATGCGACGGCTTCTCCGGTGGCGGCCTAGCGTCCGCCCTTCGTAGAGATAAGCCGCGCAGGGGCGCCGCCGAGCAAACGACTTTGCTGTGCGCCGCGACGCGCTAGATTCTGCGTGCATGGGAAGCTCCTATCTTCTCGTGCCGCCCTGCCGGTGTAGGGCACCGGCAGGGCACCATTATTCGTTCACCAATTATACGACTGACACGGGACGGACTCAGCTTTCAATCGCAGCGCGGATCGCTCCAAATACGTCCACAAACTCCCGAGTCTGACCGTCGCAGACGACCTCGCTCAGACTTGCGATTCGGCCGTGCCACGATCCGGCGCCCCAATGAAACCCAGCGGCCTTGAGCGCGTTAATAACTTCACGCTCGGGCTTCTCAGCGAACGTGATCGTGCAGTAGTCGCCTATTACCTGCACAGCCGCCCCGCCGTTGTCCTTGGCGTCGGCTGTCCGCTTCGCGCGTCGTTCAATGTCGGCGATGCGCTCCTTGTCCTTGCGGATGGTAGCGCCCAGGTTCGTTAGGGCGTAGTTCGGGAAACCGCCGCCCTTGCTGAGCTGGTAAGCGGCAACGCGGCGCGTGCCGGCCAGCTCGTCGCGCTCGCGCTCCGTCAGGAGTGAGAGATTGGGCGTGCCCTTGCGGCACGAGGCGTTAAACGCCTTGATCCGGTCCCGCCGCGCTTCGCGCTCGGCGATGCGCTCCCGTAGTCGGTCGATGGCGTCCTCATCGTCGGAGAACACAGACGTATCGAGCTGACGGGCGATCCCTTGCACTCGGTTGGCGTGGTGCTCGGCCATCCGCGAGTCAGTCACACCACGGCCCATCGTCGCGTCGATCCGGGCTCGATAGTTGCGGTCGCGTCTCTCACTGTGATGCCCTGCGATGATCGGCTGACCGAACGGGATCGCGTCGGCCATCGTGTGCGCCTGGTCGAACGTAGCTTGTGCCGATGCCTCGCGTTTCTCGGCCCATTCTGTCCGCTTCTCCAACCTGCGCTCCATGCGTTCGCGGCGGGTCATTTCTGCACCCCCGCCGCAACCTCGATCGCCTGCGCTGCGTCGTCCTCGGACGTGTCCTGTGACAACTGCTCGCCGAGCTGGTCGAGTGCAAACCACGTCATGCCACGACGACGCACAATGCCAATGACGACCGGGGCGCCATCGCTGCCCGTCGTAGAAACCTCTACGTCCGGCGCCTCGATACGATCGTGAACCTTCGCGGCCATGCCCGGCGTGCCGCCGAGCCGGGCCAGCGCATCGGAGAAACGAGAATCCCCGCTCGCGTAGTTGCCGCCGAACATCCACCAGCCGGGGGCCGGTGTCCACTCGCCAGCGTCGCCCGCGACGGCCGGGACAATGATTGGATTCGGTCCTCTGCCCGGTCCCTGAATCAACATAACCGCCGGGCGTTCATCGCGGGGACCGAACGGTCCTCCGATGTTGACGACGGTCAGGGCTTGGTGATCGGCAGTCAGGCCACCGCGCGAGTAGTCACCCTGGCAGTTACGGAACACTGAGACGATCAAACCTTGCCCTGCCTGGCTTTGTCCAACTTGGCAATTCATAGTTTCCTCCAGAGGGTCGTGGGCTCTCCTGAGCCATTTGGGCGGATGCCCAAACATGAGTGCTGCCGTAAGCAGGGCGTGGAGGAGCTGTCAAGCAATTTCACGAGTACCTGTAGTGCCCCGCCGTAGGCGGGGACTCGAAATTGCTTTACAGCGGGGGAGCGCCCTGCTAGTGACTCTCCCGGCGAACCGTCGCCGGCTAACTTGCGCGAGCGCCGGTCGCGCTGCGAGTCCCGAAGGTGGCCGCGAAGGTACGGACAAAGTAACGGGCCGCGTGCTCGCCCCTGTTGGGGCGGGCCCGCGGCCCGGCAAGAGCGCCTACGCTGCCGTCGGTACGGCCTCCATCGAGTCTGCGTCCTGTCCGTCGCGCGGCGGGGCGTCCAGAAACTCGACCTCGATAGCGATGATCTCCATGCCTCGACGCTTGGAGCCGTCCGGGCCGTCCCACGATGTAGGTTCGAGGCGGGCGAGGACACCGACGAGCCGTCCCTTGCGGAGATGCTTCGCGCAGGTTTCGGCGCGCGGCCCCCAGACCGTCACGTCGAAGAAGTCGGCCGTGGGGTCGGACTCGGACTTGGCTGTCTTGCGGACGGCAAGACCGAGTGTGAGGACCGGGGCGTCGCCCGAGCTGGTCGAGACGGTGCGCAGCTCGGGATCACGGGTCACTCTGCCGACAAGCGTTGCGGAGTTAGTGGGAGTGGGAAATGCCATGTTGTTCGACTCCTGTGTGTTGAGTGGTAGGTGCGACTGACGAGCCCCGATCCGGCCGGCGACCGCCACGCGGAACTGAGCCCGCAGGGCGAAGGGAACCCCCCTGCGGGGTTGCAGCGGCACGGCGGCGCCGGCCAAAATCGGGAGTGAGGACAGGGCGCCCCAACCACACACCGGCCAGGACGATCCGACAACCGTGCATCGACCACGCCGGACAGGTGAATCGGCTCGCGGGAGCTTGGTGTGTAGAGAAGGCGCCATATCCCAGGTCCGCCAGGCGGGCGACAAAGCCCCGCCGGGCGACACTCCTAAGCCGGGCCAACCGAGACTCAGGCAAACGAGCTGCACGCGGGGGGCGGCTAAGGCTCGCGCGCGG
>DATNLQ010000129.1:0-2745 GCA_035602785.1 Solirubrobacteraceae bacterium
AACATGCCACCGGCCACCGCCGCGGCGGCGCCGCCGCTCGACCCTCCCGACGAACGGCTCGGGTCCCACGGGTTGCGCGTTATCCCGTAGCGGGTGTTCTCGGTGGCTGTGATCAGGCCGAACTCGGGTGTGTTGGTGCGCCCGCACAGGACGAAGCCGGCGGCCACGAGCGCATCGATCACCGGGTCGTTTTGCTCGCTGGCACCAGCGGGCGCACCGCACGAGCCGAAGCTGACCGGCCAGCCGGCGACTGGGGTGAGGTCCTTGATCGGCAGCGGCACGCCGAGGAAGGGCGCGCTGTCGCCCGCGGCCAGACGGCGGTCGGCCTCAGCGGCGGCCGCCCGCGCCTCCTCGTCATCGCGCCACACGATCGCGTTGAGCTGCGCGTTGCGCTCGTCAACGCCGGCGAGGCAGGCGTCGAGCAGCTCAACCGACGACAGCTCGCGGGCCTTCAGCGCGACGGCCAGCTCGAGGGCCGGAGTGGACGGACCGAGCGCGGACATGCGCCGACACTATCAGTGTGAGCGCCGAGTTTGGCCGCCCGGCCAGTCCGGCAGAAGCCCGCGGCTTTCGCTACTCCGCGCGGCTGAACTGCACGACGGCGATCGCGAGCATCCCCAACCCGAGCAGCGCCACGACGGCTGCCTCGACCAAGCCGGGTACGTGCCAGCTCCACCACGTCACCCCCGGATCGAGGGCGTGGCGCGCGGCGGCGCTGATGTGCAGGTGCGCGAAGACGATCCTGCGCATCGGGTCGACGGCGTAGGTGAGCGGGTCGAGACGATTGAGGATCGCCAGCCATTGCGGCAGGCCGGACACGGGAAACAGCGCGCCCGACAAGAAGTACATGGGCAGGATCGCCATCTGCATGAGCGCCATGAACGACTGCATCTGGGTGATGCGCGCAGCGACCATCACGCCGAAGGCGGTGATGGCGAAGGCGAGCAGCATCTGCAAGGCGAACACCTCGACGATCAGGCCGGGTGCATAGGGCACGCCGACGAGGCCGGCGAGGCACAGCACGATCACGCCCTGAAAGCCCGCCACAGTCGCGCCACCGAAGCACTTGCCCAGCACCAGCGAGCTGCGCCTCACGGGCGCGACCATCATCTCTCTCAAAAATCCAAACTCGCGGTCCCACACCAGCGACGCGGCGGAGAACATCGCGGTGAACATCACCGCCATGCACAGCACGCCCGGGAAGACGAACGTGCGCAGGTTGACGCCGTGCGTGCCCGCGGAGGCCAGTCGCGACAGGCCGGTGCCGAGCACGAACAGGAACAGGAACGGCTGCATCAGCGAGGTGAGGATGCGCATGCGGTCGCGGCTGAAGCGAATCAGCTCGCGCTTCCACACGACCTTGATCGCGCGCAGCTCGCCGCGGGCGCTGCGTGTGGGCACGCGCACGCGCGCGATCTCGTGCGGACTCATCTGCGACCCGGCGGGCGCCGGCCGGCCGGCAGGCGCGGTTGTCGTCTGCGTTGCCATCAGCGTTGTGCCTGCGAGACCATCAGCGGCTCATCATCCTGGCGACGTTGCGCATGCGGTCGGTGCTGGTCGACTCGGCGTCGCGGATGGTGGTGCCGGTGTGGGCCATGAACACGTCATCGAGCGACGGGCGCGCGACGCTGACCGCGCGGATCGGCACGTCGAGCTGCGCGAACAGGCGCGGTACGAACTGCTCGCCGTCGGGCACGCCGAACGTGACGGCGCCTTCGGCGATCGTGGCGTCGATGCCAAAGCGCTCGCGCAGGGCGGCGATCGCTGCCTGGTCATCGTCGGTCTTTATCTGCACGCGGTCCTTTCCCACTTTGGCCTTGAGCGCCTCAGGAGTGTCGAGCACGATGATGCGCCCGTGGTCCATGATGGCGATGCGGTCGCAGTACTCGGCCTCGTCCATGTAGTGGGTGGTCATGAAGATGGTGATGTCCTCGCGCTCCTTGAGCTCGCGGATGTAGCTCCAGATCGAGCTGCGCGTCTGCGGATCGAGGCCGACGGTGGGCTCGTCCAGGAACAGTACGCGCGGGGAGTGCAGCAGGCCGCGCGCGATCTCCAGGCGCCGCTTCATCCCCCCGGAGAAAGTGTTGACGAGGCTTGAGCGACGCTCCCATAGCCCGACCATGTGCATGACCTGTCCCATGCGTTGCTCCAGCGCCCCGCGAGGCACGCCGTAGAGCTCGCCGTGCAGGCGCAGGTTCTGCTCCGCACTGAGGTAACCGTCGAGCGTGGTGTCCTGGAAGACCAGGCCGATGTTGCGCCTGACCTCGTCGCGTTCTGCGACCACGTCGTGGCCGGCGACCTGCGCGGAGCCGGCGCTGGGACGCACGAGCGTGCACAGCATGTTGATGGTGGTTGACTTGCCGGCCCCGTTGGGCCCGAGGAAGCCAAAGACCTCGCCGGCATGCACCTCGAAGGCGATGCCGCGCACCGCCTCGATCTCGTCGTAGCGCTTGACGAGGCCGTCGACCATGACGGCCGCGACGGGAGTGGCGCCCACCCCGGGGAGGGCGCCCGCCCCGGGGGTGGTGCTGGGTGTTGTGTGGTCGGCCTGCTCGATCAATCCTTGTCCACCGTAGCGCCCTCGTCCTCGCCGTCGGCGAGGATCCGGTACAGATCGCGGCGGGTGTTGGCCAGAACCTCGCGGGCGCTGACCAACTGTGCGGGGCTGCCGGTGCGCACGACCTGGGTGAAGGCAAAGGCGACGTCGCGGATGAGCTTGCCGAGCTCGTGCGCCTCGCCGCTGTC
>DATNLQ010000136.1:0-5451 GCA_035602785.1 Solirubrobacteraceae bacterium
AGACCCAGGCCGCTTCGGAGCATGTCGGCAACCGGCCGGAAGGCGCTGTTGACGGCGAGCGGCGAGCAGCGCAGCTGCAGCCAACGGTGCGGCTCTCGCGCCAGCGACTCCTTCAGTGTCAAGAGCAGTCGCGACTTGCCGACACCGGGCTCGCCGGAGATCAGGGCCGTGCGGCCATGCCCACGGCGCGCCTGCTGCCAGATCTCGAGGAGGTGCTCGAGCTCCCGCTCGCGGCCGATGAGCGGCGCAGGGAACGCAGCAGCCAGCTCGCGCTCATCGGCCACGATCGGACCGTCGACGCGGTAGGCGACTACTGGACCACTGAGCCCTTTCAGCTGGGCCGGTGCGAGTTGGCTGGTGTGAAAGCGACCGCTCACCACGCGCCGCGCAAGGTCGCTGATCACGAGCGTGTCCGGCTCGGCGAATTTCTCGAGGCGCGCGGCGACGTGGATCGTCTCGCCGAAGACCGGCGTGTCCGGGCGATCGGTCCGAACGACGACCGGTCCCACGTGCACGGCTATACGAGCCGCAAGCGGGGCGCCGCTCGCGCGTGCGACGTCGCTGCCGAGCTTGCCGAGCTGCGCCAATATCTCCAGCCCGGCGTGAGTGGCGAGCGCGGTGTCATCCTCATGCGCAACCGGCCAGCCGAACCAAGCGACCAGCCCATCGCCGGCATAGGTGCCGACGGTCCCGCCGAAGTGTGTGATCACGTTTGTCGCCAGCCGCTGGACCGCGAGCATCAGCTCACCGAAGTCCTCCACGTCCATCCGTTGCGCGAGCGGCGTCGAGTCGACGACGTCGCAGAACAGCACCGCCAGCTGACGGCGCTCACCTTCGCTGGCGGCGCTCCGAGTGTCCTCCAGCCGCAGGCCGCAAGAGGCGCAGAAGCTCGCGTCGAGCGCAACCGTTGCCGCGCATGACGGACAACTGCGTTCCAGGGGCGCGCCGCAGCCATCGCAGAACCATCCCGAGCCCCCTTCGCGGCCACATGAGGCGCACCGCGTGCTCATTTGCCCAAACCTTAGCGCTGTGCCCTCAGCGCACTCGAGCAAGCCCAGCAGAAACTTGTGGGCCGGATCAGACCTTCTTCATCGCGTGCGCGATGAGGACCGACGCGCGCGAGCAGGGATCCGAGATCTTCTTGAACGTCAGCGACGATCCCGACAGCTTGAAGTCGTAGACGCCGGGGGCCGTGCATTTTCCCGGGCCGTGGAGGGTGATCCTCGATCCGGAGATCGTGTAGGTGCCGTGGCCGATGAGGTTGTATGGAGCGTGCAGCGTGAAGTGCCCCGGCGAGAAGGTGATCTCGTAGGTGCCGTCGAGCGACCCAGCCGTGTTGACCGTCGTCTTGTAGGTGCCCGATATCCCGCTTGAGGCCATGGCGAGCGCCGCAGACGTTGCTGCGAGGACAAGTGCGAGCGCCGTAGCGCGGCGAATTTGCTTCATGGCTGTGCTCCCTTCATATCGGTGGGGGACGCTAGCTGCTCGTCAGTCCGTTCGTGCGCCCGGGTGATCTGCAGGGTACTGCGGCAGAGATCCACTCGGCATTCTCGGCCGGCGCTTGCGCGATCGTCCTGTCCCAACCAGGGGAACTGGCATGGCCCGGCCACAGTGCCCGCACCACGCGCTCGCGGGTTTCGGCCGGGTCGATCACTGCATCGATCGCGCCTGCTCCAAGCGCGGCGTCGGGCGAGAGACTCTCTTCCGCGTAGCGACGCGCAAGCCGGTCGCGAAGATGCACGTTCGGGACCCCCCGCAAACGCCGCCCATGGATGATCTCGACGGCCGCCTGCGGGCTCATGATTCCGATCTCGGCCTGCGGCCAGCAGAACGACGCATCTGCACCGAGGTCCTTGCAGTTCATGGTGATGAACGCGCCCCCAAACGCCTTGCGCACGATCACCGTGACCCGGCGGGTGCTGGCGGAGGCGAACGCCCGCACCAGTTGAGCCCCGTGGCCGATCACGCCGGCCGCCTCCTGGCGACTCCCGGGCATGAACCCCGGCGTGTCCACGAGCACGAGCATGGGAATGTTGAAGGCATTGCAGGTCTTGATGAACTTCGTGCCCTTCTGCGAAGCCTCGACATCGATGATGCCGCCGCGGTGGCGAGCCTGGTTGGCGACGATGGCCACGGCGTGTCCATCGAGGCGGGCGAATCCGACGACCATGTTGCGCGCCCAGCGCTCAGACACCTCCTGGAAACGACCTGCGTCGACCAGGCTCCTGATCAGGTCGCGGACGTCGTAGTAGCTTCGGCTGCTCGCCGGCAGGACAGCGGCCGGGTCCTCACCGGTGGGGGGCTCGGCCGATACGACCAGCGGATGCTCGGACGCGTTCTGGGGCAGATAGCCCAGCAGCTCGCGCAGCATCCCTATCGCGCTGTGGTCGTCGGGCGCGACGAAGTCGCAGACGCCGCTGCGGGCGTGCACCCTGGTGCCACCCAGAGCGGCGGTCGACACCTCCTCACCGAGCGCGCGCTTGACGATACGCGGGCCGGTCAGGAACATCGACGCCTTCTCGGTCATCATCACGAAATCTGTGAGCGCCGGCGAGTAGCACCCGCCACCCGCCGAAACGCCCGTGATCACCGATATCTGCGGCGAGCGCCCCGACAGCGCCACGTTCTCGTAGAAGATCCGCCCGAAGCCGCCCAGCGCGGCGGCGCCCTCCTGCAGACGCGCCCCCGCCGACTCGAGGAAGCCGACGAGCGGAACTCCCGCCTGGCGGCTGTGGCGCAGCGCGCGAACGATCACCTCGGCCTCGCCCACGCCGACCGATCCGGCGGCGATCGAGGAGTCCTGGGCATAGCAGACGATCGGGCGCCCCCCCACGCGCCCCCACGCCGCCTGCACCCCAACGTCGGGATCGTCCGGCAGCGAGGCCGACTCGAGCGGCTCCAAGCTGCGCGGGTCGCACAGCCACTCCAGCCGTTGCTGTGGCAAAGGGCGATCCACTTGGGAAGTAAATGACAACACGACTTGAGGAAGAGCGCCCCCGCGCGGACAGTGAGATGACTGACAGGTGCTTCCTCGACCCGGGCTGACGGCCACCGTAAAGTGGACCGTCCGGCATCCGTACCGAGGGTGGCCGAGTAGGCTAGTGGCACTCACGATGCACGGTCAATGATGTTTGCACCTTTGGGCAAGGTTGCCTTCAGACGCTTGACCGGTCTTTGTGAGTGGCTCAAAGTCAGCGCAAAGTCCGCGGGCATAAAAATCCTCTTCACGGAACGGAGAGGGCTCACCCGCGAAAGGGGCACAACTCTTGTTCCAATTCATCACGTTGTGTCCAACGGGCACGCCGGATGCCGCGATTCCGATCGCCGGCAGCCGAGCGGGCGCGCTTGGCATCGTCAGCCTCGAGTTCGACCCGAACGCCGGGCTCGAGCAGCTGCGCAGGCTGTGCGCGCTGGGGCACGGGCGACGCGGCGCGCTCGTCGACACAGAGCCGGTCCTCGAGCTCGTCCTCGGCGCATCGCTGGACGGCCTGGACACGATCGTGCTCGCAAACATGCCCGTCGATCGGCTGAGCGCTCTGGTCGAGCGGGTCCATCGCGCCGGGATGCAGGCATACGTCGTCGCCACGCAGCTGGAGCAGGCCCTCGCTGCGCAGACGGCAGACGCCGATGGCGTGATCGCCAAGGGCCACGAGGCGGGTGGCTGGATCGGCGAGGAAGGCTCGTTCGTACTGTCCCAGAGGCTGATCGGGGCCCTACAAATACCCGTCTTCGTACACGGCGGCATCGGGCTGCACACGGTCGGCGCCGCCTACGTCGCGGGCGCCGCCGGCGCGGTGCTCGACGCCCAGCTGCTGCTGGCCCGCGAGTCGCCCATACCCGCGAGCCTGCGTGCCACGTTGACGGGATTCGATGGCAGCCAGACGGCGACGCTCGGCGCACAGCTTGGCGCGCCGTTTCGCGCCTACAGCCGCCCGGGTCTGCAGGGCCTTGAGCGGCTGCGCGACGCAGAGGCGCAGCTCACGCCCGGCCCCGGAGCGACGGATGAGTGGCGTACGGCCGTCAGGCAGCACGTCGCCAGCCAAGACCCGGATGTGGCCGGGGTGCTTGCGCTCGGACAGGACGCCGCATTCGCCGCCGATCTGGCCCAGCGATTCGGCAACGTCGCCGGCATCGTCGACGGCCTGCGCCGCGCGATCGCCGATACGTGCGCGGCGCTTGCGCGAGGCAACCCGCTGGCGGAGGGCGCGGGGGTCGCGCAGTCGCACCGCACCCGCTATCCGCTCGTGCAGGGTCCGATGACGCGGGTGAGCGACCGCGCCGAGTTCGCGGCCGCGGTGGCGCAAGGCGGCGCACTCCCGTTCCTCGCGCTCGCCCTGATGCGCGGCCCCGACGCCGACGTCCTGCTCGCCCGCAGCGCCGAGCTCGTCGGCGAACGGCCATGGGGCGTGGGGGTGCTCGGCTTCGTTCCCGCCGAGCTGCGCGCCGAGCAGCTGGAGGTCGTGCGCAGGCACAGACCGCCGTTTGCGCTGATCGCCGGCGGGCGCCCCGACCAGGCGCGCGAACTGGAAGCCGACGGGATCGCTACGTACCTGCACGTCCCCTCACCGCAACTGCTCAGGCTCTACCTCAAAGATGGCGCCCGCCGGTTCGTGTTCGAGGGACGCGAGTGCGGTGGACACGTCGGGCCACGCACGAGCTTCGTCCTGTGGGACACGATGCTGCGCGTCCTGCTCGAGGAGCTGCCGGGCGACGCCTGCGACTGCGACGTGCTGCTCGCCGGCGGCATCCACGACGCCAAGTCGGCGGCGATGGCCGCGGCGGCTGCCGCGGTGGCTGCCGAGCGCGGAGCCCGTATCGGAGCGCTGATGGGAACTTCCTATCTGTTCACCCGCGAGGCGACCGAGTGCGCAGCCATCACGCCGCTGTTCCAGCAGGCCGCGCTGGCAGCCGTAGACACCGCGCTGCTGGAGAGCGGTCCCGGCCACGCCACGCGCTGTCTGCCCTCGCCCTTCGTCGAGCAGTTCGCGGCCGAGCGGCTGCGTCTGCGTGCCGCCGGGCTGGACGCAGAGGAGCTTCGCGGCCGCCTGGAGCAGCTGAACATAGGACGCCTGCGGATCGCCGCAAAGGGCGTCGATCGGCCGCTCGCCCCGGACGAGGCGCATCCCGAGCAAGCCGCCGAGCCGCCCCGCGACGACACCCCCTCCCCGCCCCCGTCCTCGAAGCTGGTCGCGGTCGACGCCGATGCGCAATGGGAGCAGGGCATGTACATGATCGGCCAGATCGCTGCGTTGCGCGATGCGGTTACGACGGTGGCCGACCTGCACCGCGACGTCTCGCAGGGCAGCACCGAGCTGCTGGCGGGCCTGTCGGCGCCCGAGCCGGCAGCCGACCCCCCCGCGCCGCCGCCCGCGGACGTGGCGATCGTGGGCCTCGGCTGCATCCTCCCGGGTGCGCCCGACGTGGCGACGCTGTGGGCCAACATCGTCGACA
>DATNLQ010000210.1:0-12874 GCA_035602785.1 Solirubrobacteraceae bacterium
GAGCTAGCGCCGTCGCGCGGCCGGCACCAGGGCGGGGCTTACCCAGCCGCCGTATGTTGGCGAGCTGACGCTCACCTACGTGGCGATGGAGCTCTCCGCCGACCCCGGCCTCACGATGACCCTCTACCCGGCCGAGCCCGGCTCCAAGTCCGAGGAGGCCCTGAACCTCCTCGCAAGCTGGACAGCCGCGCCCGACGAGGCTGACACGATCCACGCCAACGACTGAGCCTGATCCGCTGACGCCGGAGCCGCTGGTCGGGCAGGGCGGTGGGGCTACAAGCGCGAGACGAGCTCGGCCACGATTTCCGCAGCGGGCTGTGTCTGTTTGGCGAGCGCAACGCTCTGTCCGGCCCACAGCGATAGCGCCTCGATCTCGCCGGTTGTTCCAACGAGTGGGGGCGCGGGGGAATATCGAACGATGGGTTCGCCTGAAGCGAAGTGCGCTATCACTTCCCCTTCTCCCGGTCGACTGCCCGGTGGCGGGCGGCCCGCGGCCTCCCACCGCTCGGCGGTTGAGTTGTGGATGGCGCGGTGGGGGGCGTCCGGCCACCCCACCTCATAAAGGTTGGGGTACCACTCTGCGTCGGTCTCGGTCGCGGCGATCAGGCGGCGCCGATACTCCTCGTGGATTGGCATCTCGTCGGCCAAGAGAAACCGGGTGCCCAGCCAGGCGGCCTGCGCGCCGAGGGCGAGCACGGCCGCGACTCCTCGAGCGTCGCCAATCCCACCAGCGGCGATGACCGGTACCGGTGCCACCGCGTCGACTACCGCTGGCACCAATGGGAGCGTTGCAACGCGACCCAGTACGTGCCCGCCGGCCTCCCAGCCCTGCGCAATGACGATGTCCACCCCACATCCGGCTGCGCGCCGCGCTTCCTCCGCACTCCCGACCGTTTGCAGAACAAGCCCTCCGGCATCATGGATCGAGTCGACATAGCTGTGGGGATCGCCAAACAGGAACGACACGATCCGCAGACCAGCAGAAAGTGCCTGATCGAGTCGATGGTGCTGATCGGAGGTAAGAACGAAATTGCCGGAAAAGGGCCGGTCGGTGAGCGCTGTCGTTTCACGAACCAGGTCACCGGCGTCGTCGGCCCACCACAGCGCCACGCTGCCCAGAGCGCCGGCATTAGAGACCGCGGCGGGCAGGCGGGGATCTGCAGACACCGGCGCCTGGACGATCGGGCGTTCTATCCCCAGCAACTCGCACACCGGCGTGTGGGCACTCATTGGGATGGTCCCCTCTCTGGCGCCCGCGGCGCCGATTGACTAGGCTCAACGTAGACCCGAAAAGCTCCGATGGCGCCCGGGATACCACTGGTCCACGCGCGTGCCGCGGACCGGGCGGCCGGACCCGTTGGACCACCGGGCGCGAGTGGACGGGACGGCGGCCATCGCGTCACTCCTCAACCATAGACAGGAGCAGATCATGCGCAGCGACATCGTCCCCGGCGGCACCTTCCCCGACTACGAGCTGCCCGATCACGAGAACCATACTCGGAAGCTCAGCGAGATCCAAGGCGACGACCCCCTGGTCCTCACGCTCGCGCGCGGGAACTACTGCCCCAAGGAGCACCAGCAGCACCTCGAGCTCGCCGCCAACTACCCCAAGATCGCAGTGGCCTACACGAAGATTGCCACCATCTCGACCGACACCCATCACGCGAGCCAGGAGTTCCGCGCGTCGATCGGCGCCCAGTGGCCGTTCCTCTCCGACCCGGAGCGGACCGTCCAGAAGGACCTTGAAATCCAGGAGTACACCGACCCCGAGCACGACCCGATGATCCCCCACACCCTCGTGCTCAAGCCCGGGCTGGTCATCCACAGCATCTACAACGGCTACTGGTTCTGGGGACGTCCCTCCTTCGTGGATCTCTTTCACGACCTGCGGACCGTGACGAGCGAGATCCGCCCGGACTGGGAGCTAAGCAAGCCCGGGCTGCGCGAAAAGTGGGAGGCGGGCGACTACTCGCCATTTCACGGATGGGACAAGCGCTCCCCCCAGTCGATTCCGTCGTCTTACAAATCTTAACGCTGCACGGCGCGATATCGACTTGCGGAACACCATCGACGCGAGACCGTCGACCTTGCGCATCAGGCATGCCTGTGTATCGGCCCGAGGCGACGGCGAAGGATCGTGTAGCTCGCGCGACCTGCGATCACCGCGCGGTGGCGACCCCGCCCGCCGCGAGCGCTGCCGGCAGCAATGTCAGCAACAGGTCCCCCTCGCCGGCGACGACGCCCACCGCGAGCGCCACGCCGAAAACAATCAGCGCGAGTGCGTCTACGGCGGTATTGAGGAAGCTGAGGTTGAACTGGCGCTCGGCGATGACCGTCTTCGGCAAGCAAATCGAGCAACGCGGCGCGAGCTGCGCGTGCGGGCAGCGCTGCTGCTCTTGGTAGCCGGGCTGACGCTCGCGCCCGCCGGGGCGCTCGCCCAGACGATGGACTCGGGGATCCGAGCCGCCGGGCTGCACGCCATACGATCGCCGGGTGGCCCCATTGGATCGGCCGCCGCTGTCAGCAACAAGCGACGCGCATCACCGGGCAGCCTGGCCAGGCGCCGCGTAAAGAGCTCCTCGATGCTCGCGCCTCGGCGACAGACCACGAGCGGACCTGGCATCCCGCGCATCAGCACTGAACGCCGATAATCGCCAATATCCGCGTGTATCAGCGCCTCTCGGCGAGACGGACCCTTGCAGCTCGCCGGCGCCGTCCAGCGGGGCCCGCCTGGCATTCAGGGCGGACACCGGCAGCCCACTCGACGCGCTCATCTCGTCCTCGTCGGGGACGTCGAGGTGAGTGTCACCGATCTCGCCGATGTGACCTTCGAACCGCGGATTCACGGCCGGCGGGTGTCGCTGACCGCTCAAGTGCTGTTTACTTTGAACTACATGGGGACGTGCAATGGGGATGTGCGGGATGGGAGGGTGCCGCTGCGTGCCGAGCCAGCGAGCGGTGATCGTCGTGCGGTGGGCCGCGTGGGAGGCGCTAGCCGCTTCGTCACAGCGTCTGCGCTCCGGCGTCGTGCGCGTATCGGAGCCGTCGTAACGCTTGCGACAGCCGCCGTCTGGCTCGTCGCCGCTGCGGCCGCGTGTGCCTTCAGCGCGCACGGAAGCGTGGAACAGGTGTATGTCACCGGCCTGGCCCCGAGCGCTCAGATGTCGCTGCTGCGATCGAATGGCGAAACGGTGTCCACGCAGACCGCGGACTTGCTTGGGGGGTTGCTGTTCCGGGACGTCGCACCGGGAAGGCGCTACCGGGTCCGGTTGAGCTCCACACGTGAAGAGTCGGGGCCGATCACCGTCCACACGCGAGCCGCGGCGCCGTGGGATCCCGGCATCTACAGGCAGTCGATCCCGGACAGCGGCTACACGTACCTGACGACGCGCGACGGCACCCAGCTGGCGATCGACGTCCACCCGCCCGGCATTCCGGCGGGAGTGTTTGGCTCAAGCTCGGGCTTTCAGCTCCCGGCCTCCCCAACGGAGAGCCCCACGGCGCCGTACCCAACGCTGATCGAATACTCGGGGTACGGATACGCGAACCCCGCGGGCCCGGAAAGCGGCATCGCCGAACTGGCCAACCTGATGGGCTTCGCGGTGGTCGACGTGAACATGCGCGGCACCGGCTGCTCGGGCGGTGCGTTCGATTATTTCGAACCGCTGGAGGATCTGGACGCCTACGACGTGATCGAGACGATCGCTCACCAGCCGTGGGTGCTCCACCACAAGGTCGGAATGCTCGGCATCTCCTACGGCGGGATCAGCCAGCTTTTCGCCGCTCAACTTCAGCCGCCTGCGCTCGAGGCGATCGCGCCGCTATCGGTGCTCGACGCAACAGCGACGACGCTCTATCCCGGCGGCATCCTCAACACCGGTTTTGCCGTGCCGTGGGCCGAAGAACGACAGCACGACGCCGAACCGGCCGGTCCCGACAACGGCGAGCACTGGGCCTACGAACAGATACAGACGGGCGATGAAACCTGCGCGGGCAACCAGGACCTGCACGGAGAGGCGACGAACCTGCTGTCAGAAATCAAGGAAAACGCGACCTACAAGCCCTCTGTTGCTGACCCGCTGGACCCGGTGACGTTCGTTCACAACATCGACGTTCCGACGTTCATGGCATGCCAGTGGGAGGACGAGCAGACCGGCGGGCACTGCGCCGATTTGGCGGAGCACTTCACCGGCACCGAGAGCAAGTGGTTCACGTTCACCAACGGCGCCCACGTCGACTCGCTCGATCCGTATACCCTCGACCGGCTGTACGACTTCCTGCAGCTGTTCGTCGCGCACCGAGCGCCGCTCTACCGCCGGGCGATCGTGCATCTCGCGGCTCCGATCATCTACCACATGGCCTTGGGAGTCCCGGCGGGCGACATCGTCACGCTGCCGCCGGACCCGGTCCAGGACCAGCTGTCATACGCAAAGGCGCTATCGACCTTCACGGCGCTCCCGGAGATTCGGGTGCTGTTCGACAACGGGGCAGGAGCCTCGCCGACCGGAAAGACGACGCCCGGCAACCCCTATCCCGCCTTCGAACAGTCGTTCTCGGCGTTCCCGATCCCCGGCACGACGGCTCGCTCGTGGTATCTCGGGCCGGAAGGCGCGCTGGGCGAACAGCCGGCAACGGCCCAGGGGGTCGACTCCTACACCTCGGATGCGGGCGCCACGCCGCTGACGGACTACTCGTCCAACACGGGCACAGGCGGGCTGTGGGGCGACGCGTCCCAGTGGGAATGGAACTGGCAGCAGCCAACGGCAGGCTCCGCCGTGTCCTACGAGTCCGCACCCCTCACCAGCGACACAACCGCAATCGGCGCAGGCGCCGTCAACCTCTGGGTGGAGTCATCGACTCCAGACGTCGATCTTCAGGCGACGGTCAGCGAGGTGCGCCCCGACGGCAACGAAACCTTCGTCCAGAACGGCTGGATCCGCGCCAGTGAGCGCAAGCTCGCCACCACCTCGGAAAACATGCTCGACCAGGCCCCCACGCCGCTGCAGCCGATCCCGACCTTCCTTGCGTCCGATGTGCAGCCGATGCCGGCTGACGAATTCGTCCCGGTCACGATTCCGCTGTACTTCGAGGGGCACGTCTACCGAGCAGGCTCGCGCATCAGGGTCACGATCTCCGCGCCCAACGGCACACAGCCCGTGTGGTCGTTCAGCCAGACGCAGCCGGAAGGCACGACCGCCAAGGTGTCGATCGCGTTCGGGCCCGGCATGCCCGCCAACCTCACCCTCCCGATCGTGCCCGGTGTCAATGTGCCCACCGCATTGCCGCCCTGCGCAAGCCTGCGCAACGAGCCCTGCCGCCTCTACCAGGCATTTGTGAACGACGGCTCCTGACGGCGCGGAGCGCGAGAGCGAGCGTTGCCTCGCGGCGGCTGGGCAGGGTCTAACACGTCTGCGCACCGCGCAGGTCACGCACCACGCGGTCTTGCGCAGGCCAGTGCGCTATGTCGCAGTAAGCGGTCCGAACCAGGTAGTCAGCGCGTCGCGCAAGCCGGTATCTGTGCCGTCGCCCACCCAGGCGACATATCCGTCAGGCCGAATCAACACGGCAGTGGGGGCGGTGACCGCGCCGAGTGCCGGAAGCTCCAACAGGCCGACATATTCAGCATCGATCAGCTGGACCCGGTCAGCCCATGGAGTGATGTCAAAGCTGCCCGGCTCACCGAGGTTGAGCAGCACCGGCTTGGCGTCGTGCAGCAGCTCGAAGACTCGCAGCGGGCCGTCGGCGGTCACGAGGTCCAGATCGGGCATGCGGCGTCCGAGCAGCGGATGTCCCTCGCCGAGGTCGTAGTGAATGTCCAGCCCGGAGATGATCCCGGCGAGCCATTTGCGAGGCTCATCCATGCTCGCCAGCTCCGACACCACATCGACCAGGGCCTTCGTGCGCTCGTCCTGGCGCTGGAGCGCAGTCTGAGCCATCGTGTGCCGGAGCGCGCGGGCAGCGACCGGGTGGCGCTCGTCCTGATAGGTGTCCAGGAGGCTCTCCGGGGAGGTCCCGTTGACCACCTGAGCCAGCTTCCACCCCAGATTCACCGCATCCTGCACACCGAGGCCGAGGCCCTGTCCACCCGCCGGGTAATGCACGTGCGCCGAGTCGCCGGCAAGTAGGACTCGCCCCGCGCGGTAGGCCGCTGCCTGACGTGTCATGTCGGTGAACCTGGAGATCGACGTGGGATTGTGGACCCCGAAGTCGGTGCCGTACACCGTGATGAGCGCCTCGCTCAGATCGCGCAGGGTGGGCTCGCTGCTGGGCCCGATCTGCTGCTCGGTCACCATGACCCGCACCGGCCCCCCATCCTTGTAGATCACCTCGCCGTCGCGGATCTCATACTCCAACCTGCCGATGGCGTGGACGCCGACGGCATCGTGCCGGATGCCCAACTCCGGCTCCTCGGTCACCTCGGCCTCGGCGATCAGGTTGCTCTTGGTCGGATCCCATCCGGGGAACTCGATGCCGGCTGCTTTACGGATGACGCTGCGTCCTCCGTCGCACCCGACGAGATACTGCGCCCGCAGCGACTGGCCGTCGCACAGCTCGACGTCAACGCCGGTGTCGTCCTGCGCGAAGCCCGTCACCTCACATCCGTAGTAGATCCGCACGGGCAGCTCGGCGATCCAGCCGGCCATGATCTGCTCGATCTGGTTCTGCCAGATCCCGAGCGAATAAGGATGACGCGTCGGGAAGTCGCTCATGTCCAACACGGTCGTCCCAAACGTCGCAACTTGAGCCACCTGGCCCTCCGCGAGGAACCGGTCAGCGACCCCCCGCTGATCGAGCACCTCGATCGTACGCGAGTGAAAGCCGCCGGCGCGTGAGCCGACGAGCACGTGATCGGGGCGCCGCTCGAGGATCGCGACATCGACATTCGCCAACGCCAGCTCAGCCGCCAGCATCATCCCCGTCGGACCGCCGCCGGCGATCACCACCGCATGCTCACTCATATCCACATGCATATAGCTCTCCCATTTCCGTAGGTTCTGGCCTGCGGCGGGCGATTATGCGCCACGACCGGGGCTTGTAACAAGCCCCCCTGTGAGGTATAAATTGGAAGTGGAGACGGCCCGACGCGGGCCCTAATGTCTAGATGCAGCTGCGCGAGATGTCGATTCGCGCTCGATCTGCCGCATCGCCGCGGGGTAGACGATCAGGTACCGGAAGGGTCTGATCGCGGCCATATACACGGTCCCGAGGAGTCCATTTGGCTTGACCAAGACGGCCATCTGGCCGTGGTAACCGCCTGTTCCGTCAGCAACCCAGCTGAGGTGCATGACCCCATGCATGGTGCGGTTGGCGATCTCCGCGGCGAACTCGTTCTCGATCAGGTACAGCGAGGTGAATGGGAGCGTGTCGAAGCTGGGGCCTGGTGCATCCAGCAGGTCTCCCGGCAGGCGTTGGCGCAGCGTCGGCACCCTCTCTCCAAGCCCGGTCTCCGCCTCATCCCAACCGAGTAGCTCGCCGACCTTCCAGCGGATGCTCCACAGCGCGCGAGCAAGCCACGAGCCCTGCGAGGGGTCGCCAGCGGCGATGCCCGCCACCAGCAGGGGGAAGTCGCTCTCCTCGCCACGCGCGGGTAGCGCCCACACGTCCTCGAGCCGAAAGTCGGGGGTGATCTCGTGGATGCGCCAAGGGCGGGAGGTGTGGGCGCTGTTCGGGAGTCTCGCTTGTCCCGTCATACTGTGATGCCTGCCTTGATCACTGCGCTCGCATCGCGCTGCGTACCAGGGCGAGCGCCACTTGACGGTGGATGAGGGATACCGGAGGCCAAACGAGCGCTGCCAGCCGTCGGTCGTAGCGGATGAACGACGCGAAGGACAGGAGGCCTTTATCGGCGTGCATGACTACGTGGCCGGTCAAGAACCACGAGGCAGCCTCAATCCTTATCCAGTTCTCGCCGCGATCGGCGATCTTCCACCCGAGCAGGCGATCGGGGGAGGGCCGCAGCTCCAGGCGAAGGCCGAGGAAAGCACGCTGGACGAATGGGATGAAGACGACCAGACCACGCGGTAGGCGCTTCAACGCCGCGTGGATGAACTGGTCGGGGTCTGCTGGCGTCTCGTCAACGGTCGCGGTGACGATGTCGGCGTAATCGGCGTTCGCAAGGGCGCCGAGAGAGCGAATCGCCTCGGGAACGTCGCGCCTCCATCGGACGGTCGAGGTGTCTGCGCGTCCGTCGCGACGCGGAGACAGAGGGTCGGAGTGCTGGGACGAGGCTGTGGACATCGTCTGCTCGCCAGGATGCTAGCATACATACGTGCATGTATGTACTGATACAGGACGAACGCCGCAAGGTCGATGAGCTCCGCGAGCGCGCCGACACTGTCAGTGCGAGGGCGCCCTACTCAGGCTGAGCGCCGCGCCCGCTCGCGCAGCGCGTTGCTCGAATCCGCCGCGCGTGGTCTCTCGCGCCACGGCTACGGCAACCTCGTGCTCGAGGAGGTGGCGCGCGAGGCCGGTTATACGCGGGGCGCTCTGTATCACCAGTTCAAGGACAAGGAGGACCTGGCGCTGGCGGTGATCGAGTGGGTCAACGAGAACTGGATGCGCGAGGTCGGCGAGCCGGCCGCGCAACAGACCGACCCGGTCGCCGAGCTGCTCGCGCTGGCACGCGGCCACGCCGTCTTCTGCCGGCGTGACATCGCCCGCGTCGTGATGGCGCTGCGCTTCGAGTTCGACGGCCAGGACCATCCGGTGGGGCGCGAGACCGAGCGGATCTGGGAGGCCGGCGTCAAGCGCTGCGTCAGGCTCGTCAACGCCGGACGCGAAGCCGGTTCGATTCCACCGGGACTACCGGCCCGGGCGATGGCAGTCGCATTGCTGGGCGCGCTCGAGGGAACCGTCATCGCCCTCGCCGGACATACGCCTCACGACGAGCCCCTGGCCGCATGCGCCGTTGCAGGGGTGCTGGGAATCGACAGCCATCGAACAGAACAGACGCCGTAACTACCATCCTGCTGTTTCGTTGGCCGTGGGCTCGTGATCTTGCGCTGCTCAATAGGCTCCGTACTCGTGGAGCACGTCAGCCTGCGCAACGTCGACGCTGGTGTAGTCGTGCTGACAATGGACCGGCCGCCCGCGAACGCGATGGACGTCGCCCTGCTGGGGGACCTCGTTGCTGCGATCGAGCGGGTGGCGAGCGATCAGCCCCGAGCGCTCGTGCTGGCTGGGCGGCCGGGGTTCTTCTCCGCGGGTGCCGACCTCAAGCTGGTCCCCGATTATGGCCCAGAGCAGCAGCGCCAGATGGTAGCGACCATCAACGCGATGGCGCTCGGCGTCTATGAGCTTCGCTGCCCCGTCGTCGGAGCGATCACCGGCCATGCAATCGCAGGCGGACTCGTCCTCGCGCTCTGTGCCGACATCCGCGTCGCGTCCAGCAGCGGCCGCTACGGGCTGACCGAGGTCAAGGTTGGCGTGCCCTACCCACAGGCCGCGATCGGGATCGTCGCTGCGGAGCTCGCGCCACACGCCGCGCGAGTCCTCGCGCTCGGCAACGAGCTGATCGACGCCGGCGAATGCCTGCGCCTCGGTGTCTTCGACGAGGTCGTCGAGCCCGACGCTGTACTCGCTCGCGCGCTCGAGCTCGCGGCCAGCTTGGCGGCCTTGCCCTCCGATGTGTACGCGCGCACCAAGTGGGAGCTGCGCGGTGCAACCACCCAACGACTGCGGGCTGCCGCCGCTGAGGATCCGCTGCTTGCCAGCTGGGTCGGCTAACCCTCACTCAAGCCATCTTGAGCAAGATGCCGGTACGCCCACGGACATCGCGCAACACTGGTCCCATGCCCGCGACTATCCCCAGCGAAGCTGAAGAGGGCCCTCACGGACGGCTGCAGATCACTGGCGAGCTGGCGATTCCGCTCGCGGAGGTAACACTGCGCGCTAGCCGTTCCTCCGGGCCGGGGGGACAGCACGCCAACGTCACCGCCTCGCGGGTGGAAGCGAGCTTCGACGTGCTCGCCTCACCTACGCTCAGCGAAGCCCAGCGGGAGCGGGTACTGACTCGCATCGGGCCACGAGTCGTAGCGGTCGCGCAGGACGAGCGATCACAGGCGCGCAACCGCGAGTTGGCCCTCACTCGTCTGAGCGCGCGGCTCGCCACGGCGCTCGCCGCTCCCAAGCGCCGCCGCGCGACCCGTCCCACCGCTGCCTCGCGCGAGCGGCGGCTGGCGGCCAAGCGCCGTGCTACCGAGCGCAAGCGCGAGCGTCGCCCGCCCGAGGAAGCGTGAGTGCCCTCGCTGGCGAGCGCCAAGCGCCCGCCAGCGATCCGCTCAGTCGAAGTCTGCGACCGAGTAGACCTCGGTCCGCTGCAGCACCGTCGGCGCCGTGAACTGGTCCGGTTCGCTCGGCACGTGGTGCACCGTGTACGTGTCGCGACCGAGCTGCAGGATTGCCGCGACCGTCCGGCCGTCGATCGCATCGGGCTCGCCCACCCGCAGGAGACAGTCAAGGCCCTGGCGTCGGCACTCGATCTCCCGGATGCGCCGGTCGCGTGAGGCAGATCCCGTGCAGGCCTCCGCCTGCTCGCGCAGCTTCTTGTAGCCGCTCTCGACTGCTGCGTCGCCCTGCGGCGACGATGGCAAGAAGAAGCGCGTCATCAGCGCCGCTTGGAGCCTGGGCGCGAACGGCTGGCCTCGCGTGGCGGATAGCGCATGCGCTCGTCTGCCGTCATCTTCCTGATCACCAGTTTGCCCTGGGCAACCTGCTCGCGAATGTCCTTGAGCTTCTCTTCGTGCTTTTCCTGCTGGCGGACCTGCTGGGGACCTGGCACGTGCCTGCTCCTAGGGGATCGCGCGTCCGGGCGCTGTCGGCCACCGCTCGGGTGCTGGTTCGGGGCAGCTCGGCGCGTCGAGGCGATGGGACTTCCGGGTCCCGGCCACCTCCCGTTTGCCTGCGCGGTCGCGACCGTCGGGTCCGCGCCTGCGTAGGTGGTGTGAATCTGCATAATCAGGTTAGCGCAATAGCGCCCGCATCCCGGGCGCAGCGGCCCGCGTCTGCTAGCTTGGCCCCAGCGGCTGAACCTTTCGGCCGCGAGGCAGCTCGCTTGAGTCCCGCTGACAGCGGTTCGGGTAGGCCAGAGCCTCCGAACTGTACGCGCCACCAAGCGCCGCCAAAGGAGTCATTCATGAATAAGCAGTCCTTCGCCGATCTCGGCGTCTCGAACACGGTCATCGCCGCGCTCGCCCGTCGCGGGATCCACGAGCCGTTCCCCGTCCAGCAACTCGTCCTCGCAGATGTCCTCGCGGGCCGCGACGTGCTCGTCAAGTCGCCCACCGGATCGGGCAAGACGCTCGCCTTCGGGGTCCCGCTCGCCGAGCGTCTCAGCGCTGATGGCGCCCACCCCGCAGCCCTCGTGCTGGCGCCCACCCGCGAGCTCGCCAGCCAGATAGTCGACGAGCTGCAGGACATCGCTCGCTCGCGCAAGCTGCGGGTCACAGCCGTCTACGGCGGCGTCGGCCTGACCAAGCAGGCCGCCCAAGCTGCCAGGTCTCACATCCTGGTGGCAACACCCGGCCGCCTCGAGGACCTTCTGCAGCGCCGTGCCTTCACGCTCGACGCGGTCCGCATCCTCGTGCTCGACGAGGCCGACCGCATGCTCGACATGGGCTTTCGCCCCGCCATCGATCGCATCGTCGCCGCCTGCCCCAAGGAGCGCCAGACACTGTTCTTCTCAGCCACCCTCGACGGCGTCGCAGGCCGCCTCGCGGCGGGCTACACCAAGCGGCCCATCACTCACGAGCACGGCGAGCCGGGCCGCTACCGCACGGCCGACGTCGAGCACCGCTTCGTCGCGATACGCGACGACGCCCGCCTGCAGACGTTGGTCGATGAGCTCGGCTGCGAGCGCGACCGCGCGCTGGTGTTCGTGCGAACCAAGCGTGGAGCCGACCGGCTCGTCAAACGGCTCGGCGCCAGCGGTGTCGAAGCGCTGGCGATCCACGGCAACAAGTCGCAGAGCCAGCGCGAGCGGGCCCTCGCCAGCTTCAGGTCCGGCCGCGTCGACACGCTCGTCGCAACCGACGTCGCTGCCAGGGGCATCGACGTGGACGGCATCTCGCACGTGATCAACTTCGACCCGCCCGGCGACCATGACGCCTATGTCCATCGGGTCGGGCGTACCGGACGCGCCGGGCGTCAGGGCATCGGCATCACCCTCGTCGGCGCAGGCGAGCGCCACGAGATGCGCGAGGTCGCCCGCCGGCTCGGCCTCGAGCACGGGCTGGGCGGCGGCCAGGAGCGCTCCGCAAGGCCGGCCGGCTCAGCCTCGCGCCAGCAGCGCTCGCGTCGCAGGAGGAGCGGAGTGTCCGCACGCGCCGCGTCCTAGGCTCACCTGGCTGGTTGCAGCACCGGCTGCCACGCAGCCGCCACCAAACAAGACAGGAGCCACAATGTCCAGCTACAGCGTCAAGAACCTCATGGATGTCGAGGACTCGGCCGCCGCGAGAACGTCAGACGTCGAGGCACGCTTCGCCCGTAAGCACCTCGACTCGAAAGAGCTCGGGGTCAGCTACTTCCGCTACGCGCCCAATTACCGCTCGCGTATGGGCCACAGCCACCGCGAGCAGGAGGAGGCATACGTCGTCGTCGGCGGCGCAGGGCGTATCAAGCTCGACGACGAGGTTCTCGACCTGAGCCAGTGGGACGTGGTCCGCGTCTCCCCCGAGGTCGTCAGAGCGTTCGAGGGCGGCCCCCAAGGCCTGGAGATCGTCGCGATAGGCGGCACCAAGCCAGATGATGGCGATGGGGTGCCGGTCCCCGACTGGTGGACTGACTGACTAATAGTGCTTTGGTAGTTTTGTTGTAGGGTTTCGGTGGTGGTTTGGCGAACCCTTCTTGCGTTGATGGTGTCTGCGTGAGGAGGGCG
>DATNLQ010000152.1:0-3922 GCA_035602785.1 Solirubrobacteraceae bacterium
GGGGCAGACGGCGCGACGAGCCGCGCGAGCCTACGCCCGCGGCGCCCGCGCAGCTGATCCGACCAGGACGGCGGCCAGGCCGCCCGACCTGGCCGCCGCCGAGCGCACGAGCTTGCCCGAGCGGTGCGCTCGTCTGATCAGATGGAGGTGGATGCTCTGCGCGGGGGCCTGGGAGGCCGACGCGCTACCGGGCACCACGGTCAACGTGACGTTCACCCCTGCGTGTGCTGAGCTGATGAGCGCACGCCCTGTCGCGCTCAGCGCGAGGGTGACGTTCGATGCACGTCCAGGCGCGATGGAGAACGCAGCGGTGGCGAGCGCCGCGAGCGCCGGCGCACGCGCATCGGTCTTGCGAGATGCGGCGACGGCGCTGTCGGCTGTCAGCTCCAGCGTCCCGCTGCAGATCTGCGTGCCGACGCATGCGAGCTTTACCGACGTTGTCGCGGCCGGCGCGGGTGTGCGATACGTGTAGCTGGGGCCACCGCTCGAGGTGCCGTTTTCATCCGACACGATCACTGCATCGCTGCCCGACCAGTAGGAGGGTGTCTTGACGGTGATTTCCGTCGCCGAGCGCACGCTGACCGACAGTGCGGCCTTGCCGATCTTGACCGAGGCGCCGCTGACGAAATTGGATCCCCTGATGGTCACCGTCGTGCCGCCCGACGTCGGCCCTTCGGTCGGGCTGATCGAGATCACCGTCGGAATTGGCGGCGTGACAAATTTGTACTTCGGGCCACTGCTGGACACCCCGTTTTCGTCGGTCACGATCACTTCGGCGCTGCCGGGCGACTGGGAAGGCGTCGCAGCTGTGATTTCAGTTTCCGAGCGAACCTTCACAGAGCTCGCCTTGCCGCCGATCTTCACCGTGGCTCCGGAGACGAACCCTGAGCCCTTGATCGTGATCGCGGCGCCGCCCCGGGTAGAGCCTTCAGCGGGGCTGACCGAGCTGACGACGGGCACCGGCGGAGCGACAAACGTGTATCTCGGGCCGCCGCTGGATACCCCGTTTTCATCCGTGACGATCACTTCGTCGCTGCCGGCGGACGCCGACGGGGTGACAGCGGTGATTTCAGATTCTGAGCGGACCTTCACGGAGCTCGCCTTGCTGGCGATCTTGACGGTGGCGCCGGAGACGAAGCCGGAGCCCCTGATCGTGACCGCTGCGCCCCCATGCGTCGAGCCTTCAGCGGGTGAGACGGAGCTGACGGCGGGCACGGGCGGAGCGACGTAGGTGTATTTGGGGCCGCCGCTGGAGGTGCCGTGTTCGTCTGTGACGATCACTTCGTCGCTGCCCGCGGACGCCGACGGGGTGACGGCAGTGATTTCCGTTTCGGAGTGGACGGTCACCGAGCTGGCCTTGCTGGCGATCTTGACGGTGGCGCCCTTGACGAACCCGGTTCCCTTGATTACGACCGAGGTGCCGCCCCTGGTGGAGCCTTCGGCGGGTGAGATCGAGGAGACGGCGAGCACCGGCGGCGGCGGTGCCGATGACTGTGACAGCACGCCGTCGGGAGTTCCCACGCCGGTGGGACCGCGATAGCCGGAGCCGCCCGTGCACAGATAGGAGCCGCCGCAGCTGCCGTTGGACCCGGAGGTCACGGCGAAGAACGAGGACGGGTTTTTGTAGAACGCCCCGGCGCCGAGCGAGCGGGTTTCGCTGCCCGACAGCGCCTCGACCGCGGCGATGATGGGCGTGGCGGCGCTCGTGCCGCCGACCGTGTACCAGCCCGCCAGTTTGCCTTCTCCGCTGGTGCCGGAGGTGTCATAGATCGACAGGTCTTCGGCGACGGCTGCGATGTCGTTGGTGGTGCGCTTGGAGCAGCCGCTGTCGGTCTGGTATGAGGGCTTTGCCTCGACCACGCTGCAGCCGCTGCCCGAGCGTGACCAGACGCTCTCTGACCACCCGCGGGAGTTGCTGGCCGGGGTCAGGACCGTGCCGCCGACGGCGATCACGTCGGGGGACGCGGCCGGATAGCTGGGGACGCCGGCGTTGTACTCGTCGTTGTCATAGCCCCAGTCGCCGCTGGCGAAGGTGATCGGGATGCCGGGGTGGTCGAAGTAGGAGTCGTACAAGGTCTCCCCCTGAAACTCGAAGCTTGCCCAGCTGTTGCTGACCTCGGTGGCGCCGAGTTTCACGGCCTCGTTCTCCGCGGTCCCGAGGTCGCCCATACCGGCGGAGTTGGCCTCCACGAGCATGATGTGGCAGTTGGGGCAGATCGCGGAGACCATGTCCAGGTCCAGCGACTCCTCGACGGGCCAGTCGCCCTCTTCGGCGGTCGGCTGGGGCGGATAGCTCGTGGTGCCGGTCTGGCTGACCTTCTCGAAGCAGCCACCCGCGCTGGTGCAGGACGGCAGGCCGTAGGCGGAGCGGTAGGCGGCGAGATCGGATTCGGCGGTGGGGTCGTTGTAGGCGTCTACGATCGCGACCGTCTGACCGCTGCCGGCGCTGCTGGAAGGCAGCTTGTAGGCCGACTGCAGTTCAGCGGGCGCAAGCCCGCTGCCGTCGATGCCGCTGGTAGCGGGCGACGCTGTCGCGGCCGACATCGAGTCCAGCTTCGCGCCGGCCGGCTCGATCACCGCCTGGCAAGCGGCCTGCCCAGCGGGCGCGGGCGAGCAGGCTGTGTACGGCTGCGTGGTCGAGGGCGCCGTGGACAAGGGCTGTGCAGTCCCTTCGGACGCGAGCGCTGTCGCGGCGCACGCCGAAACCGATGCGCAGCAGACGACGGCGAGAACTGCAGACCTCCAACGCAAACATCCGATGATCGCCACGATGTACTCCCTTCCTTGGGTTGATCCTGCATCGATCAGACGACCCAAGGCAATGAGACATCACGGCACCTTTTGGACGACGTGGCGAGCACCTTTGGGACGACACGGCCGATCACCTTTCAGACGACACGGCGATGGCGGGCCATGCCGCATCGATGGCAGTGGCTAAGCCTCGCGTACGACCTCAAGCGGCAGCTGGGAACTGCGGTAGAGTCTGAGACCGCCTGGGTGGGAGGTCAGAAGAGCCCTCTTTGCAGGCAAATTCGCGCCCGTAGCTCAGTGGATAGAGCGCTCGCCTCCGGAGCCTGACACCACAAACAGCGAAACCCCCGGAATGACCAGCGTACACCGGGGATTTCTCGCTGTTCGGCGTCGGACGCTACGACGCTAAACGACGGTATCTGACGCTGTTGGGGCACAGATTCGGGCACAAGTATCGAGGCTCGAAAAGGGGCGTCCCAAGGTGAACGTGCTAACGAGGGGTACTCGACACCGAGCCACGCGGCGCGTTCGCGGCGAGCAGCTATGTTCACCGGATGAGTTGGCAATGGCCTGCTGGGGCAGCCTGCGGGTTTCTGATCGCGCTCGTCACAACGCCCGCAGGCGTTTCGGGCGCCGTCCTGCTGCTGCCGGTCCAGCTGAGCGTGCTGCGCGTTCCCAGTCCCGCCGTGACCCCCACCAACCTGATGTTCAACGTCGTCGCAGTGCCGGGCAGCCTGCTGCGCTTCCGGCGCGAGCGCCGACTGTTCAACCCGCTGAGCGCACTCTTGATCGCCGGAACGCTTCCGGGTGTCGTCCTCGGGGCGATCATCCGCGTTGAGTACCTCTCGGGGGAACACGCGTTCATGTTCATCGCTGCCGGCGTGCTTATGCCCCTCGGCCTGTGGCTCCTGCTCGGCTCTCAACGAATGGCTCCGAGTCGCCCCGAGCCGGGCCGGCGTGGTCGCGGACTGATCTGCCTCCTTGCCCTCACGGTGGGCGTCGTCGGTGGCATCTACGGCATCGGTGGTGGCTCGCTACTCGCTCCTGCCCTGATCGCCTCGGGCTTCTCGGCCTTTGAGGTCGCGCCCGCCACGCTGCTCGCTACTTTCCTGACATCGATCGTCGGTATGGCGGCCTACGCTGCGCTTCAGCTCGTTCACGGCGGCCATAT
>DATNLQ010000156.1:0-9080 GCA_035602785.1 Solirubrobacteraceae bacterium
GATGTTCGAGCCGATGTTGGGCGTGACGTTTACCCCGACGATGATCAGGGCTTCGCAGAAGATCAACGTGATCCCAAGCCGCGCCGAGCTGAAGGTCGACTGTCGCGTGCCACCCGGGCTGGGCGAGCAGGAGGTGCGCAGGGGCATCGCCGAGGTGCTGGGCGAGCCGGGGACGGACTCGTCGCCGCGCTGGCGCATCGAGTTCACCGAGCGCGTCCCCGGCAACGGCTCGCCGCTGCAGTCGCCGCTGATGGACGCGATCTCGCAGTGGATCGGCGAGCACGACCCGGGAGCGGAGGTGGTGCCGGTGATCCTGCCCGGCTTCACCGACTCGCGCCATTTCCGCCAGGCGTTTCCCCAGTGCGTGGCCTATGGGTTCTTCCCCCAGCGCCACCAGTCGCTGCGCGAGACCTCGCCGCTGATCCACGGCGCGGACGAGCGGATCGACGTACGCGACCTGGCGTTCGCGAGCGAGCTCTTCCGCGATCTGGCGGTGCGTTTGCTGGGCTGAGGGTTGCACGCCCTCGACAGCGGGCCCCAAAACCCGCATAATCAATCTTTGATGCCAAGGATGGTGCATTGCAAGGAGGGGATGGCTATATGAGTGCGCCGCAAGCTGCCCGCGCGCATGAAGCGGGCGCGTCGCCGGCCGGACAGGCTGCGGTCCTGGGGGCGGGCCAGCGCTCGGCGTCGAGCCAGCGCACGGGTGCGTCCGCCACGCGTGCGCCTGCGACACATTCCCCGGCGGTTGCGGCGCATGCGCCGGCGGCGGTGACGCACGTGATCTCCGTGCCACCCGCGCCCGCGCCGCAGGTCTCGCTGACCCAGGAAATCCAGAACTTCGCCCAGAGCTGGTCGCCGGTGGTGTTCATCGTGTTCTTCACGGTGATCATCTTCGTGATGTGGCGCATGTTGAAGGTGATGCCCAAAACCAAGCCACAGCGGATCAAGCCGGCGTCGAACCAGTCGGTGACGTTCAACGACATCGCGGGCGTGGACGAGGCAAAGGCTGAGCTGCAGGAGATCGTCGAGTTCCTGCGCGACCCCAAGGCCTTCCATGCGCTCGGCGCGAGCGTCCCCAAGGGAATCCTCCTGCACGGGCCCCCGGGCACGGGCAAGACGCTGCTGGCCAAGGCGGTGGCCAACGAGTCGGGTGCGCAGTTCTTCGCCCAGTCGGCGGCGTCCTTCGTGGAGATGTTTGCGGGCCTTGGCGCGGCTCGCATCCGCAGGCTGTTCGCGATCGCGCGCAAGCACGAACCGGCGATCATCTTCATCGACGAGCTCGATGCGGTGGGCGGACGCCGCGGCATGGACATCTCGGGCGAGAAGGACCAGACGCTCAACCAGTTGCTGGTCGAGATGGACGGCTTCGCGTCGAGCGGGCGGGTGGTGGTGATCGCGGCGTCGAACCTGCTGGAGAAGCTCGACCCGGCTCTGCTGCGCCCGGGACGCTTCGACCGCCAGGTGTTCGTGGTGCCGCCTGACGTCAAAGGCCGGCTGGGGGTCCTGCAGGTGCACACGCGAAAGAAGCCGATGGGCGACGTGGACCTCGGGCTGGTGGCCCAGCAGACGAGCGGGCTGACGGGGGCGGACCTGGCGAACATCTGCAACGAGGCGGCGATCTTCGCGGCCAGGCGCCAGGGCAAGTCGATCTCGGCCGCGGACTTCGACTCGGCGATCGAGCGCGTGATCGCGGGCGTTCAATCGAAGCGGGTGCTCAACGCGCACGAGAAGCGTGTGGTGGCCTACCACGAGGCGGGGCACGCGCTGTGCGGCGAGCTGCTGCCATCGGTGGACCGCGTGCACCGCATCTCGATCGTGCCGCGCGGACGCGCGCTGGGCTACACGCTGAACCTGCCGGCGGAGGACCGCTATCTGAAGACGCGCGAGGAGTTGCTCGACTACATGACCGTGCTGCTGGGCGGGCGCGTGGCCGAGCAGGTGGTCTTCGGCGCGATCACCACAGGCGCGTCGGACGACCTCAAGCGCGTGGCGGACATCTCCCACTCGATGGTCCACGACTATGCGATGGGCAACGCGGGCGTGGGGCGCTCGCCCGACGGGGACGTGCGCCTGTCGGAGAGCACGCTGAGGATCCGCGACGAGGAGCGCAGGGATCTGATCGAGGAAGCCCGGCGGGCTGCCCAGAGGATGATCCTCTCCCATCGCAGCCAGCTGGAGGACCTGGCGCAGGAGCTGCTCGAGCACGAGGTGCTCGACCGTGAGGCGATCGAGCGGATCATGAAGGGCGTGCCTCGCCTGGAGCGCGCGCCTGGCGTGGGCCTGCGCGTGGTGGCGGCGGCTGAGCCGGTGGCCGCCCCGCCGACGCCGGCTCCGATCGGAATCCCGGCGAGTCCTACCGGCGCGCTGGGCGCCGGTGGCCCCGGGTCGGGCGTCGGCAGCGAGGACTGAGGGCCGTGGGCCCTGAGCCCGAGCGGCTATAGACTGCGGCTCATGTTCAGCCGCATCGACCACATCGGGGTTGCCGTGCAGGAGATCGAGCCGGCGCTGGCGCTGTACCGCGACGAGCTGGAGCTCGAGGTGGCCCACCGCGAGGTGGTGTCCGAGCAGGGCGTGGAGGCGGTGCTGTTGGATGTGGGCGAGAACCACGTGGAGCTGCTGGCGCCACTCGGTCCGGACACGCCTGTGGGCAGGTTCCTGGCCAAGCAGGGCCCGGGGCTGCACCACGTGGCTTACCAAGTGAGCGACATCGACGCGACGCTCGACGCGCTGCGGCGTGCGGGCCTGCAGATGATCGACGAGCAGCCGCGAGCCGGGATACGCGGCTCGCGTGTGGCGTTTATGCACCCGCGGGCGAGCATGGGCGTGCTCACCGAGATCGTGCAGCCGGCGGCTGGCGTGGGGGCGCACTGATGTCGTCGGGCTCGCGACGCATAACGATCGGCTTCCAGGGCGGGCAGGCGCTGGCGCTGCGCGTGAGCGATGACCAGCTCAAGGCGCTCAATGGGGCGCTGGGGGGCGGCGGCTGGCACGACGTTCAAAGCGAGGACGGCCCGGTCCGCGTAAACCTTGCGCAGGTGGTTTACGTGAGCGCGGACAAGGACGAGTCCCGCGTCGGCTTCGGTTAGGACGCGTTGAATCTGGACGAGCGGCTGCTGCGCCTGGCGCGAACGCGCGGGCACACGCCATCGGCCGAGCATGCGGTGGCGCGGTTCTCGCGCATCGGCGAGCACGGCGCGGTGTGGCTGGCGCTCGGAGTGGCCGGCTGGGCGCTGGACGCCAGGCAGCGCGACCGCTGGCGGCGCATGACGAGGACGATCGCGGGGACGTACGCGTTGAACACGGGCATCAAGCTGCTGGTCAGGAGGCGCCGCCCTCAGCTGGCCGGCCTGCCGCCGCTGACCGACACGCCCACGCAGCTGAGCTTCCCCAGCGCGCACGCGGCGACCTCGTTCGCGGCGGCAGGGCTATATCGCCGCTTGGGGGTGCCCGCGGTGCCGCTGTACGGTCTCGCGTCGGCGCTGTCTCTCTCGCGACTCTACCTGGGCGTGCACTACCCCTCCGATGTGCTGGCCGGCGCGCTGCTCGGCGGCGCGGTGGCGGGCAGCGTCGCCCTCGCCCACCCACTGCCGGCAGACTGATCGTCGCGCCAGCTCAGGCCGCGACGCCGCGAGACTTGGCGGGTCTGGGCAACGCGTCCAGGATGGCCTGAGGCAGACGTTCGCTCGCGGCCCAGATCTCGACGGCAACGATGTCGTCCGTGGCCGCGTCATGGTCGATCAGCCCCCACTCGACCTCCTCGCTGACCACATCCTCGGATCGGCCGGTGGGCAGCCAGGCAATATCAGCTTCAGGATCGTAGTAGGCGTACATGCAGTTTCTTCAGGTTAGCTACTCGGAGGGCGCCGCCTGCGTCGGCGCTTGGTCCAAACGCTGACGATCCGCGCAGCGTCGAAGTCCCGATTGTCGGGACGGTCATAGACAAACAACGAACTCGCCCGCGTCCACACGCCACTCGGCCGCTCCTCCGTTTGCCTCCCGGATTTCATCAAGGTCTCGTATTGCATGCTCGACCCGCGCGGGGGTCAGCCCGCGTTGCGATACGCGCTGGAGCGCGTGCTGCGTCCAGGTGAAGCGGTTGATATCAACCATCCCCCGACGCTACGGCGCGCTTGGGACGCAACGGACGGGCACGGTACCGGGCGATCCCTGGGAAGATGCGCCACCGATGAGCACACGCATCGGAATAGTGGGCATGCCCAACGCGGGCAAGTCGTCGCTGTTCAACGCGCTGACGAAAGCGGGCGCGGAGGCGGCGAACTACCCATTCACGACGATCGAGCCAAACGTGGCGGTGGTGCCGGTGCGCGACGAGCGCCTGGAGCAGGTGGCGGAGACGGTGGGCTCGTCGGAGATCGTGTGGGACACGGTCGACTTCCACGACATCGCGGGCCTGGTGGCGGGCGCCCACCAGGGCGAGGGCCTGGGCAACCGCTTCCTGGCGAACATCCGCGAGACGGACGCGATCGTGCACGTGGTCCGCGCCCATGGCGACGAGAGCGTGGTGCATCCGGAGGGCGACGTCAATCCGCTGCGCGACATCGAGACGATCGAGACAGAGCTCATCCTGGCCGATCTGGAGCAGGCTGAGCGCCGCGTGGAGCGAGTGGCACGGCAGGCCAGAAGCGGCGACCGCGTGGCGGTGGCCGAGGAGAGGTGGCTGCGCGCGGTGATCGAGGAGCTGCAGGCGGGCCGCCCTGCGCGCGGCCTGCCGGTCCCCGAGGAGGCGCCGAGCGCGGCGCGCGACCTGGGCTCACTGACGGTCAAGCCGGTGTTGTTCGTGGCCAATGTGGACGAGGGCTCGGAGCAGGTCCCAGTGGAGATCGCCGAGCACGCGGCTGCCCAGGGCGCGCGCGCTGTGGCAGTGTCCTCGCGCATCGAGTCCGAGCTGGCCGAGCTGGAGGACGAGGACGCGGCGGCGATGCGCGAGGAATTGTTTTCCCGCCCGCCCGGCGAGTCCGGCCTTCAGCGCGTCGTCCGCGAGGCGTTCGCTCTGCTGCGGCTGATCGCGTTCTTCACCGCGGGCGAGGGCAAGCCCGCCCAGTCGTGGCACCTGCGCGACGGCCTCACCGCGTGGCACGCGGCCGGCGAGATCCACTCGGACATCCAGAAGGGCTTCGTGCGTGCGGAGGTGATCGGCTGGCGCGAGCTGGTCGACGCGGGCGGCTATGCGGGCGCGCGCGATCGCGGCACGCTGCGCCTGGAGGGCCGCGACTACGTGATGGCAGACGGGGACGTGATCACGGTCAAGTTCACGCCGTAGCCAGCTTGGCCAGCCGTTGTGCCAGCCGGCGCATCCCCAGCTCGCGCGCCATTTCACTGCCCCCGGCGAAGTCGGTCGGCCGATCGGACGGGCGCTGCACGTCAATCCGCTGCAGCGTTGCGATCCGCTTGAAAGCAAGTAGGAGATCGGAGTTGTCGCGCAGTGCTGCGGCGACGCGGGGGCGCAGCACCGGGCGCGTTGTGTCTCCTGGCGCTCGCACCGCCTCGCCGGCGGCGCGCTGCACGCGTTGGTCAGGCTCCTCGATGGCGCCAGCCGCCGCGAGCACCGCCTCCAGCGACCCGTGCGCGGACAGCAGCTCAGCGGCCGTCTTGGCGCCGATTCCCGGCGCGCCCGGCAGCCCGTCGGACGGGTCGCCGCGCAGGGCGATGAAGTCGGGCACCAGCTCTGGGTCCACGCCGTAGCGCTCGCGCACCTGCTCGGGGCCGACCTCGATCAGCTGTGTCCCTTTGCGCAGCTCGACCACCGCTACGCGCTCGCTGACCGCTCCGAACAAGTCGCGGTCGGCAGTCAGCAGCAGCGCCTGTCCGCCGGCGTCCTCCTCGCTGCGGGCATACGAGTACATCACGTCGTCTGCCTCCAGATCCGCGCTCGTGGGCACCGCCCAGCCGAGGCTCTCGAGTAGGCGCGGCGCCTTCTCCCACTGCGCGGCGAGCTCCTCGGGCATGGGGTCTCGGTGGGCGTGGTAGGCCGGGTACAGCTCTACGCGGTAGTTCGCCTGCTCTGCGCCCATGCACGCCACCACGCCGCGCACGTCCCGCGCCGGAAGGCGCGCATCAATCAAGGCCAAGACAGCGTTGACGGTGCCCAGCAGGGCGTTCACCGGACTGCCCTGCTCGTCCACGATCGACTTGGGCAGGGCGAAGAACGAGCGGTACAGCAGCCACGGCACGTCGGCGATCAGCAGCGGTGCTGGCACCCGCTCAGGTTATGCGCCTCGTCGCGCTGTGCGGTGCGTGGTGGGGTGCAAGCCGGGCTCAGCCCGCGAGCATCCAGCAGTTTTCCGTCCACACGAAGCGGTTGCGCTGGCCCATCAGCGGTGTCGCCAATTCGAGCGACGCCACGTTCCCGCGCACGATCACGATCGCCGAGCCGATCGCGCGCTTCTGGGCGCGTAGCTGAGCCCGGGCGCCCGGTTCGCGCAGGAGCTTTGACAGCTTGGCGTTCCAGCGCTGCTCGCATGTACGGCCGTGCTCGGTCGCCCGCAGTGGGGCGTTGAGTACGCCGCATGCGCCTGCGCCGTCGCCCGCGAGCTCAGCGCTGACGAAGTTCCTCGCCGCCCGACGTACCCACGCGATCTGTTCGCCGCTGCCAACCGAATGAGCCGCCTGCGCGCCCGCCGGCAGCGCGAGGGCGGCCGCGCACGCGAGCACGGCGATTGTGCGGCAAACGCTCATGCGGCCGCGCCTCCTGTGGACAGGGTCGACACCGGTGCGCCCGGCGCCTGCGCGCCGCCCTGCGCGGAGCTGGATAGGGCAGGCGTGGCGGGTTGGGCAGGCGTGGCGCCTTCAGGCGACGGGGCGGGAGTCGTTGGGGGGATGCTCGTGGGAGGCGAGGGCGCGGTCGGCTGGCCGCTGAGGTCGGGCTCGGGTGTGACGCTCGCGCCGGTCTTGACGCTGAAGTGGGCCCACGTGCTCTGCAGCCCCAGCCGAGCCTCCAGTTCCGGGCCGCTCACCTGCGTGTCGCCACCTGTGCCCAGCACCTGCGCAGACACGATCCGCGGGGACGCGCCACGCCGCAGCACCTCGATTCCGCGCAGGGAGCCTTTGACGAGACCGCTCAGGCGCGCCGTCGCCGAGGCGAAGCTCATGCTTACCCTCCAGCTCGATGTCGAGCTTTCATACGGATCGGCTACCGCGCGCAGCCACGGCTGCGGCGCCGAGCCCGGCCACGCGTTCTCGATGTCCTCGGTCATCCCGCCCGAGCTCGCGAAGAAGAAGGTGATCGCCGGCTGGGGGTGGGGGGCCCCATACACGACGATCTGGCCGGCCGTGTCCGCGACCGCGGCGTTGGAGGTCGCCGTTTCCGCGGCTGCGCCCTCATACACCTGCGAGCGGGTGTCCGCGTACACGTCGAACCGGGAGCCGCCCGCGTGGTCTGTCAGGGCGTAGGTGCGGCTGGCGATCGCCTGGGCCTCCAGCGCGGCCAGCGGCCAGCTGGCGGGCATCTCCGCGGCGACCACGCCGCGGACGTAGCGTTCGAGCGCCACCTTGACCACCTTGGTGCCCTCCAGTACCCGCACGACAGCGTTTGCCGGCGCCTGTCCGAGCGTGGTGCCTGTGTAGTAGTGGGCGAGGATCGCCTGGTATGTGGCTCCATGGACGGCGTAGCCGTAGGCGCCGTCCTGGCTCATGCCCACGCCATGGCCGTCGCCCGCCCCTTCGATCACGAGCGTCGATCCGCTCGCGCCGGCGGCCGCGCCGGCCCACAGGCAAAGGCCCGCCAGCACGCCGGCGAGCAGCGCAACGGTTTGCCGCGCGTGCCCACGCAAAGCGGCGCTTGGGCGGTGGTAGGTTGGGTAGATGACCGGCATCCGCGTCGATGGCAACACAGCCGCCATGCCGTGCTCGCGCGATCTGGACGAATGTCCCATCGTCCTTCCGGTCGGGTTGTCGCGGCCAACGCGTGAGCGCTGCACGATCGCTGGCGCGCGGTGGGCGCCCGCGCGGCCATGACAAATGTAGATAGCGAATGCGCGGTGCTCGAGCGGGTGCCCACGCAGCTGTTCATCGGCGGGCAATGGCGCGCGGCGCAAGCCGGCGGCACGCTGTCCGTCGAGGACCCCGCCACGGGGCAGCCGCTCGTGGACGTGGCCGACGGGCAGGCCCAGGACGCGATGGCCGCCTTGGCCGCTGCCGCGGACGCGCAAGGCGAGTGGGCGGCGCACCCGCCGCGCGATCGCGGCGAGATTCTGCGCAGGGCCTACGAGGCAATCGTCGCCCAGACCGACGATCTGGCGTTGCTGATGACCCTCGAGATGGGCAAGGCGCTGGCCGAGTCGCGCGCGGAGATCGGCTACGCGGCCGAGTTCTTTCGCTGGTTCTCAGAGGAGGCCGTGCGCATACACGGCCGCTACATGGTCAACACGACCGGCAAGGGCCGGGTTTTGACGATGCGCCAGCCGGTCGGCCCGTGCGTGTTCGTCACGCCGTGGAACTTCCCCATGGCGATGGGCACCAGGAAGATCGCCCCGGCGATCGCAGCGGGCTGCACGATGGTGGTAAAGCCCGCCAAACAGACGCCGCTGTCGATGCTCGCGCTCGCCAAGATCCTGCAGGAGGCGGGATTGCCGGCGGGCGTGCTCAACGTGATCACCGCCGCGCGCTCGGGCGATGTGGTCGAGCCGCTGCTGCGCGACCCGCGCACGCGCAAGCTGTCGTTCACCGGCTCGACCGAGGTCGGGCGCACGCTGATCGAACAGTCCGCCCACCAGGTCCTGCGCGTGTCGATGGAGCTCGGCGGCAACGCCCCCTTCCTCGTGTTCGCCGACGCAGACCTCGACGCGGCCGTCGAGGGGGCGATGCTCGCGAAGATGCGCAACGTGGGCGAGGCATGCACGGCGGCCAACCGCTTCCACGTGCACGAGTCGCTCGCCGACGAGTTCGCCTCGAGGCTTGCCAAGCGCATGGGTGCGCTGAAGGTCGGCCGCGGCACAGTGCCGGACACCGACGTCGGGCCCCTGATCGACGCCGACCAGCGCGCGAAGGTGCAAGAGCTCGTCGACGATGCGAGGAGCCGGGGCGCGCGCGTCTTGCTGGGAGGCGATCGCGTCGACGGC
>DATNLQ010000161.1:0-3946 GCA_035602785.1 Solirubrobacteraceae bacterium
CAACCACCAGTAGCCAAGAGCGGCCACGCACGCGCGCTGGCGCCAGCGCGACGCCTGGCCGGCGAGCGCGGGGAAGGCGCCTGCCAATCCGGCGAGGCCGAGCGTAGGCGCGAGTGCACCTGCCAGCCAGCCCCCCGACAGGCGCGCGGGGCGCCGCTCGGCGGGCCAGACGAGCAGCGGCGCGAGCGCGGCGAAGGCCAGCAGCGCCACGCCGGGACGCCCGGCGAGCGCCTGCCAGGCGACCGCGGCGGCGGCCAGGCCCAGCCACAGGGCGCGCGGGAGGGCGAGGCGAGGGCCAGCAGCATCGGCCTGCTCGGGCACAGCGTCGGGTGGCTGCACGTCGCCAGCCGGGTAGGCGATTGGTATATGTCCCCGCCCATGCGCAGGCACGGGCGTGACGGCCTGCGCCTGGCGCAGCGTGGGCTCGCGGGCGCCGCGAGGGCGGGCATGGTTCCAGCGCGAGCGGCGCAGGCCGCGCTCGATGGTGTCCTCCAGCTCAACCTGCAGGTCATCGAGGGTCCCCCGCTGCTCGGGCGCGGGAGACAGCGCGACGTCGAGCGCCCGCGTGAGCTGGCGCGGCAGGTCGGGTCGCTCGTGTTGCAGGGGCTTCAGTGGCCGCCCGATCCGCCGTGCGGTGGCGGCGGGCGTGGGGCCGCGCACGGGGTTGACTCCTGACAGCGACTCGTACAGGACGAGCGCCAATGCATAGAGGTCGGCCTGCACGCCGACCTCGCGGCCTTCGCTCTGCTCGGGCGCCATGTAGGCGAGCGTGCCGAGCACATCGCCAGTACGGGTGAGCGCATCCTCGCCGGTGAGGCTCGCACCGCCAAAGTCGGTCAGCTTGGCTGCCCCGTCGGCCTCTTGGGGGTGGTCGGGAACGAGCACGTTCTGTGGCTTTACGTCGCGATGGATGACGCCGCGAGCGTGGGCGTGGGCGAGCGCGCCGGCGAGGGTGTGGCCGATCTGGAGTGCGTGCTCGTCGTCTAGCTCACGGGTGGCGATCAGCCTCGCCAGGGTCTGGCCGTGGACGAGCTCTGAGATCAGGTAAAACGCTTCGTCGACGGCACACGCCTCGTACAAGGCAACGATCGCAGGGTGAGACAGGCGCGCGGCGGCAAGCGCCTCGCGGGTAGCACGCTCGCTGTCGATTGGACCCCCACCCGCCCCGATCATGATCCGCTTGACGGCGACTTCGCGGCGAAGTAGCTCGTCGTGGGCGCGCCAGACCTCCCCGAAGCCGCCGGCTCCGAGCCGCTCGAGCAGCAGATAGCGCCCGAGCACGAGATCCTCGGCGTTTTCGTTGGGGGCCCCGAGACGCTGCGCACGCGCTCGCGCGATCTGCCGGCGAGCAGGCGTCTCGGCGGGGACCTCGCGCGTGGAGGTGCTTTGAAGGAGGGTGCGAGGCGACTCCACCGGATATCGCGTTCGCCGCACGCGCGGCCCGTACCTGCTCAGCAGGGCAGGAATCTGAGGATTGACCGAGAACTTGCAGGCTCGTCAGGGAGGTGACCGGCAGTCATACTTGGGCACTTCCGGAATCCCTGCAAGGAGCAGCTTTTGTCGTTCTTTGACGATGGCGAGGAGACAGCGCCTCGGCCATCCTCCAGACCACCTCGGCCACCGGCGGCGGCCACTTCGGGCACCCGGCGGCCACGTCCGCGTCCGCGCAGGCCCCGACCTGCGGGCAGCGGCTCGGGAGCCGACCAGCACACCCTGATGATGCGCCGCCGGGTGGCGGCGGCGGTTGCGGTTGCGGTGTTGATCGTGATCGTGCTGGTGGTCAACGGGGTTCTGAAAAGCCAGAAGGTCCAGTCGCTGAAGGAATACAACCGCGAGGTGAGCACGCTCGCCCAGGAATCGGACACCCAGGTGGCCCACCCGCTGTTTTCTGCGCTGACCGACGCGGCGGGCAAGCCCGCGGCCGAAGTGGAGGATCAGATCAACGAACTGCGCCTGCAGGCGCAGACCCTGGCCACACGCGCGAGCAGCTTGAGTGTGCCCGGCGAAATGGCGGGGGCCCAGCGCGATCTGCTACTCGCATTCGACCTGCGCGTGGAAGGTATGACCAAGCTGGCGGCGCTCATCCCCAAGGCCTTGGGGGGCCAGGTTCAGCAGACCAGCCCACAGATCGCGGGCGCCTTCGAGATATTCCTGGCCTCCGACGTGATCTACTCCCAACGGGTGGCTCCGCTGATCCAGCAGACGCTCCAGGCAAACGGAGCGCAGGGCCTCCCCACGGCGTCCACCCAGTTCCTGGCCAATGTGGGCTGGCTTGAAGCGAATACGGTGCAGTCGCGCATCACCGGCCAGGCGTCGAGCTCCTCCCAGAGCGGCGAAACGCTCACCGGTCACCACGGCAGCGCGCTGAAGAGCGTCAGCGTGGGAACGAACAACCTCGAACCGGAACCGGCGCTGAACCACATCAGCGGCGGAGGCAACCCGACGTATACCGTTGCGGTGGAAAACGCCGGTGAATTTACCGAGACAAACGTCAAGGTGGACGTGACGGTGACCGCCGGCGGCAAGCAGTACAAGGCGTCGCACGCGATCGACAAGACCGAACCTGCAAAGACGGTCGACGTGGAAATACCGGTCAGCGGGATCCCGCTGGGCGTGGCGGCAAAGATCGAAGTCCAAGTCGAGCCGGTACCCGGCGAAACCAACCACGAAGGCACCAAGGACACCTTCCTGGCGATCTTCGGCCAGTAGCCAGACGGGCCCGGACTGCTTGACCCAGCTGCGGGGCCCGTGGTCGTGTCGGCCCCGCCAGCGGCTAAGTTGTGGCGATGGCAGCTTCGATCACCGACACGCAGGGGATCATCGCGATTGCGGCGGCGGCCGTGGCGGCGGCGGCGCTGCTGGCATGCGTCGCGTTGGCACTTTCGCTGCGGCGGATGCGCAGCGCACAGCGGTTGGTGCTGGGCGAGGGTGAGCGCCAGGACGTGGTGACGCATGCGGCGGCCATGCAGGAGGCTTTCCAGGCACTGAGGACGTTCGTGCAGGACACGGCCGTCCGCCTGGACGGACGCTTGGCGGGTGTCGAGACGGCGCTGCAGGGAACGCTGGCACACCGCGCGCTGGTGCGCTACGACGCCTACAACGAGCTGTCGGGGCATCAGTCGATGTCGATCGCCCTGTTGGACGACACCCAGTCGGGCATCGTGCTGACATGCATCCATCACCGCGACCAGGCGCGCGTGTACGGCAAGCAGGTGCGCGCCGGACAGGGTGAGCTGGAGCTGTCTCCGGAGGAGGCCGAGGCCGTGCGCGTGGCGCTGACTGGCGGGACGGCTTCGGCGGGAGATGCTGCCGAGCACTCGGCCTGATGCGGCGGGCGAGCTCTCGCCGCCCGGCGCAGGCCGGGCGCGCGTGGGCTATCTCGGCCCGGAGGGCACCTTTAGCGAGGAGGCGCTGCTGGCCAGCGCGACAGCGGATGCGGTGCACCCGGTTGCCCTGGCGGGGATCTACGAGACGATCATGGCGCTGCAGGGCGGCGAGCTGGAGTGGGCGATCGTGCCGATCGAGAACTCGCTGGAGGGCTCGATCAACATCACGCTGGACCTGCTGGCGGGACAGGCCAGCGACGTGCGGATCGTGGGCGAGGTCCTGCTGAAGGTCAGCCACTCGCTGATTGCGGCTGAGGCGATGGACCTGGCGCAGATCGACACGGTGCTCACCCATCCGCAGGTGCCGGGACAGTGCACGAGGTTTCTGCACGGCGAGCTGCCCCACGCGCAGATCCTGCCGGCCAGCTCCACGGCTGAGGCGGTGCGCAGCGTGGTTGCCGAGCACCGGCGTGGGCAGGCGGCCCTGGGCACGGTCCTGGCGGCGGGGATCTACGGGGGCACGGTGATCCGCGAAGGCGTCGAGGATCGTGCGGACAATGAAACGCGCTTCGTATGGCTTGCGCGCACGGGCGACGACAAGAGTCCGCCGTTGCGCGCGG
>DATNLQ010000165.1:0-7918 GCA_035602785.1 Solirubrobacteraceae bacterium
AAGCGCTTGCCGCCTGCCACGACCATCGCGTTCGCGTGCGAGGCGAGCGGCGCGCCGGCGCTCGCGGTCACCTGCTCGAGGTGGCGCTCGGTGCGCAGCATGCGCCTGCGCAGCTGCTCGCCGCCGAGGCGCATGATCGCGTCGAGCCCATCCACCTCGCCTGCGGTTTCGCTGGCCGCTGTGCCGCCCACCGCGCCCATCATGCCTGCTCGACCGCAACCGTGCCGGAGTGGATCGCCAAGATGCCTCCGGCGAGCAGCACGTAGCGGATGTCCGACAGCCCGGCGCGCGCCAGCTCGGCGGCCAGCTCGGCAGGGCCGGGGAAGCGCCTGACCGAGTCGGGCAGGTAGGTGTAGGCGTCGGCGATGGTCGCCCGCTGCGCACCCTCGCGCGAGCGCAGCGCCACGAGCGCGCCCGCAAGCCGGCCCAACGCCGGCACCAGGCGGTCGAACCACACGCGGTAGAACAGCGACAGCGGCGGGCGCGTGGGCGTGAGGATCTCCAGCACCACCACGCGCCCCCCGGGACGTACGACGCGCGTCATCTCTGTGAGTCCGCGCGCCAGGTCTGAGAAGTTGCGGGCGCCGAAGCCCACTGTGGCCGCGTCGAAGCTGTCGTTGGGGTAGGGCAGCGCGAGCGCGTCGGCCCATTCGAAGCGCGGGCGCACCCCCGCTGTGGCGCCGGCGGTCGCCTTGGCGCGAGCCCGCGCGAGCATGCCCTCGGAGAAGTCGCTGCCCACGACCTCGCCGCCCGGCGAGACGCGGCGCGCGAGCTCCAGCGCGAGGTCGCCGGTGCCCGTGGCCACGTCAAGCACGCGCGAGCCCGGGCCAACACGCGCCTCGTCGGCCGCGCGCGCACGCCAGCGATGGTGCAGGCCGGCAGTCATGGTGGTGTTCAGCGCGTCATACACGCCCGCGATGCGGTCGAACATCGCACGCACCTCGGGCGCCTGCAGCCTGCCTGGGTTGGCCTCCGGGGGTGCGCCGGCTTGGCCGCTGGCGGGCACGGCGCGCGCTATTTGAGCTGCGAGAGGAAGTTGACGATCGCGCTGAACTTCTTCGCGGGCAGGTTCTTGAACGAGGGCATCGGCGCGGTCGGATTGACGAGCGTTCGCGCGATCGCCTGGCGGGGGATGCGCGCGGCTATGTGCGTCAGGTCGGGCCCCGGCCCAGCATTGCCGTTGTCGCCGAGCTTGTGGCAGGCCAGACAGCCGGACTGCGCGACCACCTTGCGGCCTTCTTCATACTCGGCCAGCGTCTTGCCGCCGGCCTGGACGATCGCCGCGGGCGCCGCCATTTCGATCGTCGTGGGCGGTCCCACGTTGGCTCCCGAGTAGGTCAGGTAGGCCATCGCCCCGATCACCGCGATGGCGGTGACGGTCGCTATCGGACGGCGCTCGGGACGGCGCTCGGGCCCGCGATCGTAGAACGGCAGCAAAAACAGCAGGATCATGCAGATCGTCGGCACGCCGATCGTCGCCAGCGGCACGAGGCTCGGCGTCCTGATGATGCGTAGGAGCTCGAACAGGAAGAAGAAGTACCACTCCGGGCGCGGCACGTAGGTGGTGCTGGTGGGGTTGGCCTTGGGGCCGAGCTCGGCGCCCAGCACCAGCGACATGGCGATGATGATCGCCATGACCACACAGGCCATCGCCCCGTCCTTGGCGACCGCGTAGGGGAAGAACGGCTTGCCCTGGGCCTTGAGGATGGAGTATTCGCGGAGGTACTCCTCCTTCTGGCGCTGGTTCATACCTGCGCCTCGCGCAGCTCCTGGCGCTTCTCCGCTTTGGTCCAGGGCGGCGCGGTGGTGCCGAGCTTGGCTACCAGGTACAGGTGGGCGCCGATCAACGCGGCCAGCAACCCGGGTATGAGCAGCATATGGATGGCATAGAAGCGCGACAGCGTGGTCGCCCCGAATTCAGAGCCTCCGCGCAGAAAGTCGCTCAGGTAGGGGCCGATCAGCGGCCCGGTGCCGTTGATGTTGACGCCCACGATCGTGGCCCAGTAGGCGCGCTGGTCGAACGGCAGCAGGTAGCCGGTGAACGACATGACCATCGTGAGGATCAGCAGCACCACGCCGATCACCCAGTTGAGCTCGCGCGGGTACTTGTAGGCGCCGAAGAAGAAGGTCCGTCCCATGTGCAAGAACACGAGCACCACCATCACGCTCGAGCCCCATTTGTGCATGCCGCGCACGAACTGGCCGAGGAACACGTCGTTGGTGACGTAGCGGATCGATTCGTAGGCCCCGCCGGCTGGGTCCGGACGGTAGTACATCGCCAGGAACACGCCCGTGACGGCCTGACTGAGGAAGGCGAACATGGTGGCCGAGCCGAGCGTGTAGAACCAGTTGGTGCCCTTGGGCACCTTGCGGAACATCAGCCAGCGGGCGGCGCCGCTCAGCGAGGTGCGCTCGTCGACCCAGTCGACGACAGCGATCCCCGCGCTGCCTGCCGCCTCCAGCGGTCCGCCGTTGCCGTTGCTCTCGCCCGGCCGCGGCGGCGGTTCCTGCAGCGGCGAGGGGAGCGGGGGAGCGGGGAGCTTGGGGATTCTGGGCACGGGGTTCCTTTAAGCCTACTAGGACGTTCGCTGAGCAAGCGAGGCGCGGACGCAGGGAGCGTGGCGTGCTGAGCACGCGAGCGACCGAGGACAAAACATCGCGTAGCTCAGCGGACGTCCTAGAGTTTCTGAGCGCCGGGACGGGATGGGTACAGGTACTGGCCGATGCCGTCAAGCGGCTCGCCGGGGTCACGCGGTGAGAAGCGGCGCAGCTGGCTGTTGACGGAAAAGCGCGGGCCCACTTCCACGTATTCGCCTTTGACGCGCGTGTAGAAGCGGTCGAGCGGCCTGACCGGGGGCCCGCCCACGCGTCGGCCGAGCAGGTCGTACACGCCGCCGTGACACGGGCAGATGAAGCGCTCGGACGCGTCTACCCAGCGGACCGGGCAGCCGACGTGCGCGCAGCGGCTGGAGATGGCGATGTAGGGAGTCCCTTTGTCGTACGGGTCGGTGTCGATTTCGGGGTTGAACTTGCGCATGTACACGGTCGTCTTGCCCGCCTCGCCGAGGTTGGGGGTGACGGTCAGCACGACCGGCACGTAGTTGTTGTCGGGGAATTGGTCGACCGTGCCCACGATTTCCCAGCGGTGGGGCGTGCTCTTGAAGATCGGCCCAATGGCGAACCCGAGCGCCGGCAGCGCAAATGCGCTGGTGGCGATCGCACCGGCGGTGTGAGCGGTGCCGGTCATGAACCTGCGACGCGTGATCGTCTCGCCCTCGAAGGCCCCCGGGATCCCCCGGTCGAGCGTGTACTTGGACCTTTGCTTTGCGCGTTTGTCTGCCACCGCAGGCAAACAATATCGAGGCGCCGTCGAGCACGGCGCCACCGGCTTCAGACGCTTGTGCGCATCGCCTCGATCGCCTCCCAGTGGCCTGCGAAGGCGAGCGCCTTGGCACGCGTGTGGGCCTCGCTGGAGCCCCAGCCGACCGCGCGCGCGCCGGCCTGCCAGACCGCGTCCGCGAGCGGCCGGCGTCCGGCGCCATTGGCCAGCGCGCCGAGCGTGATCGTGTCGGCGAGCTCGGCCACGGCGATCGTGTCTCCGAGTCCCACCAGGCGGGCCAGGCCGATCGCATACAGCTGGTCGCCGGCCAGCAGCCGCAGGTCGGCCTCGGGTACGTGCAACAGGCGGGGCGAGTCGTAATGCAGCAGGTAGCCCTCGTAGATGGCCTCCACCAGCAGCTCGTACTCCTCGCGCCTGCCCTGTGCGCGCGGGCCCTCCGCGGCAAGCGCCGCGGGGCTTTCGTGTGTGCATGCATGCCCGCCGCCGTTGGTGTCTGGCGACGGGGCGAGCAGTGTGGCGATCAGGCCGCCCTGCTCGTCCAGCAGCGCCCGCAGGCGCTGCAGCCCCTCGCCGTTGGCGCGCACCGGTCGGGTGCTCATCGCCGCTGCGTCGCCGGCTCGGGCAGGCAATCGAACGCGGCGGCGGCGGCCTCCAGCGTACGCTCGATGTGCTCGGCGTCGTGCGCGAGCGAGGGAAACCACGCCTCGAACTGCGACGCCGGCGGATATACGCCGCGGGCGAGCAACTCGCGACACCACTGCGCGTAGGCGTTGGAGTCACAGGCTTGCGCGTCGGCGAGGCTCTGCACGGGCCGCTCGCTGAAGAAGACGGTGAGCAGTCCGGGCGCGCTTGCGATCTGGATGGGGTACCCACCCGCCCCACCCGCCCCGCCGTCCCCGCCCGGTGCTCGGGCCTCGCGCGCAACCTCGCGCAGGCCGTCTGCGAGGGCCTCTGTTATCGCAGCCAGGCGCAGGTAGGCGCCCTCGTCGAGCAGCTCCAGCGTGGCCAGGCCGGCGGCCACGGCCAGCGGGTTGCCGGACAGCGTTCCCGCCTGGTAGACGTCGCCGGCGGGCGCGAGCATGCGCATCACCTCGGCGCGGCCCCCGACCGCGGCCGCGGGCAGGCCGCCGCCGATGACCTTGCCCATGATGGTCAGGTCGCCGGTCACGCCGGTCAGCTCCTGGGCGCCTCCGCGCGCAACGCGAAAGCCGCTGATCACCTCGTCGAGGACGAGCAGCGCCCCGTTGGCGTCTGCCCGCTCGCGCGCGAGCTCCAGGAAAGTCTCGCGCGCGGGCACCAGCCCCATGTTGGCGGGCAGCGGCTCGGCGATGATCGCGGCGAGCTGGTGACGCTCGGTGGCGGCGATCAGCGCGTCGGGGTCGTTCCATGGCACGACGATCGTGTCCGCGGCGGCGCTCGCCGGCACGCCGGGGCTGGACGGGAGTGCCTGCGTGGCCAGCCCCGATCCGGCCTGTGCGAGCAGCCCGTCGACGTGCCCGTGATATGCGCCGGCGAACTTCAGCACCTTGTCGCGGCCGGTGGCAGCGCGCGCCAGGCGGATTGCGGTCATCGTGGCCTCGGTCCCCGAAGAGGTCATGCGCAGCATCTCCACGCCCTCCATGCGGCTCGTGACCTCGACCGCGAGCTGCACCTCGCCGGGCGTGGGCGCGCCGAAGCTGGTTCCCTTGGCGGCCGCATCGCCGATCGCTGCGAGCACGTGCGGGTGGGCGTGCCCGTGGATAAGCGGTCCCCACGAGCAGACGTAGTCGACGAAGCGGTTGCCGTCGACGTCGATCAGCTCTGCCCCCTCGCCGCGCGCGACGAAGATCGGCTCGCGCCCGATCGCGCGCATCGCCCGCACGGGCGAGTTGACCCCGCCGGGGATCACCTCCAGGGCGCGCCTGTACAGCTCGGCCGAGCGTGTGTCGGTGAGCGAGGCAGTCACGAGCTCAGGCGTGCTCGCGCTCCCACGCCTTGAACTCGTCGGTGAAATACAGGAGCCGGATCTTCTTGAACTCGGTGGAGGAGTACAGCGTGGCGCGCTCGTCGATCCCGGTCATCTGGGCGATCGCGTCGAGCACCGCGTCGCACTCGTCCTTGGAGCGGCCGTGGGCCATCGTGAAGACCGAGTAGGGCCAGTCGGCGTAGGTGGGGCGCTGGTAGCAGTGGGAGATGCCGCGCACGGCGGCCATGCGGCAGCCGATCTCGAAGATCTGCTCGTCGGGGACCTTCCACACGCCCATGCCGTTGGCCGAGAAACCCGCGCGGCGGTGATAGAGGATGGCGGCCACGCGGCGCAGCAGACCCCGCTCCTGCATACCGGCCAGGTGGTCGAGCAGACGCTGCTGAGTGATTCCAAGCTCGCGGGCGGCGGGCGCATACGGTTCTTCGATCACGGGCATGTCGCCCTGCAGCGCGCGGATGACGGCGATGTCGAACTCGTCGTAGGGCTGGGGCTCGAGCTCGATCGGCTCTTTGACCTCGGCGGCACTTGAGAGCGCATCGGTGTCGCCCTCCATCTCCAGATCCATGCGGATCTTGAACAGCTTCAGCGTGGGCAACTGGCGCACGGACTCGGCGCCGGCCTCGCGCGCGAGCACCTCCAGCGTGCCCTCCAGCCCGAGCTTGGAGTCGGGCTCGGTGGCGATGGTGAACCACAGGTTGAACTCGTGGTTGCGCAGGTAGTTGTGCGACACGCCGGGGTGAACGTTTATGACCTGGGCCGCGCGATGGGGGTGCTCGGGGTCGACCTTGGCGGCGACCAGCATCGAGGAGTAGCCCAGGGCGCGCGTGTCGAAGATGGGCGTGACCTGGCGGATGATGCGCTTGTCGAGCAGGCGCTGCACGCGCTGCATGACCTCCTGCTCTGCGACCGAGCCCAGCTCGGCCACGTGCCGGTAGGGGCGCGGGGCGATCGGGAAGCTGCCCTGCATGAGGTTGAGTAGCTTGCGGTCGAGATCGTCGAGCGCTATCGCCGCGCCGTCCTTGCGACTGCGCAGCTTTAGTGAAGCCATCGGGCGGCGTCCTTTGCGTGGTAGGTGATGATCGTGTCGGCGCCTGCGCGGCGCAGCGAGGTGAGGATCTCCAGGACGATGGCGCGCTCGTCGATGTACCCGGCGGCGGCGGCGGCCTTGACCATGGCGTACTCGCCGCTGACGTTGTAGGCGGCGACGGGCAGGCGCGTGGCGCGCTTGACCGCGCGAATCAGGTCGCCGTAGGCGAGCGCGGGCTTGACCATGACCATGTCGGCGCCCTCGTCGACGTCGAGCAGCGCCTCGCGCACGGCCTCGCGGCCGTTGGCCGGGTCCATCTGGTAGCCGCGGCGGTCGCCGAAGGCGGGTGCGGAGTCGGCGGCGGCGCGAAACGGCCCGTAGAAGGCGGAGGCGAACTTGGCGGAGTAGGCGAGGATGGGCACCTCGGCGAAGCCGTCTGTGTCGAGCGCCTCCCTGATGGCGCCGACGCGCCCGTCCATCATGTCCGACGGCGCGACGATGTCGGCGCCGGCGTGAGCGTGGCTGACGGCGGTGCGCGCGAGCAGCTCGAGGGTGGCGTCGTTGTCGACCGATCGTGCATCGGGCCCGTCGCCGCGAGCGTCGATCAGCACGCCGCAGTGTCCGTGGCTGGTGTACTCGCACAGGCACACGTCGGTGAGCACGAGCAGGTCGGGGACGGCCTGCTTGATGGCGCGAGTGGCGAGCTGCACGACGCCGTCGTCGTCCCAGGCGCCCGAGCCCTCGTCGTCCTTGTCGGCGGGCACGCCGAACAGCAGCACGCCGGCGATGCCCAGGGCGGCCGCCTCGCGCGCCTCCTCGACGACGCTCGCCAGCGACAGGCGATCGACGCCGGGCATCGTCGCGATCGGCTGATGCCCCGCCCGCCCGCCCGACCGGTCGGCGTGGCCGTCCTCGCCCACAACGCCGGCCTCGGCGACGAACAGCGGCAGAACCAGCTGGCCGGCGCGCAGGTCGGTCTCGCGCACGAGCCCACGCAGGCCGGCGGTCGCGCGCAACCTGCGCATGCGCGTCAGGGGAAAGGCCATCGCCTTCGAGGATACCTGTCGCGATCGAACATCCTGACCAGGGGCGCCTTCGGCGCGGGCGAGGTCGGCCTTTGTCTTTACTCGACCTGGCGCAACCCCACGCGGGCGATGACCGCGAACAGCAGGGTCAGGCCGGCGAGGTGGGCGACCGACGCGCCGACGGACGGCGACGCGCTGTTGACGGCGGCGTCGAGCGCCTGCAAGGACGCCTTGAAGGGAAACACGAACGAGATGGCGCCGATCGCATCGTAGAAGCCGCCGGACACCGACCCGGCGGGCACGAGCGCGAGGAATGCAAGCGGCAGCGACAGCAGGAAGGCCAGCAGTGAGGCGGCGCGCACCTCGCGGGCGAGCGCGCCAATGGCCACGCCGAGGCCACCGAAGGCCAGCGCGCCGAACGCGAGTGCCAGCACCCATAGTCCCACTCGGCTCCAGTCGAGTGTTACGAACGCGCTGACCCCGGCGAGCATGGCGAAGGCGACCGCGAACGAGCAGCCGGCCGCGAGCAGCGACTTCTCGGCGAGCAGAGCCTCACGGGT
>DATNLQ010000213.1:0-4497 GCA_035602785.1 Solirubrobacteraceae bacterium
CTGGGATCGCCCGCTCGACGATCCGTCGAAGATCATCGGCATGGAGGGGTTTGCCCACGAGGTTGCGCTCACGCTGAAGGGGCAGACCAACGTGGCGCTGTTCGGCCCGCGCGACACGGGCAAGACCACCTTCATCAATCAGCTGGCGTTCGAGCTCGCGAAGAAGCACGGCGCCGATGCGCCGCCGTTTGACGTGATCAAGGTGAACCTGCAGCGGGTTGTGAGCATCCCCGGGTTCATCGGCTGCGTGCACGACGCGATGACGGGCCACCCGGTCAAGAGCGTGCGGCGCGCGGCGCAGCGTCAGATCGGCGTGCTGGAGAAGGAGATCGGCTTCGACATCAGGGTGATCAAGGGCTCGGTGAGGAGCTCTCTGCTGAGCCCGGCTCAGGACGGCGAGACCCTGCACGCGCAGCTGCTCGCGCTGCGCTCGGTATCGGACCGGCTGGTCGTCGTTTTCGACGAGTTTCAGCGACTGAGGCACTGCCCGGGCGACCCGCTGGCGATCATCCGCTCGGCGCTCATGAGCTCGGGGGCCAACCACGTGTCGCTGCTGTTCACGGGGTCGATTCGCAACGCGCTGAAGATGATGCTCGAGCGCTCGCACGAGCCGATCTTCGGCGAGGCGGCCCAGATGCAGCTGCCGGTGATCAGCCGCATCGACTTCTTGGAGTATCTCGACTACCAGTTTCAGGACACGGGCAAGCCGGCCGACGAGGACGCGCTCAATCACCTGCTCAACGCGACGCGCGTGCATCCGCGCAGCACTCAGCAGCTGGCCTGGGAGTGCTGGGCGAGCACGCCGGCGCGAGGCCGCATGACCCTCGCCAAGGTGATCGACGCGCACGACCGCCTCGTGCAGACGATCGAGCGATCCGAGTTCGCATCGGTCCTCAACGTGTTGATGAGCGGTGACGACGCGGAGGCGAACGAGGTCCGTGCGCTGCAGCTGCTGGCCGATCGCGGCGGCAACAACATCACCAGCCGCCCAGTCGCCAAGCGCTACGGGTTCTCCAGCCACTCGCGCGTGCGCCCGGCGCTCGTGCGGCTGCAGGGGCGTGGACTGGTCGATCAACGGGACGGCAGCTGGTACATCGTCGATCCGCTGTTCGGGGAGTGGCTGCGGCGAGCATCGCCGCTCGCGGACCGGCCGGCGTTGGAGGCTGCGACCGAGGCCTAGTCAATCTGTACCGTATATACGATACAATATTGGACCTAGTACACGGTACAGTCCATGGTCTTTATCGGCGAAGAGGCGACACGTCAGACCGCGACCGTCTCGAGCTCCCCGCGGCGCGCGACCGCCGCCTGCTCGCGGCTGTCGCGCGATGAGATCAGGATTGTGGCGAGGATTGCCCCGGCGACCGCGAAGCCCGCGCCGACGAGAAACGCGCGGTCGAAGCCTTTCGTGAGCGCGACCGAGGAGCTGTGCACTCCCGAGCTCAGCAGGCTCTGCGTGCGGCTGTTCGCGACGGTGGCGAGGATCGCGAGGCCGAGCGCTCCGCCGACCTGTTGAGCGGTGTTGATCAGTCCCGACGCGAGGCCGGCCTCGTGCGGTTGGGTCCCAGTCATCGCGCCGATGGTCACCGACACGAACGAGAACCCGAGACCGAACGCGGCCAGCAGCGACGGGCCGAGTACGTCCGCGCTGAACGATCCGCCGGGCGCGGGTACGCGTGAGAACCACACGAGGCCGGCCGCGATCAGCACGAGGCCAGCGGTCAGGACCGGCTTGAAGCCGATGCGCGTCACGAGCTGGGAGCCGACCCCGGCGGAGATGATGATGCCAACCGCGAGCGGCAGGTAGGAGAGCCCGGCTTTGATCGCTGAGAAGTGCAGCACGTCCTGCAGGTACAGCGAGATGAAGAAGAACATCGAAAACAGCGACATGCCGATCAACAGGCCGACGACGTTCGCTCCGCGCAGAGTACGCAGGCGGAAGATCGAAGCTGGCAGCAGCGGATGGCGCTGGCGGCGCTCGATCGCGACGAACGCCGTGAGCAGGATCGCCGAGCCGGCCAATCTCAGCAGTGTGCCCGTCGAGCCCCAGCCGACGTTGACGGCGTCGACCACCGTGTAGACGAGCAGCGCGAGACCCGCCGTGACCGTCACCGCGCCCGGGATGTCAAAGCCTTCCGTGCCGTCTTCAGCGTGGCTCTCCAGCAGCAGCCGGGGCGCCATCGTCGCTGCGGCGATACCGATGGGGACGTTCACGAACAGCACCCAGCGCCAGCTCAAGCCGCTCGTGAGGATACCTCCCAACAGGACACCGGCGGCGCCGCCCGCGCCGGCGACCGCCCCCCAGATCCCGAGTGCGCGGTTGCGCTCAGAGCCTTCGGCGAACGTCGTCGTGATGATCGACAGCGCCGCCGGGGAGACGATCGCCGCGCCGAGGCCCTGGATCGCACGCGCGGCGATCAGCCACGCCTCCGACTGCGCCAGCCCGCCGCCGAGCGAGGCCAGCGAGAAGACGACCAAGCCAATCATGAACATGCGCCTGCGCCCGAGCAGGTCCGCCAGCCGGCCGCCCAGCAGCAGGAAGCCGCCGAAGGTGAGCGTGTAGGCGTTCACCACCCACGAGAGGTCGTCGCGAGAGAAGTGCAGGTGCGCGCCGATCGAGGGGAGCGCGACGTTGACGATCGACGCGTCGATCACGATCACGAACTGCGTCATCGCCAGCAGCACCAGCGCGAGGTCCTTGCCGCGCTGAGAGCTGAGGTCGGCGGCTTTCCTGGGGGTGCGCGACGTCATTGTCGCTGCATTGCGCGCTGCGGTCTCGGTGGTCGTCATGCTGGTCCTCTCATGAGTCGAGCGGCCGGGATGATCCGGAAGCGGAAGTACGGTTCCACTTGTTTATAGCACGATACGGAGCTAAGATTCCGCTTGTGGATCTGACGGCCCCTGACCAGCGAACACTCCGCGCCGACGCCCGCCGCAACCGCGAGCGGATCATGTCTGCCGGGCGCGAGCTGTTCGCCCGTGAGGGCCCACAGGCTCAGATGGACGAGATCGCCGCCCACGCCGGCGTCGGCATCGGCACCGTCTATCGCCACTTCCCCACCAAGGAGGCGCTGCTGACCGCGATGGTCCGCGAACGCTTCCAGGAGTTCGCCGAGATCGCAAAGGTCGCCGAGGAGATCCAAGATCCACGGACCGCGCTCGAGAGTGTCATCTGCAGCTCGGCCGAAGCAGTCGAGGGCGACTCTGGATTTCAGCTCGCGATGATGGGCTCCAACGAGCTGGAGTGGGAGGGCGTTGAGGAGGACAAGGCCGCGCTCGCCGAGGTCGTCTCCCGGATCATCTCCCGCGCGGCCGCTGCCGGCGTCGTCCGCGACGACTTCACCTTCGAGGACTTCGGGATGATGATGTGTGGGGTCACATCGACGATGTACTTCAAACCGGGCAGCGCGGACTGGCGGCGCCACGTCGAGATCATCCTCAACGGCGTGTGCGCTCCGGCGCCCGACCGAGGTGCCCTGCCCGTGAAGGCGCTAAACGGCGTCTGACTCGCGCGCGCTGAGCTGGACGATCGGGATCGTGCGGTTCGCCTTGGCCGCTTCTCGACGGTAGGTCTCGTACGGCGCAAAGACACGGTCGGCGAGCGTCCAGATCCTGGCGCGCTCGTCTTGATCGCTGACCACCGTCGCTCGCATGGGAATACCGCCGAACGTCACGTCTGGGTGGGCGCGAAGATTGTGAAACCACGCCGGGTGCTTCGTGGCGCCGGCCTTTGAGGCGATGATCGTGACCCGTCGCTCGTCGTGGAAGTAGATCACCGCGTTGCGGCGCACCGTGCCGCTCTTGGCGCCGCGGGTTTCGAGCAGGGCGGTGGGCAGGACGAGGCCCATTCCCACGCGGCCCCGGGTTGCCCGCAACAGATATGGATCGACCTTCCAAACGACGTTGGCCGAGATGAACCTTCCCAGGCGGGTGCTGGAAAACGCGGCATAGGCACGGCTGAACAGGCTGCGCCGGCGGCTCGGGTCGACGTACTTGAGCTGTGTGCCCATCGCGGGATTCTCCCACCGGCCGCGTCAGCGTCGCCGTGTTCTTTAGATTTGTACGGGTCGCCTGCTGGCGACGCTCGGCCAGCAGTGGCGTGAGCGTCTGCGACCCAGCGACATCCTTGCCCGCCACGGCGGCGATGAGTTCGCGCTGTTGCTGCCTCACACAGCGCCTACCGGCGCGCAGGCCGCGCTGCAGCGTCTGTGCAGCGGGCGAGATCCCGTCGGCTGGTCGATCGGCGTCAGCGAGTGGCTGGCAGGCGAGAACCTGGACGTCGCGCTCGCACGCGCCGACCAGCATCTCTACGAAGAGAAGCATAGATGAGCGTTTATCAAGAACCGCTGCCCAGATCGTGATGCAGAAGTCGGGCTCCCGATCCCGGTTCTATTAGCGCTTATTGCGAGCTTTTCCATCTCCGCGAGCGACGTCTCGTAGCGCAAGTGCTAGCGTTTATAGCTAGCTGGGTTCCCCGCGATCCCCTTGCGGAGGGCT
>DATNLQ010000180.1:0-3087 GCA_035602785.1 Solirubrobacteraceae bacterium
GGCAGTCCTCCTGCTCCAGCCCCTAATCAAGTGCTGGACCGGCCGCTGCACCACCTGCCAGCAGACGATCGACCTCGCCGCCCTAACCCTTCACCAGCACCCCCAACACGAGTGACAAAACTACCAAAGTACTACTAAGACTCCCTCCTTAAAGACTCTCTCTCCAAGAGCTCGAGTCGAGCCGGTCCGACCTCTCCAGGGCCGCGCTGCCGGCGACCCTGGAGGTCGATTGTCTACGCAGGACGGCGGGCGGTTGCGCTGCTAACCGGCCGCCGGCGCCCCGGCCGATCCCGGAGGCGCACCGCCGGATGCGGCTCCGCCGCCGAAGGCGCCGCGCAGGCTGGTGTCGCACTTGCGCTCGGCCGCTTTGAACTGCGTGCTGGCGGTGTTGACGCCCTTGGTGTCGAAGATGGGGCCTTTGCCGGAGTTGTTCGGTTCGGGCAGCTTGACGCCGTTTTCACGCATGCAGGCGGCGAACTTCACGAGCGCCTGCCTGAAGGCGGGGCTGTTCGCTCGTGGCCCGCCGCGGAAGACGCCGCCACCGCATTTCTTCAGCACGGCTTCATACTGCGCGCGTGTCACGCCCTTGGGCAGTTGCGGCCCGGCTCCTCCGCCGAGAAAGCCGCCAGCCCCGGGTCGCGGTCGCTGGCCGGGAGCACGTTTGGGCAGCGTGATGCCGTTCTTGGCCATGCATTCGCGCAGCGCCGCGAAGCGGCCGGCGCCGGGGCCTTGAGGTGCGCCGGTGGTCGACGTCCCGGTCGTGGTCGATGTGGAGGCGCTGGCGGTGGCGCTCGAGGTCGTTTTGCCGGATGAGCCCCCGCACGCCGCCAGCATCAGGCCGGCGAGCAGCAGGACGAGCGCGACCGCGGCCGCGGATTTGCTTCTGTGGGTCTTCGTTTGAGGCATTGAGCTCCTTGTCGATGATTGTCCTCGCGGACACAGCGCGCCTCCCAGCCCGTGCTGGTCTGCACGATAGTTCGTAGATGTGGTGGGTTGCCCTCCGCTGTGATGGCTGCTCTCTCAGCCGCCTCCGAACAGAGCCTGCCCGCCGCCGGCGCCACCGCTCGCGGCGCCGCCACGGCCCGCACTGCCGGTCCCGCCGGCACCGCCGCCAGCTCCGCCGAACAACGCCGCCAGGCCGCCGCCCGCGCCTGAGCCGACGCTGATCGATTCGGCGCTGACCGCGCCGCCCGTGCCGGCTTCGCCGGTGACGGTCACCGTTTCCCCGGGATGGATGCCGCTGACGTTCGTTTTGACGGACTTGGTCACGGTCGTGCCCGGCGAGGTCGTGACCTTGACGGTGTTGCCTTCGGAGGTGGTCACGTACAGCGTGTTGCCGGAGAGGAACGAGACGGTCCCGGCGGTCGGGCGGGCGAAGCCGGAGCTGGCCGATCCGCCGGCGGCAGCGGATTTCGCACCCGTGCTCGAGGCGCCTCCGCGCAGCGCCGCGAAGCGCGAGGCGAGGCCGGACGCACCGGCGGTGGGTGAGCTCGACGACGTTTCGCCCTTCTCGACGAGCACGCCGCCGATGAACCCGCAGGCGATCAGCAGCAGGCCGAGCAGCGCCAAGAAGATGGGATTCCCACCCGCCCCGAGCAGACGCCGGCGCGGTCGACGGGGCAGCTCCTCAGGCTCCTCCAGCCAGTCGTCCTCGTCGATCGGCTCATAGGCGTCATGAGCCCGAACGGCGGCGGGGTGGACGGCGGTCTGCTCGACGGCTGGCCGCTCATGGGGCTGCTCGGCGGACACGACTGGTTCCTCGGGGGGCATCACTGGCTCCTGGTGGGGGGAAGACGACTGATCATCACTCGAAGCGCAGCGCTTCGATCGGTCGCAGGGCGGCGGCGCGGGCGGCGGGATACGTGCCGAAGAACAGGCCGGAGGCCAACGCTGCGCCGAAGGCAAGGAAGATCGAGTAGGTGGCGACTTCGGGGTGCACGCCGGCAATTTCGAACTGGCTGCCGATCACCCCGACGAGCACCCCGGTGACGCCGCCGAACAGGGAGACGAGCACTGCCTCGGTCAGAAACTGGGTGAGGATGTCCGAGCGTCTGGCGCCGATCGCCTTGCGGATGCCGATCTCGCGGGTGCGCTCGGTCACGGACACGAGCATGATGTTCATCACGCCGATCCCGCCCACGAGCAGCGAGATCGCGGCCACCTCTCCCAGTAGCGTGGTGAAGACGCTGCTGGTCGAGCTCGACGTTTCCAGCAGCGAGCCCTGGTTGAGCACGCTGAAGCCCGGTTCCGCGGTGTTCTTGATCTTGTGCCGTTCCTCGAGTATCTGCGTGACCTCGCCTTCGGCGGCGTTCAGCGAGGATTCCGACTTGGCCTGGACGGTGATCGAGTCGATCGGCCCGACTCCGGTCAGCGAGTCCTGGACGGTGGTGATCGGCGCGATCACGATGTCGTCCTCGTTGGTGGCGCCGTTGGATCCCTTTTTGGCCAGCACGCCGACCACTTCGTAGTTGCTGCCGTTGACCTTCATGCTCTGTCCCACCGGGTTGACCCCGGCGAACAATTCCTGCAGCACTTCCTGGCCGATCAGTGCCACGCGCTTGTGCTTGCTCACGTCTTCGGACGTGAAAGAGGAGCCTTCCGCGATCTTGTAGCTGTGGGCCGCCACGTAGGAGGGAGTGGTGCCGACGAACGACGAGGCTTCGAAGCTCGAGCTTCCGTAGACGAGTTTGACGGCGGTCGCGTTCACCACGGGCGAGGCGCTCTTGACGTCCGGGGCCAGGCTCGGATCCTGCAGCGCTTGCGCGTCGGCCTTGGTCAGCGACACGGTCGCGGCGGTGCTCGCCCGCGCGCCGAAGCGAAAGCCGCCGCTGGCCTGCACGACCAGCACGTTGGTGCCGAGGCTCTGGATCGTCGACTGGACCGCCTTGGAGGAGCCGTTGCCGACGGCGATCAGCACGATCACCGAGGCGACGCCGATCGTCATGCCGAGGATCGTCAGGCCGGAGCGCAGCTTGTTGGCGGTGACCCCGCTCCACGCGATACGCAGCATCTCCGGGCCGATCATCGCTGCGCCTCCACGACGTCGGCTGCCAGACGGTGCGCGGACTTCTGGCCCTGGAGCACGGG
>DATNLQ010000218.1:0-5524 GCA_035602785.1 Solirubrobacteraceae bacterium
TGCGGGTAGGCGACCACCGCCGCGTCCAGCCGAGCGCCCGCCGCGGCGTCGCCCGCCAGGCGGTCGAGGTCGAGCTCCTCGATCGCCATCGGCACGCGGTGGCGCGGGTACAGCTCGTCCAGGCGCCTGCCCACGTCAGAGCGTCCGGTGATCGCCACGAGCTCAAAATCGGGGTGGCGCCACAGCAGGTGTGCGGCCAGGGCGCCCGCAAAGCCTGTCGCACCCGCGACGATCACCCGCGGCGCTCCCGGCGCGTGAACCTGTGGCGAAGGGCTAGCCACGCAGCTCACCGCCCAGCTTCGCCAGCGCGGCCACAATCCGCTCGCGCACGGGTGCCACGTCCTCGTCGGTCAGCGTCCGCTCGGGCGAACGGAAGGACAGCGCCAGCGCCAGCGAGCGCCTGCCCTCCCCCACCTGCTCGCCGCTGTACACGTCGAATATGTCAGCCCGGGCAAGCGTCTGGCCGCCGGCCTCGCGCACGCTCGCAAGCACCTCCTGCGCCGACACCCCGACCGGCAACGTGACGGCGAGGTCCTGGCGCAACACGGGGAACGCCGCGAAGGGGCTGAAGGAGCTCACGTCGGGCGCCGCCACAGCGACCTTGCCCAGATCGAGCAGGAACGCCGCGGTGCGCTGGAGGCCCCAGGACTCGGCCACGAGCGGATGCACCTCGCCGAGCAGGCCGAGCGCCAGGGGCTCGCCGGCGACGCCATCCTCGCCAGCCGTGGCGTCGCGAGCGTCGTGGGCGAGCACCCGAGCGCTGCGACCAGGGTGCAGAGAGGGCCATTCGGTCGGGCTCACCCACCAGCGCACGTGCAGGTGATCCAGCAGCGCACCGAGCAGCGCCTTGGCGGTGAAGAAGTCCGCGTGGACCTGCTCGCCGCGCCAGGAGTGGGGCGTCAGCGCGCCGCTGAGCAGCACGCCGAGGCCGTGGTGTTCGTCTGCCAGGCGCTCGTCGCGCGAGGCGCGATAGACGGTGCCCGACTCGAAGATGGCCACGTCTGCACCGTTGCGCGCGACGTTGTGCTGCGCGGCATCCAGCAGCGAGCCGAGCAGCGTGGGACGCATGATCGACTGCGCCTCCGACAAGGGGTTCTCGATCTTTACGACTTTGCGCAGCGCGTGCGCCGGCGGGATCGCCAGCCGGTCGAGCAGACCCGGGTCGGCAAAGCTCCAGCCGACGATCTCGTGCAGGCCCCTGGCAACCATCGCGTCCTCGGCTTCCCTGCGCACGCGCTGGGCGTGCGTGAGCATGCCCGCCGCGCCGCGCCGCGCCGGCAGCGTTGCGGGCAAGCGCTCCAGGCCATCGATCCGCGCGACCTCCTCGATCAGGTCGACCTCGCGCGTCACGTCGCAGCGGCGCAGCGCCGGCACGATCACATCGAGCCCGTCAGGCGCAGGCTGGGTGGCGAAGTCCAGCGCGCCCAGGATCTCGACCTGACGCGCCGGCGCGACGGGCACGCCGAGGATCGCGCGCACGCGCTGCTCGCGCAGACGGATCACCTGCAGTGGCGTCCGTGCCCACTCTCCGTCGCCGCCTACGTCGATCGTGCCCGGCGCGAGCTTCGCGCGGCACAGCTCGATCATCAGCGCACCGGCCACCGCCTGAGCGTGCATGCACTGCTCCGGCGCCAGGCCCTTCTCAAAGCGGCTGGACGCCTCGCTGCGCAGCCCCAGCGCCCACGAGGCCCGGTGGATGCTCGGCCCGTCCCAGGTGGCCACCTCCAACAGCACCCGCGTGGTCTGCGGCGAGACCTCAGAGCGCGCCCCGCCCATCAGCCCGGCGATCGACGTCGGCCCGTCGGCGTCGTCTATCACGACCATCTGTGAGTCAAGCGTGCGTGTCTGGCCGTCGAGCGTTTGCACCTGCTCGCCGTCGCCGGCACGGCGTACGGTCAGGCGACCCAGCCCTCCGGGCTGTGTGCCCCCCCCGGCAACGCGGTCGAGGTCGAAGGCGTGCAGCGGCTGGCCGGTGAGCAGCATCGCGTAGTTGGTGATGTCGACCACGTTGTTGATCGGGCGCTGCCCGGCGGCGCTCAGGCGCGCCTGCAGCCACAGCGGCGAGGGCGCGATCGTCACGTCCTCGAACACGCGTGCGGTAAAGCGCGGGCACAGGTCTGGGCACTGCACCACCACCTGCGCGCCCGCCACCGGACCGGGCGTGCCGGGGTCCTGCTCCCACGGTGGCGGCGCCAGCGGCGCGCCGGTCGCCGCGTGCAACTCGCGCGCGACGCCGTATACGCCCAGGCAGTCGGGCCGGTTCGGCGTGATCTCCAGCTCGAGCACCTCCTGGGAGATCGCCAGCACCTGCGCCAGCGGCGTGCCCGGCGCCGGGTGCCGCGCCTGACCCAGCCCTCCGGGCTGTGTGCCCGCGGGGTCGGCGCCCAGCGTGAGCTCGTCGAGCACCATGATCCCCTCGCTGCGGTCTCCCGGCGGCGTCAGCTCGAGCTCCGCGGCCGCCAGGATCATCCCGGCCGAGGTCACGCCGCGCAGCTTGGCCTTCCCCAGTTTGGTGCCGTCCGGCATCACAGCGCCGGGCAGCGCCACCGCCACGGTCTGACCGGCCGCCACGTTGGGCGCGCCGCAGACGATTGTCGCGGGATCGGCTCCGTCGGCGCCGAGGTCCACCTGGCAGACCTTCAGCCGGTCCGCGTCGGGGTGTTGCTCAGCGCTGAGCACGCGCCCGACCACCAAGCCCTCGCCCGAGCGCACGCCCTGGTGGTGGATCGCCTCGACCTTGGTCCCCGTCATCGTCAGGCGCTCCTCGATCGCGCCCACGTCCAGGTCGGGGTCGCAGTATTCGCGCAGCCATGGCAGCGGGACGCGCATCAGAACTGCTCCAAAAAGCGCAAGTCGTTTTCGTAATAGAGGCGCAGGTCGGGGATGCCGTGCTTGAGCATCGCGATGCGCTCCACCCCCATCCCCCAGGCAAACCCCTGCACCTTCTCGGGGTCATAGCCGGGCGCGTTGGCCTCGCTGGTGGGAACGTAGGAGTACACGTTGGGGTCCACCTCGCCCGCGCCCAGCACCTCCAGCCAGCCCTCGCCCTTGCACAGATAACAGCGCGAGCCGTCGCCCATAAAGCCCTTCCCGTCACAGTGAAAGCAGGACACATCCACCTCCACGCTCGGCTCGGTGAACGGGAAGAAGTGCGGACGCAGGCGCACGTCGCGGCGCTCGCCGAACATCTCGCGAGCGAACACCAGCAGCGTGCCCTTGAGGTCGGCCAGCGTGATGTCCTCGTCGACCGCCAAACCCTCGATCTGGTGAAACTGGGGAGTGTGCGTCGCGTCTGAGTCGGGCCTGTACACGCGGCCGGGGATCACCACATACAGCGGTGGCGGGTGGGCCTCCATCGCGCGCACCTGCATCGGCGAGGTGTGCGTTCTCAACACCTGGTCATCGCCGACGTAGAACGTGTCGGTGCGTGCTCGCGCCGGGTGTGTGGGGCTGTGGTTGAGCGCGTCGAAGTTGTAGTGAACGCTCTCCACCTCAGGTCCCTCCATGACCGTAAAGCCGAGGCCTAGGAACACGTCTTCGAGCTCGCGCCGTGTGGACGTGAGCACGTGCAGGCGCCCGAGCGCCTGCGGCGGTGCGCCCGGCAACGTGATATCCACGGCGTCCGCTTGCAGGCGCTCCTCCAGCTCGGCTGCCCCCAACTGCGAATCGCGCTTGCCGATGAGCGCCTCGAGCGTCTGCCTGGCCCTGTTAGCAGCCTTGCCCACCGCCGCGCGCTCACTGTCCTTCAGGCTCGCGACACCGCGCAGCAGCTGGGGCAGCTCGGCCTTGCGTCCGAGAACGCCGACGCGCACCCGCTCGAGCTCCTCGATGTCCGCAGCCGCTGCGATCGCCGCGCGGGCCTCGCGCTCGATCCGCTCGATCGTCTGGAGTCGGCTCAGGCCACGAGTGTCGCCCATCGCCGGTGTGAAGTCATCGCTCACGACCCGCGCATCCTAAGCTCGCAGAGACCTTGGCCGCGGGTCATCTCATACAGCGCCACCGTTGCAGCCATCGCCGCGTTGAGCGACTCCGAGGCGATCGCTATGCGCGCCGAGCGCTCGCACGCCGCCACCACATCCGGGGGCAGCCCCTCGCGCTCAGCCCCCACGAGCAGCGTCACGGGGGCGCCCGCATCGCCTCCAGGGCCGAGCAGACGCTCGGCCGCGCCGGCCAGCAGCGCGATACGTTCGCCGGGCAGCTCGGCCACGTCGCCCACGCGCGCCAGCGACACCGCGAAGATCGCGCCCATGCTCGCGCGTACCGCCTTGGGCGAATGCGGATCTGCGCAACCGGGCCCCAGCGCCACGCACGACGCACCGAACGCTTGGGCAGAGCGCAGCACCGTGCCCACGTTGCCCGGATCGCCCACGCCATGCAGGTATACGCACAGCGGCCCCACCGGCGTTCCCCAGCGCTGCTCGTAGACCGCGATCACGCGCGTGCCCGAACCCAGCGTGGAAACCGCCCCGAGCGCGGAGCGCTCGACATCAAAAAAGTCGTCGTCGCCGAGACCCGAGCCGGCCAGCCGGTAGCCCTCGAGCGCCCGCACGCCCGCACGCCGGGCCGCCGCGATCAGGTCCTCGCCCTCGGCCAGGAACCTGCCGCTGCGCGTACGCTCACGCCTGGTCTGCAGGCGGCGCAGCGCCTTCAGGCGGGGGTTTTGCGGTGATGCGATCTGCGTAGTCATGTGGCTGGCTTGGTGTCGATCTTCCTCGTCGCTGCAAACAAAAAGGGCGCCGTTCCTGTCAGGAGCGACGCCCGGGAGGCTGTGAATGTCGGTTGCCGAAAGCTCAGGCAGCCGACGCCTCGCGGGCGACCTCGGCGATACGTCGAAACGCGTCCGCGTCGCGCACCGCGATGTCAGCGAGCACCTTACGGTCGAGCTCCACGCCGGCCAGCTTGAGGCCGTGCATCAGCTGCGAGTAGCTCATGTCGTTCAGCCGCGCCGCCGCGTTGATGCGCGTGATCCACAGCCTGCGAAAGTCACGCTTGCGGTTGCGCCTGTCGCGGTAGGCGTACGCGTCGGCCTTCAGCAGGGCCTCCTTGGCGCGCCTGTAGTTGGAGTGCGCCTCGCCGCGAAAGCCCTTGGTCAAGGCAAGCGTCGCGCGGCGCTTCTTGCGTGCGCCCACCGAGCGCTTGACGCGGGTCACTTGCCCACCCCCAGCATGCGCTTGACCCGCGGCACGTCGTGCTCGTGCAGGATCGCCGGGCGGCCCAGCGCGCGCTTCTTCTTGGGCGACTTCTTCTCGAGGATATGGCTCGTGAAGGCATGGCGGGCGCGAACCTTGCCGCCGCCGGTCACCTTGAAGCGCTTCTTGGCGCCAGAGTGTGTCTTCATCTTGGGCATAAGATCAGGGAACGAGGTACCCGGCTTGACGACCTGCGGTCGTCTGCGCCACCCTCGAGGCGCTGATTATGACACGGCACCGCGCTTTGCCGGTGCCCGGTGGCTGGGAGACGATGGCCGGCGTGTCAGCCGGCCGCGCTGGCGCCATCGACCGGCGACCCGGTCGTCGCAGCAGCC
>DATNLQ010000193.1:0-7399 GCA_035602785.1 Solirubrobacteraceae bacterium
GATGTGCCCGTTGGAAAGCGCAAACACCGACTCGGTCTGGGCCAGGTGGTCCAGGTGCAGCTCGGTCTCGCGCACCGCCCACGGCTCGACCGGGAAGGCGGGATGCTGGATCATCCTTGCTCCAGAAGCTCTGCGAGGTCGCCGACCACCACGTCGGCGCCATGTGCGCGCAGGGCATCGGCCTGGCCGAGCCGGTCCACGCCGACGACAAAGCCGAAGCCGCCCGCTCGCCCGGCCTGCACCCCGACGAGAGCGTCCTCGAACACGGCCGCGTGCGCCGGCTCCACCGCCAGGGCCCGCGCCCCGGCGAGAAACGTGTCGGGCGCGGGCTTGCCATTCAGGTGCTCGCGCTCGGCGCTGACCCCGTCGACGATCGCATCGAAGAGGTCCTCGATGCCGGCTGCTGCAAGGACGTCCCGGCAGTTGCTGCTCGAGGAGACGACTGCCCTGGGAAGTCCCGCCTCGCGGACCGCGCGTACGTAGCGGACTGAGCCGTCATAGGCCTCCACGCCGTCCTTGTGGATCATCTCGAGCACGAGCTCGTTCTTGCGGTTGCCGAGCCCGTGCACGGTTTCCGCGTCGGACGGGTCGTCCACCGTGCCCTGCGCCAGCTCGATTCCCCGTGACGCGAGAAACGAGGCCACTCCGTCATATCTGGGCTTGCCGTCGACGTAGGACTCATAGTCGCCGACCGCATCGAACGCGACGAAATCCTCGCCTCGCTCCTGCGCGCGCCGGCGCAGGAAATCGTCGAACGTGCGCTTCCAGGCGGCCGCGTGCACCTTCGCGGTCTGCGTCAACACCCCGTCGAGATCGAACAGGCAGGCTCGTATTCCGCGTCCAATCCCCAGCACGTCTCGACGACGCTAGCAACGCTGTCTATGTCTGGGAGCGCCGCGGCGTCCGTGCGCCATCCCGGCTTGGCCAGATGCATCTGCACGACGCCGATGCGCCGCTCGGCAAAGCCGGCCTCACACCAGGCGAGGTAGATGCGCCACAGCCGGCGAAAGCGGTGGTCGTAGCCGAGCTGCGCCAGGCGCGCGCCGGCGGCCTCGAAGTTCGCGCGCCAGCGCCGCAGCGTCTCGGCGTAATGGGGGGTCAGGTCTCTGAGCCCCACGGCTCGCATGTCGGTCTGCCGAGCGAGCTGGCGTGCGATCACCTCCAGCGAGGGTAGGCAGCCGTTGGGGAAGATGTGGGTGCGGATGAAGCTGCGCGAGGCCTTCTCGACGGCGTAGGCGCGATCGTCGATGACGATCGCCTGCAGCAGCATGCTCCCGTCGTCGGCGAGCAGATCCGAGCAGCGCGCGAAGAACCTGCCGAAATCGCGCCACCCCACGGCCTCGATCATCTCGATCGAGACGAGCTTGTCATAGCACCCGCGCAGATCGCGATAGTCCTCGCACAGCACGGTCACCTGGTCGGCGACGCCCGCGTTGCGTGCGCGTGCGCGGGCGTGCGCGTATTGCTCGCGCGAGATCGTTGTGGTCGTGACCCGGCAGCCTCGCGTGCTCGCCGCATGGATGGCAAACCCGCCCCAGCCGGCGCCGATCTCCAGCACATGGTCGCCTGCGCGAAGGTCCAGCTCGCGGCAGATCAGCTCGAGCTTGGCGGTCGAGGCCTGCGCGAGCGTCATCCCTCGGCGCGGGAAGTACGCCGAGGAGTACATCATCGTCTCGTCGAGCATCAACGCGAAGAACTCGTTGCCGAGGTCGTAATGGGCGGCGATCGCGCGGCGGCTGCGCGCCCGTGTGTTGCGTGCGCGGATGCCGCGCGCGGTCTGCAGCGGTACCCGCGCAAACGCAACGCGACGACGCCACTCGTCCAGGCCGTCGGCGTTGCGTGCGGCCACCCGCACCACGGCGGTCAGATCGGGCGACTCCCACAGGCCGTCCATGTAGGCCTCGGCCAGCCCGCGACTGCCGTGCGCGAGCATCGGCCACACCCGAGGCGAGCGAACCTCGACTGTTGCCTGTGGGCTGCCGCGACCCAGCACGAGCCGTTGGTTGTCCTCGACGATCGTCAGCTGGCCCGAGCGCAGATGCCCGAGCAGGCCCAGCACGATGCGCCGCGCGACATGCTGTGAGGTCGTCACGCCGACACCTTGGGGCGTGGGTGGACCGGCATGCCCTTGAGCTTGAGCGCAAGCGCGTGGCCGTAGATGAGCGCGAGCACGCGCAGCGTCGCTGCTGGATAGCGCGCCGTGACGCGGGCCAGACCGCTGCGCGTCAGCGGCGCACGGCGCAGCGCGAGCGTGGCGTCGAAGGCTCGTCGCTCGCGCTCGATGCTCTCGATGTGCACCGACAGCGTGGCGCCGGGGGCGGCCACACGCCACTCATAGCGCTGGCGCATGCCCATGAACGGGGACACGTGCAACTGCTTGGGCGAGCTGGCGCCGAGCACTTGTCCTTCGCCGGTTCGCGCGAGCACATAGGCGTGACGCTCGCCCCAGGGCGTGCTGGTCACCTCTGCCACGACCGCATCGAGTTGCTGATCGGGCGTGAAGCAGTAGTAGAAGCTGACCGGGTTGAAGCAGTGCCCAAACGTGCGCAGCTGCGTCAGAAGGCGTATTGGGCCCGTCGGGCGCTTGCCCGTCCGGCGCGCCACCAGCGTGCGCACGGCCGCTGCAAGCCCGACGCAGGGGTCGCCGAGGTAGTCGCCGCGACGAAAGCGCACGAGGCCCGGACGCCCGGTGACGAGCCGGCCGCCGAGCAGGCTGTCGAGCTCGTCAAGGTCGAGATACAGGAGCGCCAGGCGGTGGCGGAACTCGTGAGCGCGCACGGCGAAGCGACGGTGACGGATCGTTCCCTCATAGATCGCACTGGCGGTCATCGGCCCACCGGCAGCGCTCGCCCTGCGCCGAGCTCGCCCGCCACCCGCAGCGCGCTGCGCACGCCGTCCTCGTGAAAGCCCCAGCCCCAGTAGGCGCCGCAGTAGTGCGTGCGGTTGTGTCCGCTGATCTCGTGGTGACGCGACTGCGCCGCGCGGCCCGCAGACGTGTAGACGGGGTGCGCGTAGGGGATCGTGCGGATGATCCGCTGCGGGTCGATCGCGTCGGTGCGGTTGAGCGTGACGCAGAACTCGCGATCGGCCTGCAGCGACTGCAGCTGGTTCATGTGGTAGGTCACTGTGCAACGTCCCGTGACAGCCTCTGCGAGATGGTAGTTCCAGCTGGCCCACGCGCGCCGGCGCCGCGGCAGCAGCGAGCGGTCGGTGTGCAGTACCGCCTCGTTGCGTTGATACGGGATCGCCCCGAGCAGCTCGCGCTCACGCTCGCTGGGGTCGCCCAGCAGTGCGAGCGCCTGGTCTGAGTGCGTGGCGAGCACAATGGCGTCGAAGCGCTCCGGCTCACAGCCGCGCGATGACACGATGACGTGATCGGGATGGCGAGTGACGTCGGTGACCGCGCTGGAGAGCCTGATGCGCTCGCGCCAGGGTCGCGCCAGCGCCTCGACGTATGTGCGCGAGCCTCCGCTGATCGTCCGCCAGCGCGGCCGGTCGCGAAGTCCGAGCATGCCGTGGTTATCGAAGAACTCGACCAGAAAGCGCGCCGGGAAGGACCACATCTGCGCTGGATCGGCAGACCACACGGCCGACGCCTGGGGGACGATCAAGCGCTCCACGAAGGCGCGCGAATAGCGCTGCGCGGCAAGCCAGTCGCACAGCGAGGGGTCCTCTTCTGAGGCGAGCAGCTCGCGGGCGTCGCGATTGAAGCGCACCAGATCGGCGATCATCCGATAAAAGGAGGGGTCGATGAGATTGCGCCGTGTCGCAAACAGGCCGTTGGGCGAGGCGCCGTTGTACTCGAAGTCGACCCCGTCGCTCACACCGAAGCTCATCCGCGACGCCTGCGTCGTCACGTCGAGCTCGTCGAGCAGGCGTTCGAAGCTCGGGTAGTTGCGGTCGTTGAAGACGATGAAGCCCGTGTCGATGTCATGGGCCCCGGTCTCGGTATCGACACGAACCGTGTTGGCGTGCCCGCCGAGGCGATCGCTCGCCTCGAACACGACCAGCTCGTGATCTGCGTGCAGCCGGTGCGCGCATACGAGCCCGGACACTCCTGCGCCGATGATCGCGATCCTCATACCTGTGCTTCGCATCACATCATGCTGCGGATCAACGCCCCCACGGATCGGACCGGGATGTTGCCCGGGTCTGGCAGAGACCTTGCCCTAAGTCAGATCCCCATCCCGCGCACGACGATCTTGTCCATCACGCGGGTGGGCAGAAGTCGCGTGAGAAGAAGGCGTGCCTTGGCGTCGCGTCCCACCACATAGCGGGTCTTGGGTCGGCTCGCCGTCAGCGCGTGCCCGACCGCCCGAGCGACCTCCAGGGGCGCCACCCCTGAGCGCTCGGCTTGGGCGATGAGCTTGGGTAGGGCCTCGATCCCGTTGCGATACAGCTGCATGGCTTGCGCTGGCATGTTCGCTGTCGCCTGCTCGGCTTCGGCGCGGCCCTTGCCCCAGATCGGCGTGGCGACCGCTCCCGGCTCGACGGCCGCGACCGCGATACCGAACGGGCGCAACTCCAGTCGCAGCGAGTCGGTGATTGCCTCCAGCGCGTACTTCGACGCGCTGTAAGGCCCAAGGAACGGGCTGGCGAGGCGACCACCGATCGAGGTCATGTTCACGATTCGCCCCCGTGCCCTGCGCAGCGCGGGCAGCGCCGCCTGGATGACGGCGACCTGGCCGATGAAGTTGACCTCGAGCTGGCGGCGCCAATCGTCGAGCGTCACGAACTCGAGCGGCCCGGCGACCGCGATGCCGGCGTTGTTGACGAGACCGGCAAGACCGGCCGGCGCGGCCTCATCGACGCTGCGCAGCGCAGAGACGATCGCCTCGCTGTCGGTAACGTCGAGCATCAGCGCCTGCGTGCGCCCAGATCCAATTCCACGCAGCGAGTCTGCGTCTGTCTGCTTGCGCACGCCCGCGAAGACCGTGAAACCGAGGCTGTCCAGATGCTCGGTGCAGGCCCGCCCGATGCCCGTCGACGCACCGGTGATCAGGACCGCGCCTCGGTTCGGGTTGTCAGGCATGGCCGCGCGATCCTAACAGCGCGCGGCTGGCTCGCTCAGCGGTGGCTGGGCAGGCCGAGCACGTGCTGGGCGATGAAGTTGAGCGCGAGCTCCTGGGAGATGGGAGCCGAGCGCGCGGCCCTGGCGTCGAGGAAGAGGTCGATCATGCCCTCGCGCTCGTCCCAAGCCTGGGCGCCGAGGGTTTGCATCGCATGGTCGGCGGCGTCGAACAGCAGGTCGGCGCCGAGCAGCTTTGCCATGTTGGCCTGACCGGCGATCGCCATCGTGTCGGCGCCCGCGTCGAACTGGTGGGCTGCCCGGTAGACGAGCAACTGCGTCGCCTCGATGCGCGCATGCAGGTAGGCGAGTGGATGCCCGATCGCCTGCTCGGCGCCGATCGGGCGCTCGCCGAAGATCGTGCGCTCGCCGGCACGCGCGAGCGCACGCGAGACGCAGTAGCGGGCGCTGCCGATCGTCAGTCCCGCGGTCAGCAGACGCTCGATGTGGGTGAACGGCCACAGCACGAGCAGGCCCTGCCCCTCGGCGCCGACGAGCTCATCGAGCGGAACCTCGACGTCGTTGAACGTCAGCTGGAACTGACGCGCGCCCTCGCGCCAGCGCATCGGCAGCTCCTCGCGCTCGATGCCGGGCGAGTTCGGGTCGACGAGCACGGTCGTGAACTGCGGGGGCGTGCCCTGCGCGTGGGGTGCGCGCCCGAAGACCAGCACGCGCTCAGCCAGGTCGATTCCCGAGGTGACCGCCTTCAGGCCGTTGACCACGAAGCGGTCGTCCTCGCGGCGCACAATGGTCTTGCTGCGAAACACGTTGTGCCCGCACTGCGGCTCGGTCACCGCGAGGGCCAGGAAGGTCTCCCCCGAGGCGATTCGCTCGAGCCAGCGCTCGCGCGCGTTCTCGGGGCCGACCTGCGCGATCGCGTGGCCGATCGCGCAGGTGAGGACGGGCATCCACAGGATCAGATTGCGCGCGGCGAGCGCCTCCATGATGAGCACGTAGGCGAGCAGTCCGCCCTCGCGGCCGCCGTGCTCGCCCGGAACGAGCAGACCGGCCCAGCCGCGCTCGCAGATCTCGCTCCACAGCTCGGGGTGCAGCTCGCCGTGCTCGAACGGGTGCAGGCGCACCTCTCGGTGGCGCTGCGCAAAGCGCGCGGCGAGCTCCTGTGCCTGCGCCTGGATCTCAGCAAGAGCGCCCGGCAGATCGAAGGACGCTGACCGCGTGGCGAGTGTGCTGGCTTGCATATTGGCTCCTGTCGCTCTTGCCGGTGTTCTCGTGTCGGCGTGTTCTCGTGTCGCCCCGCCGATGGAGCGACTGTCCGTTACATTACAGAGTATGCCTCTAGAGTGTTACTCTGTCGTGTCAAGTGGGAGTCGACGAGATGGTCAGTGAGGTGACAATGGACACGCGCAGCCGCATTCTCGACGCCGCGCTCGCCTGCTTTTTGGAGTCGGGCTACGAGCAGACCACGATCGCGCGGATCCGCGAGCGAAGCGGCGTGTCAAACGGCGCGCTGTTTCACCGCTTCCCCACCAAGGAGGCGATCGCCGACGCGCTGCACGTCGACGCGATCGCGTCCTTCCAGCAGGGCTTGTGGGAGCTGCTGGAACGCCGACCGCGCTCGCTGCGCGCGGCGGTCGCCGGCACGATCTCCCACCAGCTGCGCTGGATCGAGGACAACGAGGATCGCGCGCGGTTTCTGTATACGCGTGGACACCTCGACTGGGACTCGCCCGGCGGCGCCCAGATCCAGGAGCTCAACCGCACCCTCGCGCAGGCCTACCGCGACTGGATGGCCCCGCTGCTGCAGAGCGGGCAGATCCGCCCGATGTCGATGCTGATGCTCAATGCGATCGTGGCCGGCCCGGTTCACGCGATCGCCCGACGTTCGCTCGCCGGGCACTTGAGCTCCCCCCTGCACGCATACGAGGACGAGCTCGCAGACGCCGCCTGTGCGGCGCTCAGCGGCACCCCCGCGAGCACCCGGCGCCGTCCGCGCGAGCTCGCGCGGACAGGCCACATCCGCCTGCAGCTGATATCCGAGGACGGCAGCGTGATCGCCGACGGCGAGGCCACCGCGCAGCTGTCGCCTACGCACGCGGGGAGCGCGGCATGAGCTCGCCGGCACATGTGGAGCAGGCGGGCGAGGTCACCATCCTGCACCTGACCGCCGGCGAGAACCGCTTTAACCCGGCGATGCTCGACGCGATCGCAGCAGCGCTCGACGACATCGAGACGAGCGAGCGTCCGGGTGCGCTGGTCATCACCGGGGAGGGCAAGTTCTTCTCCAACGGCCTCGACCTCGAGTGGATGGGCTCGGCGCCGCCCGGCGGCGCGGAGGACGTGCTGCGGCGCGTGCACGCGCTGTTCGCGCGA
>DATNLQ010000200.1:0-13011 GCA_035602785.1 Solirubrobacteraceae bacterium
CTGCGGCCCCAGCTTGGCGAGCGCCCGCGCGACGAACTCCTCCTCCTCGGCGATCGCGAGCGTCGGGTTGTGCCGCTTCTCGTAGCCGATCGTCGAGCAGATCTTCATGTCCATGCCCGCGCCGCCGCACATCGATCCGCCCAGATGGGCTGGCCACAGCTCGCACTCGTCGGGCAGCGTCAGCAGCCTGTCGTGTACCGAGGAAAAGATCTGCGCAGCACCCGCCGACTTCTCGATCGCCAGATCCGTGCGCGCTACATCGCCCACGAACAGGCTGTCGCCGCTGAGCACAGCCCACGGCTCGGGGCCGCGGTTGGTGTCGATCAGCAAAAAGGCGGTGTGCTCGGGCCGGTGTCCGGGCGTGTGTAGCGCGCGGATGCGCAGCGAGCCGATCGCAAGCTCCCAGCCGTCGTCGAAGGGCTCGTGGTCATAGCTGGGCTGCGCCGCCCGGTGGATGTGGATGCGCGCCCCCGTCGCTGCCACCAGGCGCCCGTGCCCGGACACGTGGTCTGCGTGGTTGTGTGTCTCCAGCACGTGGGCGATGTTCACGCCGCGGTAGCGGGCGAGCTCGAGGTACTCGTCGATCTCAAAGCGCGGGTCCACCACCGCCGCGATCCCCGCGTGCTCGTCGCCGATTAGATAGGACGCACAGCCGAGGTCGTCGTGGGTGATCTGCTTGAACAGCATCAGCCGCTCATGCCCGCCGAGGCGTCGTCGCCGCGATGTTGTTGCAACGCTCGCACACCTCAGGAGGTATCACGCCGGCGCGCATCAGGACCGCAAACGCCTTGCAACCCAGGCACAGCCCGAACACCGACTCCAGCGTGGCGGCCACGATCAGCAGCGCCAGCAGCACATAGGCGGCTGTGGTCAGGCGCAACGCCAACGCCAGCAGCGCTGCAGACACCGACAGCACCGCGCCGATCGCCTGCGCAAAGCGCTTGGGCGGGCCCGGGACCGGCCGCTCGGCGACGCCCAGTCGCGGCGTGACCACCCGCGTGACCAGCTGTCCCAGCGGGCTCAGCGTGGGGCCGCTCGCGACGCGTGCGAGAAAGCCGTAGGCGATCAGCGCTGTGAGCCACGGCTGCGCAAAGACGATCGTGATCAGGCTCGCCAGCGCCACGCCGCCAGCAACCAGCCGTGCGGAGACCTCGTTGACCGGGTCGGGAAACGAGAACACGCGTTGCGCCCTCGCGCGCAGCGGCAACGCGGGGCCCAAGGCCGCAGGTGGCATTGGTGGGTCAGAGACAGGCGATGGGGTCATAGGAGGGGGTGTCGTTTCGTTCACGGCTGGTTTGCGAGGCCGCGCTCTCGCAGCATCGCACGCCACCGGCGAAGTATTGCGCACTTATATCATCGATATTATTAAGTTCATATCCGTAAAGACCCGCACCGACCGAGGAGGAGCCGTGTCCGTGACCGACGAGCTCGTGCGAAACGCCGAGTCCTATGCAGCATCCTTTGACAAGGGTTCGCTGCCGCTGCCGCCCGCGCGCAAGGTCGCGGTGCTCGCCTGCATGGACGCGCGGCTAAACCCCTACGGGCTGCTTGGCCTGCGCGAGGGCGACGCCCACGTGATCCGCAACGCGGGCGGGGTGGTCACCGACGACGAGATCCGCTCGCTGGCCATCTCCCAGCGCCTGCTCGGCACCGAGGAGATCGTCCTCATCCACCACACCGATTGCGGCATGCTCACGTTCACCGACGACCAGTTTCGGCGCAGCATCCAGGACGACACCGGCATCAAGCCCGAGTGGGCCGCCGAGGCCTTTCCCGACCTCGACGAGGACGTGCGCCAGTCGATCGCCAGGATCAGGGCAAGCCCCTTCATCCCGCGCAAGGACAGCGTTCGCGGGTTCGTCTACGACGTGCACGACGGCACGCTGCGCGAGGTCGCCTGAGCGAACCGATCGACGCTGGGCGAGGCGTCGTCGTGTGCATTGCTCACCAAGCCGATAGGATTTCCCTTTGAATTGTCTGCGAGGCTGTCCGTTGGGTTGTCCCAGCGAGCGGACGACGCCCACTGTCACCACGAAAGGAAGATCCAATGGCGCGCATCCTGCTGGGCGGAAGGGAGACAAGCGTCTCCGAGGGGGTCGACGAAGTCCTCAACCGGATCGTCAAATCCAAGGACGGAATACGGCACGGCAACGGAATCATCGTGGCGCCGCCCGGCTGGGTGATGCTGACCACCGACGCGGGCGACGACATCTACATCCCGACCGAGCAGATCGGCTACATCCGCGAGGATTGAGTCGGCGAGCTGACGGGGCGCGCCCGAGCCGCTCACGCCGCCTGGAAGCGCACCACGCCGTCGCGCTCCTGCTCGACCACCGTCCCGTCGCGCAGGAGTAGGTCCACGTGCCCGAGCACCTCTGACAGGGTCAGGTAGGCCTGGGTGACCGCCACGTTGCCCCACAGCTCCTGGGCGATCTCGTGGGCCGTGCGCGGCTGGGCGGCGATCAGATTGCCGATCTTCTCGGCGCGGCGACGATGAAGACGAAAGCGTTCATCGATCAACGCCACGTGGTCTGTGATCGGGCGGCCGTGGCCTGAGAGCACCAGCTTCAAGTCCATCGCGCGGGTCTTCTCCAGCGAGTCGATGTAGGTGATCAGCGCCTGCGGCCGAGGGGTGGGGGAGGTCTCGTGCTCGGCGCTTGCGTCAAGCGGCCGCGCGAGCAGCGGGTTGGATGAGATGTGTGCGATCAGGTGGTCTGCAGCCAGCAGGATCGAGCGCTCCTCGTCCCAGAAGACGGTGTCCGAGGGGCTGTGGCCTGGGCGGTGCAGCACACGCAGCGTGCGGTCGCGCAGCTGCAGCTCGCCGCCGTCTGTCAGCGGGCGGGTCACCTGCACCGCAGAGCCCCACGCGCGAAAGCCCGCAGACACCGCGCGCAGCACCGTCACCACTTCCGGCGGGATGCCGTGGCGCAGCATCAGGCGCTCGGCGAACAGGTCGTCGAGCTCTGCCTCCTGGCCATAGCTGGCCAAGAACGGTGCCACGCGATCGAGCGCCGCAACCTCCGCGCCCGAGCGCCGCGCGAGGATCGACGCCAGGCCGAAGTGGTCGATGTGCTGATGGCTGATCACCAGCAGCTCGATGTCCTGCACCGTATGCCCGCGCGTCGCCAGCGCCTGCTCGAGCTCGTCCAGCGCCTTGGCCGAGTTGGGCCCCGAGTCCACCAGCGTCAACGGCGAGTCCTCGATCAGGTACGCGTTCACGCGCCCGACCATGAACGGGGTGGGGATTGCCAGGCGGTGGATGCCAACCTGTGCGGCAGCCAACAGCGCTTCGCGCTCCGCCTCGGCCTCGCGATCGCGCTCGGTAGCGCTCACGAGCCCGGTCGCGCGGGCGAGCGGATCAGCTCGAGAACCTCGTCGCGGCGGCGTTCCATGTCCTGTCGCGAGACCAGCGACTCCAAGCACAGGCGCAGCAGCGGCTCGGTGTTCGATGAGCGCACGTTGAAATGCCAGTCGTCGTAGTCGATCGAGATGCCGTCCAGGGTTTCCTGGCGGGCATCGGAATAGCGCTGTGCGATCTCGTCCATCTTGGCCTGCTGGTCTGCCACCTGCGAGTTGATCTCGCCGGAGATGAAGTACTTGGAGTGGTAGGGCTCCAGCAGCTTGGACAGCGCCACGCCCTCGAGCGAGAGCTTCTCCAAGATCAGCAGCGCCGGCAGGGTGCCCGAGTCCGCGCAGTAGAAGTCGCGAAAGTAGTAGTGCCCGGACACCTCGCCGCCGAACAGCGAGCCCTCGTCGCGCATGCGTGTCTTGAAGAACGCGTGGCCCACGCGGTTGACGTACGGGATGCCGCCGGACTTGCGCACCGTGTCCGGCACAGCTCGCGACGCGCGCACGTCATACAGGATCGCCTCGGGGCGAGTCAGGTCCGCTCTTTTGGCCAGCAGAGCCTCGGCCAGCAGCGCGGTCATGAAGTCGCCGTCCACGAACGCTCCGGTGTCGTCGATGAAAAAGCAGCGATCCGCGTCGCCGTCCCAGGCGATCCCCAGGTCCGCACCCGTCTCGCGCACCTTGTCGATGATGAGCTGGCGGTTCTCCGGCAACAGCGGGTTGGGCTCGTGGTCGGGGAAGTTCCCATCCGGGGTCCAATAGGTCTCGATCACTTCCAACTCGAGGCTCTCCAGCAGCGGGCCGACCATCGGCCCGGCCATGCCGTTGCCGCCGTCCACCACGACCGTCAGAGGGCGTGGAGTCGAACGGACCGCGTCAGCGTCGATGAAGCCAAGGGCAGCCGCCTGGAACTGCTCATACAGGTCTACCTCCTCGACTGTGCCCCGTGGCGCGCTGCGCTCGGCACGACCAGCCGGCGCGTCAGCGTCCGGCTCGATCTCATCTTCGATCTCGCGACGTACGTCCTGGATGCCGCTGTCTCCCGACAGCGCGATCGCCCCCTCGCGCACCAGCTTCGCACCCGTGTACGCCTTGGGGTTATGCGACGCCGTGCACATCAGCCCGCCGTCCAGTTCGCGCGAGCCGACCAGGAAATACAGCATCTCGCTGCCTACCTGGCCCGCGTCGAGCACGTGCACGCCCGCCTCCAGCAGGCCCTCGCGATAGCGCCCCGACAGCTCCGGCGCGCTGATGCGCATGTCGCGCCCCAAGCCCACGCGCAGCTCTCCCACGGGCTTGTCGGCCAAGCGCGCCAGCACGCGCGCGAACGCCCTGCCGATGCGCTGGGCGATCTCCCCGTCGATCTGCTCGCCGTAGATGCCGCGGACGTCGTAGGCCTTGAAGATGGAGGGGTCGAGCGTCGCCATCGAGGCTCGCATCCTAAGCTGTGCGTCATGTCAGGACATTCCAAGTGGGCCTCCATCAAGCACAAGAAGGCGATCGTCGACTCGCGCCGCGGCGCCCAGTTCTCCAAGCTCACCCGCGCGATCACCGTCGCAGCGCGCGACGGCGGGGGTGACCCCGCCGGCAACCCCGCGCTCGATCTCGCCATGCGCAAGGCCAAGGAAGCGTCGATGCCCAAGGACAACATCGAACGCGCGATCGCCAAGGGCACCGGCGAGGGGGGAGAGGCCGACGCGATCGAAGCCGTCCTGTATGAGGGCTATGGCCCCGGCGGGGTGGCCATCCTCGTCGAGACACTGACCGAGAACCGCAACCGCACCAGCGCTGACGTCCGCCACATCTTCGCCAAGAATGGCGGCAGCCTCGGCGAGCCCGGCTCGGTCGCTTACCTGTTCGACAAGAAGGGCACGATCGTGATCGACGCCTCGCGCTACTCAGAAGACGACTTGATGGTCGCCGTCGAGGCCGGCGCCGAGGACATCTCCACCGACGAGGGCGTCTTCGAAGTGGTCGCCGAGCCCGCCGACTTCACAGCCGTGCGCAAGGCGCTGGAGGAGGCCGGCGTGGAGATGGACAGCGCTGAGATGGCCTACCGGCCCTCCAGCGTAGTGCCCGTCGAGGAGGCGCAGGCCGCCAAGCTGATGAGCCTGATCGGCCTGCTCGAAGACAACGACGACGTCGAAGCGGTGCACGCCAACTTCGACGTCTCCGCCGACGTGCTCGAGCGGGTCGCGGGCTAGCTCTTGGCCGCGCCCCACGGCTCCGCCCGCCCGCCCGTGGTGATCCTCTGTGGCGGGCGCGGCACGCGCCTGCAGGAGCACACCCGCGAGATCCCCAAGCCGCTCGTGGAGATTGGCGCCATGCCGATCGTCTGGCATGTCATCCAGCTGTACGCCGGGCAGGGCTTCGATCGCTTCCTGCTGGCCACCGGCTACAAGGGCCACCTGATCGAGCGCTTCGTCGCGCAGGAGCGCTGGCCGGCCGGGGTGCAGGTGCGCTGCGTGGACACCGGCCTTGACACGCCCACCGGCGGGCGCATCGAGAAGCTCGCGCCGCTGCTGGCCGGGGCGCGCTTCTGCGCCACATACGCCGACGGCCTCGCCGACATCGATCTCTGCGCGCTGCTCGCATTCCACGCCGAGCATGGGGCGCTCGCGACCATGACCGTCGTGCGCCCGCAGCTGCAGTTCGGCGTCACCGACCTGGATGGCGACGGCAGGGTGACCGGCTTTCGCGAGAAGCCCCGCTCCGAGCACTGGATCAACGGCGGCTTCTTCTGCTTCGATGCCGGCGCCCTGGACTACCTTGACGCGGACAGCGTGCTCGAGCGCGCCCCGTTGGAGCGCCTGGCCGGCGACGGCCAGCTGCGCGCGCATCGCCACGAGGGCTTTTGGGAGTGCATGGACACCTACAAGGATGCCGTCGCGCTCAACGACCTGTGGGCGTCGGGCAGGGCGCCCTGGCGCGCGGGCGCTCAGGCGACCAGGCGGCGCGCACGAAACAGCGACACGGGCTCGCGCACACCGCGCAGGCGCCGCTCGCCCGCGTAGGACCAGCGGTAGGCCTCGCGCGCGGACTCGCGCACCTCGCGGTCGGCCAGCAGGCTGCCCGGCCGCGCCACCTGGGTGATCCGGCTGGCGAGGTTCACCGGCCGTCCGAACCAGTCGCCGGCACGCAGCAGCGCGGGGCCGACAGCGGTGCCGGCGCGCAGCTGGGGGAAGTCCTCGCCCTCCGCTTCCGCCGCGTCCAGCAGCGCCAGCGCCGCGTCCAGCAGCGCCTGTGGCTCGGTCGCGGTCAGCATCGCCGCGTCGCCGATCGTCTTGATCAGCCGCACCGGCGGCTCGGCCACCGCGCTGGCCAGCGCTTCCAGGCGCGCCGCCAAGCGCCCTAGCTCGTCCGGTGGGACTTCCTCGCCCAGGCGCGTGAAGCCCACGAGGTCGGCAAAACACACCGCGATCTCGCGCGAGCCCGGCAGCTGGCCGCCGCTTCGCTCCATCGCGCTGATCACCTCGCTCTCGGTCGCGTGGCGCAGGTGCAACGCCAGCAGGTTGTGCAGGAGAGGGTCGACCAGCGGGTACAGCGCCCCGCTGGCCTCCGCGTAGCGGCTGGCCAGCTCGTACTCGCTGATGCCCGGTTGAACGACCAGTTTCATCGGGAACGCCCGCAGGCTCTCGGCCACCTGGGACAGGCTGCGCCCGAGCACGCGCACAAGCTCCAGGTTGTCCTCGTCGGAGATGCCCGCCGAGCGCGTCACGTGGATCAGCCTGGCCGTCTCCAGGTCCGCGTCGGTGTAGACCGCCTCGTCGGGCTCCGGTATCGGCAGGCCCATCGCCCGGCGAGCCGCGGTCAGGAAGTCGAGCTCCACGTCCGCCAGCTGCGCCACCTCGTCTGCGGTGTAGCGCTCGCCGCCGGCGATCACACGGTCGGCCGGTAGGAACATCACCGTCCCGTTCGCCGTCGCCCGGCGCAGTTCGGCCACCGGCACGCCGTCGGCTGCCAGATGCTCGAGCAGCGCCAGGCGCTCGGCGCGCTCGGCGCCCTCCAGCCCGTCCAGCAGGCCCTCGGCGGCGAAGTCGATCTGCTGCTCGGGCATCGGTTGCAGCCTAGGGGACGTGCGCCTCGGCAGGCCGCCGGCGCGGGGCGAGTCGACAGACATCCACAGGCAGGCGTCCGAAGGCATGCGCAGAATCACCACACGTGATCGTCCTCGGCATAGACCCAGGCCTGGCCAACACCGGCTACGGCGTTGTCGCCCTGCACAGCGGGCGCCTGGCCGCGCTGGATGGGGGCGTCATCACCACGCGCGCCGAGCTTGCCCAGGAGCGGCGCTTGGCCGACATCCACGCCGCCGTCGACGCTCTGCTCGAGGAGCACCAGCCGGACGCGCTGGCGCTGGAGGACCTGTACTTCGGCCAGAACGTGCGCACCGCCTTCGCCGTCGGTCAGGCGCGCGGCGCGGTGATGCTCGCCGCCGGCCAGCGCGGCGTGGCCTGTGCCGGCTACACCCCCCAACAAGTCAAGGGCGCGGTCTGTGGCAGCGGGCGCGCGCCCAAGGACCAGGTCGCGCGGATGGTCAAGACGCTGCTCGGGCTCGCTGACGAGCCACGCCCCGACCATGCCGCCGACGCGCTCGCCGTAGCCATCTGCCACGCCAACTGCGCGCCCCTGGCCAGGGCGCTCGCCGGAGCGGGCGCGTGATCGCGCTGATCCACGGCGAGGTCGCGGTGCGCCGCAGCGACCACGTGGTTGTCCTGTGCGGCAGCGTCGGCTACCGCGCCGCGGTGTCCGCGCAGACGCTGCGCCACGTGCCCTCGGTCGGCGAGGAGGTCAGCCTGCATGCCCACCTGATCGTGCGCGACGACGCGCTGGCCCTGTACGGCTTTCATTCGGAGTCAGAGCGCGAGCTGTTCTTGATGCTGCTCTCGGTTCAGGCTGTCGGCCCCAAGGTCGCCCTTGCGGTGCTCTCCGCTGGGCCGGTTCAGGAGCTGCTCGGCGCGCTCGCCGCTGGCGACGCGGCGCGTTTTCAGGCGGTGCCCGGCATCGGCAAGCGCACGGCCGAGCGGATCATCGTCGAGCTGCGCGAGAAGGTCGGCGTCGATGGCGAGTCGGCGATCGTGCCACGGATGCCGATCGTTGCGCGTCGCGGCCTGGGTGGGCGGGAACTCGATCCTCGCTCGCTCGCCCGCGAGGGCCTGATCGAGCTCGGCTATGCGTCCGGCGAGGCCGAGGAGCTGCTGGCAGGCGTGCAGGGCGACGGCGCGCAGGAGCTGGGCGCCGAGGAGCTGATCTCCCAGGCGCTGCGTCTGGCGCGGACGCCGTCGTGAAGGCGTCAACACGATGAGCACACCCTCGGGGGCGCACCCTGTCGGGCCCACCCTGGAGGGCGCAGGCAGGCAGGCAGGCGAAACGGCCACGCGCATCCAGACGCCATATCTGGTGGGAGACGACGAGCTCGACCGCTCGCTGCGCCCGCGGCGCCTGGACGACTTCGTCGGGCAGCGGGCGCTGCGCGAGCAGCTGGCCGTGGCGATAGAGGCCGCCGGCGCGCGCGCCGAGGCGCTTGACCACCTGCTGCTGGCCGGCCCGCCCGGGCTGGGCAAGACCTCGCTCGCGCAGATCGTCGCCGCCGAGCTCGACGTCCCATTCGTGCAGACCGCCGGGCCGGCCCTGGAGCGCAAGGGAGACATCGCCGCTTTCCTCACCGCGCTGGAGCCGCGCAGCGTGTTCTTCGTCGATGAGATCCACCGCCTGGCGCGCGCCCTGGAGGAGACCTTCTATCCGGCCATGGAGGACCACAGGCTGCCGATCACCGTCGGGCAGGGCGCCGGCGCACGCGTGGTCACGCTGGAGCTGCCGCCCTTCACGCTGATCGGCGCCACCACCCGAGCCGGTCTGCTGACCACGCCCCTGCGCGACCGCTTCGGCATCCAGGCACGCCTGGAGCCCTACACGCAGGCCGAGCTCGCGGTTATCGTGCGCCGCTCGGCCGGCATCCTGGAGATCGAGCTCGACGACGGCGGCGCGCTGGCGATCGCCGCCTGCGCCCGCGGCACGCCGCGGGTGGCCAACCGCCTGCTCAAGCGCGTGCGCGACTTCGCCGAGGTGCGCATGGAGGGGGTCGTCACCGCACACGCAGCCCGCGCGGCGCTGGAGATGCTCGAGGTCGACGAGCGCGGTCTGGACCGCCTGGACCGCGAGATCCTGCACGCAATCTGCGCCAAGTTCGCCGGCGGGCCCGTGGGCCTGTCCACGCTCGCTGTGGCTGTCGGCGAGGAGCAGGACACGATCGAGGACGTGTATGAGCCGTACCTGCTCAAGGAGGGCCTGATCAAGCGCACGCCGCGCGGGCGCGCCGCCACCCCCGCCGCCTACGCCCACCTCGGGCTCCAGCCGCCCGCAGAGGGCGGGCCGTCGCTGTTCTAGAGTTAGGCGCAGCCTTCGCTGCGCGGCTTTCGTACTCTGTGAGAGACATCATGGCCGCCCATCCCTTCATCTGCCCGAACTGCGGGCACCGCACCTCAGAGCTCGATCGCAACATCGGCTTCACGCGCCAGCGCAAGGGCTGTGCGAAGTGCGGCTTCGCCTTCCTGTTCGAACTGCTCGACGACTACTACCCCGCCCCGGACGCCGCCTTCTTCGTCTGTGACGGCGAGGGCCGCGTGGTTGGCTGCGGCAAGAACTCCTTCGCCTTCACCGGCCTGGAGGAGGAGGAGGTGATCGGCCAGCCCGTCAAGCAGGTGCTCGGCCTGAGCTTTGCAAACGGCGACGACCCCGTGGCCAAAGTCCTGGAGTGGGGGGTGCGGGCGCTGGAGGTGCCCGTGCAGGTGGCGGGCGAACGCGACCACGCGGCCAGCGCCAAGGCCGACATCTTCCCCGACTACGACGACGACGGCGGGCTGTTGCTCGTGCTCACCCCGGACAAGTAGTCTGATCGGAAGGCCATGACCGACCGTCGCCGCAACACCTTCGTCCTGCTCCTCGTCGCCGGGCTGATCGCCGCGTCGCTGATCGCCATCGTGGCCAAGCCGACGCGCCTTGGCCTGGACCTCAAGGGCGGCGTCGAGCTCGTCTACGAAGCCAAGCCGACCGCCCAGGCCAAAGTTGACAACGAATCGCTGGAACGGGCGATCGACATCATGCGCAAGCGCGTCGACCAGCTGGGCGTCGCCTCGCCGGAAATCCTGCGCTCGGGCGAAAAAGAAATCGACGTGGCGCTGCCGGACGTGAGCAACGCCCAGCGCGCCCAGGACGAGGTCGGCAAGACCGCCCAGCTGTACTTCTATGACTGGGAGCCCAACGTGATCGGCGCCAACGGCAAGCCCGCGCCCACCGAAGGCTCGGCCACTGGTGACGGGACCATTCAGGGCCCGGGCGGATCGTCGGCCGGCCTGGTCGAGTATGACGCCGTCCAGCGGGCGGCCAAACGCCCGACGATCCTGCGCCGCGCCGATACGACGTGGAGCACCGGCTGCACCTCCCAACAGGTGGGCAACTGCATCTACGGCAGCTGGTATCTGATCGACACGGCGCACGAAAGGATGCTGTGCGCCGGCAACAAGCCGATCTGCGCGCCGGCGGAAACCGAACAGAACCTGTACGCCGATGGCTACAAACCGCCGAAGGGGTCAAAGCCAGCGGCGGTGCGGGTCAACCCCGGCACCGTGCTCCTGCAGGCGCACCCGGTGGAAAGCACCGCAAGCAAGGTCACCAACGAATCGCCCAACAGCTTCTACGTGATCAACGACGAACCGGTGTTGACCGGGTCGGACATCACCAACCCGGCGCAGGGCTTCGACGAAGGCGGCGGCGGCACCGGCCAGCCCAACGTCAACTTCGGCTTCACCTCCCACGGCAAGAAAATCTTCGAAGAAATCACCAAGAAGATCGCCCACCGCGGCCAGGAAGCCCAGCTGCCGGGGGTCTCCAAGGAAGCGGCCCAGCAGCACTTCGCGGTTGCCCTGGATGGTCAGCTGATCACCGTCCCGTCGATCGACTTCACCAAATACCCCGAAGGGATCGACGCGTCCACCGGCTCGGAGATCTCCGGTGGCTTCACGCTCACCTCCGCGCAGAACCTCGCCAACGAGCTGCAGTCGGGCGCGCTGCCGATCAAGCTGGTGCTGATCTCGCGCTCGCAGGTGTCGGCCACGCTGGGCAAAACCGCGCTCAACCAGGGTCTGATCGCGATGCTCGCGGGCTTTGCCGTGGTGTGCCTGTTCCTGCTGATCTTCTACCGCGTGCTTGGCGCCATCGCGATCGGCGGCCTGGTCATCTACGGCGCCTACTTCTTCGCGCTGATCAAGCTGATCCCGGTCACGCTGACGCTGCCCGGGATCGCAGGGCTGATCCTCACGATCGGCATCGCCGCCGACGCCAACATCGTGATCTTCGAGCGCGTCAAGGAGGAGATCCGCGGCGGTCGCTCGGTCATCTCGGGCATCGCCAGCGGCTACAAACACGGGTTCGCCGCGATCGTCGACGCCAACGTCGTCACGTTCATGACCGCGTTCATCCTGTTCGCGCTGGCGACCGCCGAAGTCAAGGGGTTCGCATTGACGCTCGGCATCGGCACGATGCTGTCGCTGTTTACCGCCGTGCTGGCCACGCAGGCCGCGCTCGGCACGATGAGCCGCTCGCGCGCGGTCTCGCACCCCGCGATGCTCGGTGCGGCCCGGCGCGGGAAAGGCTGGACATTCGACTTCATGGGCGCCTCACGGTGGTTCTTCTCGCTGTCGGGCACCATCCTGCTCGTCGGCGCCCTGGCGATCGGCGGCAAGGGCCTGAACTTCGGCATCGACTTCAAGTCGGGCACGCGCATCCAGACCGCTTTCATCAGGAACGTCGGCGAGGGCGAAGTGGCCTCGGCGATGGTTGCGGCCGGCTATCCCAATGCACAGGTGCAGAAGTTCACCAACTCGAGCATCGGTGGCTCGGGCTATCAGATATCGACCAAGACGCTCAAGCCCGAAGCGCTCGACAAAGTCCAGGAAGACCTGAACATCAAGTTCGGCCACGGCAAGAACGTGCCCGGCACCAAGAACTTCTCCTCGACGTCGATCGGGCCGACGTTCGGCAAAACGGTCGCCAACGCCGCGATCATCGCGATCATCGCCTCGCTGCTGGTGATCTCGGCCTACATCGCGCTGCGCTTCGAGTGGAAGTACGCGATCCCGGTGCTGATCGCGCTGATGCACGACCTGCTGATCACCTCGGGGGTCTATGCCCTCACCGGCAAGGAAGTGACGACCGCGACGGTCGCGGCGCTGCTGACGATCCTCGGCTATTCGCTGTATGACACGATCATCGTGTTCGATCGTGTGCGCGAGAACGTGCCGCGCATGCCGCGCGCTGCCTTCTCGCAGATCGTCAACCGCTCGATGGCCGAGGTGCTCACCCGCTCGCTGGCGACGAGCTTCTGCACGCTGCTGCCGGTGCTCGCGCTGCTCTTCTTCGGCGGGGAAACGCTGAAGGACTTTGCGTTCGCGCTGATGGTGGGGATCGCCTCGGGGGCGTACTCCTCGATCTTCATCGCCTCGCCCGTGCTCACGCACTGGAAGGAGCGCGAGGCCGGCTACAAGAGCAGGCGGGCGCGCATCGTCCGCGAACTGGGCGTGGTGCCCGCCTATGCGACCACCGCGTCGGGCAAGCCCGAGGACGTCGAGCCCGAGAGCAAGCCCAGGCGCACGCGCCGCGGTAGCC
>DATNLQ010000208.1:0-42313 GCA_035602785.1 Solirubrobacteraceae bacterium
GCAGATCGTCTCGCGCGTCTCGCGCGGGTCGATCACGTCGTCGATCACGTCGTTAGCGGCAGCGCCGTACACATCGAAGATTTTGCGGAAGCCCTCGATCAGCTCTGCCTTCTTCGCCGCCGGGTCCTCCGCCGCGTCGACCTGTTTGCGAAACGCGATCTCCACCACGCCCTCCGCGCCCATCACGCTGATCTCCGCGCTCGGCCACGCCACGATCAGGTCCGGCTCATACGCGCGCCCATTCATCACGTAGTAGCCCGCGCCGTAGGCCTTGCGCGTGATCACCGTGATCTTCGGCACCGTCGCGTTGGCCACCGCGTAGAGCATCTTGGCGCCGTGGCGGATGATGCCCTCCGCCTCCACCTTCGTGCCCACCATGAAGCCCGGCACGTCCTGGATGAACACCAGCGGGATCGCAAACGCGTTGCACAGGTTCACGAAACGCGCCGCCTTGTCGGCCGAGTCGTTGTCGAGGATGCCGCCCAGCTGCTTGGGCTGGTTGGCCACGATCCCCGCGGGCCGACCGCCAAAGCGCGCGAAGCACGTGATGATCGTCTTGGCCCACTGGCCCTTGATGTCCAGGTAGTCGCCGTCGTCGACGATCCGGCGGATCACCTCGTACATGTCATATGGCTTGCGGTTGGACTCCGGCAGCACGTCCAGCAGCTCCTCGTCGCGCCGGTCGATTGGGTCGGCCGCTGGCACGATCGGCGGTCGCTCTTCGCAGTTCTGGGGCATGTAGGAGAGGTATTGCTTGATCCGCTCGATGCACTCCTGATCGTCGGCCACTTCCATGTCGCCCACGCCCGACTTGCGGCAGTGCACCCGCGAGCCGCCCAGTTCCTCCTGGGTGACGTCCTCACCCACCGCCGCGCGCACCAGGTGCGGGCCCGCCAGCGCCATCGAGCCGCGGCCCTTGACCATCGGCACGAAGTCGGCCAGGCCGGGGATGTAGGCGGTACCTGCCGCGCACGGGCCCATCAGGGCGGCCACCTGCGGGATCACGCCGCTCATCACCACCTCCTCGCGGAACAGGTGCCCCGAGCCTGCGAACATCGCGCCGGCCGCCTCCTGCACGCGCGCGCCCGCCGAGTCCAGCAGCCATACGAACGGGATGCGCTTGGTCAGCGCCAGCTCGCGCAGGCGCGTGACCTTGAACTCGCCCGTCATGCCCATCGAGCCGGCCATCACAGTGAAGTCGTACGCGCACACCGCCGTCAGGCGTCCCGCCACCTTGCCGTAGCCGGTGATCACGCCGTCCGCCGGCGCGTCCACGCCGTCCATCGCCCGCTGGGAGGAGTGCGGCGTGGCGTTGATGCCCATCTCCACGAACGTCCCCTCGTCGATCAGCAGCGCGATGCGCTCGCGCGCCGTCAGCTTCTCGCGGGCGTGCTGGGCGTCGATCTTCTCCTGTCCGCCGCCCAGGCGGATGCGCGCGCGGCGGGCCTCGAGGTCCTCCACCAGCGGGCGCAGGAGCGACGGGGCGGCCGGCTTCGCCGGGTCCGGCTTGGCGCCGGTCGTCTTCGCGGGACTCTTCTCGGTGGGCGTCGCCTTCGCGGGCGTCGTCTTGCCGGCAGCCATCAGCGGCCCTTCCACTGCGGCTCGCGCTTCTCGAAGAACGCTGTCACGCCCTCCACTATGTCCTCGGTGGACAGCGCCAGGCTGAGCTGCGCGCGCAAATAATCAAGGGCGTCGTCCAGCGGCATGTCCAGCTGGCGGCGCATCGCCTCCTTGCCCAGGCGCATGATCACCGGGGACCGGCCCGCGAGCTTGCCGGCCCACTCGGCGACGAGCGCATCAAGCTCGCCGTCAGGCACGACGCGGTTGACGATGCCCGCCGCGAGCGCCTCCTGCGCGTCCCAGCGCTCGCCCAGCAGCAGCAGCTCGTTGGCCTTCTTGCGCGGCACGTTGCGGTAGATCAGCGCCATGATCATGAACGGGAACGTGCCGACGTTGATCTCGGGCGTGCCGAACGTGGCCTCCTCGGAAGCGAGGATCAGGTCGCACGCGAGCGCGATCCCGAGCGCGCCCGCGAGCACGTGCCCGCGCGCCGCGCACACCGTCGGCTTGCCGAGCGCGCCGATCAGCTTGAACAGGCCGACGAAGCGCTCGGAGCCGAAATGCTTGTCGACGAGCGGCGCATCGGCGCCGAAGCCGCCGAGGCTAGCGCCCGACGAGAACGTCTTGGCGTGCGAGGACGCGAGCACGACACAGTGCACGTCTTCGTCCTCGCGCGCGCGCTCGAACGCCGCGACCAGGCCGCCGAGCAGCTCCGGCGAGAGCGCGTTGCGCGTGTCCGGATCGTTGAGCGTGATCGTCGCGACGCCATCCGCGAGGCCGTAGAGCACCTTGTCGGTAGTCGCTGTCTCGCTGGGCACGGGCGCATCCTACCCCGATCGCGCCCAGGTGGGAAGTAGGGAGCGCTACTGTTTACTTCGCGAATCGCTCAATTGCACACGTGGCAGCGTCCATCGGGACAACTGCACACGGGCGGTACGGCGCCGGCAGCTCGCGGGCCCCAACGGCGCACCCACTCGAGCGCCCCCGCCTCTGTCCGGTCTCCGGTGCCGCCGGGCCAGCAGCAGCGGACCATGGTGGAAATCAGCAGGTCGGTATCAGACGTGGCTCGGGCGCAAACCGACTCGATGTGCGCCGCGATGCCCTGATCGCCCGGATGGGTGCCCATGTCAGGTGCATCGACATGCAGGCGCCCAGACCTGAGAAAAGCCCGCGGCGCCTCGCCGATAGGGCAAGGCGCCCGGGAGGACTACTGGTCAGACGTCATGCGGTCTGCGGGACCTGCGCGATGCTTTCCTGGTAGAGCGCCATCTCCTGTGCGATCGCAGCGCCGGTGAAGCCGTCTATCTGGCGCAGGTCGTCCACCACGAGGCTCGCGTCGACGAGGGTGCGACGATAGTCCTCGCTCTCGCGTACGGCCGCGAGCTGCTCGGCGGAGCCGTACAGCTCGATGTAGCCGCTGAGTCCCGCGTTGGGACCGAGCAGGACCACATCGAACTTCTCGATGCGACCCTCCTGCTGCATGCGCCCGTACAGCCCGATCGCCTCATTGAACACCTCCAGCCCGTGCTCCTCGCGTCCACGCACCGGCGTTCCCCAGCTGACGAACAGCATTCGGTCGGCCATTTCCGAACCCCTTCCCCTAACGGCCCGGCCCGTCGCCGGGCCTGTCGGGAGTGCAAGCTAGCAATTGCGCGGGGAAACCTGGTGGACAACGCAAGAACACGAACGACGCGCGAAGGCACACGTCTGGCTTGCTCCTGTAGACGTGCGTGCCCGCTGTTCAAAGTAAACAGCTCTACTGTTTACTTTTCCGAGACGCTGCGTTAGCGTCCAGTGTCCGCCCCTGCCGGCCGGCGCGAGTGACCGGCCAGACATCCGAGCAAGGAGACCAACCACCCATGGCCGCCACCGCCGAGAGCGTCGTCAAGCCCGACTTCAAAGCCCAGCGCAAGCACTTCATCTTCACCGACGAGCACGAACAGCTGCGCGAGTCGATCACCAAGTTCGCCAGCAAAGAGCTCGCCCCCCACGCCGACGAGTGGGAGGAGACCACGTTCCCCGACTGGGTGTTCACGCGCATGGGCGAGCTGGGCTTCCTCGGCCTGGACAAGCCTGAGCAGTACGGCGGGCAGGGCGGCGACTACTTCTCGGCGATGGTGCTCGGCGAGGCAATCGCGCACGCCAACTGCGGCGGCCTGGCGATGGGCGTGGCGGTGCAGACCGATATGGCGATGCCGCCGATCCTCGCCTTTGGCACCGAGGAGCAAAAGCAGGAATGGGCCGTCCCGGCGATCAAGGGCGAGAAGATCCTGTGCCTGGGGATCACCGAGCCAGACGCCGGCTCAGACGTCAAAGGGATCAAGACGCGCGCCGTGCGCGACGGCGACGACTTCGTGATCAACGGCTCCAAGACCTACATCACCAACGGCCACCGTGCCCACGTGATCGTGCTTGTCACCAAGACCGACCCCGACGCCGGCTACGACGGCTTCAGCCTGTTTCTCGTGCCGATGGACGCGCCCGGCGTGATCCGCGAGAAGAAGCTCCAGAAGCTGGGCATGCACGCTTCGGACACCGCGCTGCTGGCCTTCCAGGACGTGCGCGTGCCCGCCTCGGCGATGCTCGGCCAGGAGGGCAAGGGCTTCTACCACATCATGTGGGAGCTGCAGGGCGAGCGCATGATCGGCTCCGCCGGCAGCCTCGCGGGAGCGCAGCGCTGCTTCGAGCGCACGCTCGAGTACGCCAAAGAGCGCGAAGCGTTTGGCAAATCGATCGGCCACTTCCAGGTCATCCGCCACAAGTTCGCCGAGATGGCAACCAAAATCGAGGCCGCCCGCCAGCTCGTCTACGTGACCGCCTGGCGCTTTGCCAACGGCGAGTACCCTGTGCGCGAGATCTCCATGGCCAAGCTGTTCGCCTCGCGCGTGGCCGTCGAAGTGGCCGACGAGTGCATCCAGATCCACGGCGGCGCCGGCTACATGAAGGAGTACCACGTCGAGCGCGCATGGCGCGACGCGCGCCTGAACCGGATAGGCGCCGGCACCGACGAGATCATGCTCGAGGTGATCGGGCGCTCGTACGGGCTGTGATCAGTCGATCGACCCGCGCGGCACGACCCACTCGGTGGGCTGCCCGGTGACCGTCGCGATCAGCTCGAAGTCGGCGTCGTAGTGCAGGACCGTGAGCTGCTTGTGCTCGGCGGCGGCCGCAACAACGAGGTCAGGGATACTCGCCGCGCGATGCTGAGTCTTGTCTGCGAGCAGCCCTTGGACTTCAACGGCACGGTCGAGCGTCACCTGGTCGATCGGAACGCGCACGTAGCGCAGTTCGATATCGCCGCGTCGCGCGCGATGCTCATCGACGTTGCGCACGCTGAACAGCTGCTCGAGGTCGGTGATCGAGCAGCTCGCGACGAGACCGCCGTGCACTTTTGGCTCGAACGCGGCGGCGACGGACGGCTTGTGCGCCCGCGCGATGACGCTGTTGTCTACGAGATGGGTGGGCGCGGCCACGCGCGTTCCATGATCTCGGGGTTGTGCAGATCCTCGTTTTCCTTGTACCACGCGATCAGCCGCTTGCCCGCCTCGCCGCGGACCACCTCCCGCAGCGCCTCGTCCACCGTGTCCTTCACGCCACGCGTCCCCAGTATCTCCCTGGCTTTCGCGAGCATATCCTCGTCGATATCCAATGTTGTCCTGCGCACGCAATCAATATAGCCTGGCGCGGCAAGATCAGGCATACAATCTCCTTCCTCGACGCCGATGACGACATCCTCTCCCCCCTTTTCCGACGAGCACGAACAACTGCGACAGTCGATCCGCGGCTTCATCGACCGCGAGCTCGCGCCGCACGCGCAGCAGTGGGAGGATGAGCGCTGGTTCCCAGACGAGGTCTTCCCCAAGCTCGCCGCCCAGGGCCTGCTCGGCCTGAAGTACCCGGAGCAGTACGGCGGTCAGGGCGGCGACTACCTGCACGAGGCGGTGCTGTGCGAGGAGCTCGCGCGCGTCGGCTCGGGCGGCACCGCCGCGGGCATCGGCGCCCACACCAACATCGCCACGCCGCCGATCTGGAAGTTCGGCTCAGAGGAGCAAAAGCAGCGCTACCTGGTGCCCGCCATCCGCGGCGAGCGGATCGGCGCACTGGGCATCACCGAGCCGGGCGCGGGCTCGGACGTGGCAGCGCTCAGCACCCGCGCCGAGCGTGTGGACGGCGGCTGGGTGGTCAATGGCGAGAAGACCTACATCACCAACGGCGTGCGTGCGCACTTCATCGTCACGGCTGTCAAGACTACGAACACGACCCCGCCCGCCCGCCATCACGACATCTCCTTCCTGATCGTCGACCGCGGTGAGGGCGTGTCCTCATCCAAGCTCGACAAGCTCGGCTGGCATGCGTCAGACACCGCCACGATCAGCTTCCAGGACGTGTTCGTGGCGCAGGACAACCTGCTGGGCGAGCTCAACGAGGGCTTCAAGCTGATCATGGCCAACTTCCAGTGGGAGCGCCTGGCGATGGCGCTGGGCGCGGTCGGCGCGATGGCGCTGGCGTGGGAGCGCACGGCGCAGTTCGCCCGGGAGCGCCAAGCGTTCGGGCGCCCGCTGTCCGGCCACCAGGCCATCCGCCACAAGCTCGCCGACCTGGCCACCTCGGTCTACACCTGCCGCTGCGCCACCTACGACGCGCTGCGCCGCTTCGTCGCCGGCCAGGATGCGCTCAAAGAGGTGACCATGGCCAAGCTGCTCACCCAGCGAGCGTCGTTTGAGCTGATGGACACGTGCCTGCAGATCCACGGCGGCGCAGGCTACATGCGTGAGTATTGGGTCGAGCGCGCCGCCCGCGACGCGCGCCTGGGGCCGATCGGCGGCGGCAGCGACGAGATCATGCGCGAGATCCTCGGGCGCATGCTCGACGCCCCGCCCGCGTCCTGACGACGCGCCGTGGCAGCCGAGATTGCAAACTCTGTCCAAACCTGCATTTCACTTCTCAAGCATGCGTGCTGAGCTGTCGATGCGGCCGTCGTGGCTGCACCTCGATCCGCTCGGCTCGCCGTCGCGCTCATCGCGGCCCTAGCCCTCTGCGCAGGCTGCTCGACCGCGCTGGGCGCGCCGCTGCACCGCCACCGCCACCGCCAGCCCCACGCCGCCCGCCGCCATGGCTGCGCAAATGCCGGGCTGCGCCCCACCAGGCATGACCTCAGGCTCATTCGCGCCGCGACGCTGTGCCTGGTCAATCGCGAACGCGTCGCCCATGGCGAGGCCCGCCTGCGACCCAACAGGCGACTTCGACAGGCCGCCCAGAGGCATTCCCACAGCATGGCCGTCGACGACTATTTCGAACACTTCGGGGGCGGCGGGCCCGGTGGAGGGACGCCACTGTCGCGCATACGCGCGGCTGGCTACATCTCAAGCTCGCGCGTCGGCTTTGAAGTCGGCGAGAACATCGCCTGGGGAACCGGCCGGCTGGCCACGCCGCGCGCGATCGTGGCCGCATGGATGGCCTCGCCGCGCCACCGGGCGAACATCCTCGACGCCCACTACCGGGAAACGGGCATCGGCGTGTCCGCACACCCCCCTGCCTCGCTCGCACATGGACAGTCCGGCGCCATCTACACGCAGGACTTCGGCGTGATCATCGGCCGCTGAGCCGACCGGGCGCCCGCGCGCGCCCGATATAACTTCGCCTCCCCGACCAATTACAAGGAGAAGCGAAAGCTATGGGAGTACTCGACGGCAAAGCTGCGATCGTCACGGGCTCGGCGCGCGGGATCGGACGCGCCACCGCGGAGATGCTCGTGGAGCACGGCGCCCAGGTCCTCATCAACGACCTCGACGGAGACGTCGCCGAGCAGGCCTCTGCCGAGATCAACGGCGAGACCGCGGTATTCGCAGGCGACCTGACCAAGTCCGGGATGTGCGACCAGCTCGTCCAGAAGGCGATCGACTCTTTCGGCAGGATCGACATCATCGTCAACAACGCCGGCTACACGATCGACGCGCCCGTGCACAAGATGTCCGACGAGCATTTCCAGGCGATGCTCGACATCCACACGGTCGTCCCCTTCCGCGTCATCCGCGCCGCCGCCCCTCACCTGCGCGAGCCCGCCAAGAAGGAGCGCGAAGAAGGCAAGGAGGTGTTCCGCAAGATCGTCAACGTGTCCTCCACGTCCGGCACCTTCGGCAACGCCGGCCAGGCCAACTACTCCTCCGGCAAGGCCGGAGTGGTCGGCCTGACCAAAACGGTCGCCAAGGAGTGGGGCCAGTTCAAAGTGAACGTCAACGCGGTCGCCTTCGGCTTCATCGACACGCGCCTGACGCAGGCCAAGGTGGACGAGAACACGATGCAGAAGGACGGCGAGCAGATCCAGCTCGGCATCCCCGAGCAGATGCGTCAAATGGCCTCGGCGATCATCCCGCTCGGGCGCCCCGCCACGCCCGAGGAGGCCGCGGGCGGCGTGTTCTTCCTGTGCTCGCCGTGGTCCAACTACGTCCACGGTCAGACGCTGCACATCACCGGCGGGATCTTCGGCGGGATGACCGGCTGAGCTAGGAGGCGGTGCTGGGCCCTCTGAGGTCCAACATGCAGCCGGAGAAGTAAGCGCCCGCCGGCGAGGCGAGGTAGGCCGTCAGGGCGGCCACCTCGCCGGCGCGCGCGAACGGGTCGGCCCCGTCGGCGCCAGGCGATATCGCCACGGCTGTGATCCCGTGGCGCGCCCACTCGATCGACAGCGTGCGCGCGAGGTTCTCCAGCCCCGCGCGCGAAGCATCGACATGCTCGACGACCGCCGATCGCTTGGCGCCCGCGGATGGGGTCACATAGACGATGCGCCCGCCACGCCCGCTGGTCAGGAATGCGTGCTCGGCCACCGCCCGCGTGATCTGCCAGCTCGCCGCAAGGCACACGCGAAGCGCCCGTCGTGCATCCCCGTCTTCCCCAGCCCGGGCGAAGAGGGCGGCCCCGTCGACCACCAGCAGCTCGACCCCAGCGGAGTCGACGAGCAGGCGTTCGACGGACGCGCCCGCCTCGTCGGCGTCGCCGTCGGCATTCACCTCGCACTTAAGCACACGTGCACCAAGAGTCGTGCACAGCTCGCAGATGGCCTCTCCCGGCCACGAACGGTCGCCGAGCTCGGCAGGCTGGCACGCGCTCGCAAGCACGATCGAAACCCCCTTCAGAAGACCGGGCGCCAGCAACCGGGAAGCATCGATCGTTGACAATGTGGGCCGTCGCGCTACGTCTGCGTCGCGTCCACCGAGGCGCCGCGCAGCTCGAAGTAGAGGACGGCCGCGGCCAGGGCAGAGATCGGCGTGGTGAGCACGCCGACGATCACCCGCACGACGATGCCCACGCCCGTGCCGGCCGATTCGGCCGCCACCACCAACACGTCCGCGAGGACCACCACGAGCACGAACAGCACGAGGATCACCGCGAACACCTGCCAGCCGTTGCCGCGGACGAGCTCGCGGCTGCGCGACAGCGCCGCCAGACCCGGCGGGCGCTCGAGCACGATCACCGGCGCGAAGACCGACCAGATGGTCAACAGGATCAGGCCGGGCACGATGAACACGATCAAGCCGACCACGACCGCGATGCCAACCACGATGCCGACCAGGATGAGCTGTCCCAGCACCGGCGTGACCGCCCGCAGCAGCTGTCTGGCGCTGGAGTCGCGCCGGCCGTCTTGCACGTCGGCGACCAGCTCGACGACCATACCCGTGAACAGGGTCTCGGCCACCAGGCTGACGACGAGGGCCAGTAGCAAAGCCGACAGCGAGCCGGTCGACTCGAGCACGGCCGAAAGCAGGCCGCTGATCACGAACACGACCGCCGCGGCCGGCATCAGAACGGGCGCCTGGTCGACGTAGATGTGGCTCACGCGACGGATCACGCCGCCGACGTCAAGTCGAGCTTGCATCAGGCGACGGCCGCACCCTCGGGCGCCCGGCGCTCGGCGCGGCGCTGCTCGCGAACGCGCTTGAGGACCCCCTTGCGCCCGTGCTCCTCCAGCCCCGCATACAGGCGGCGGATCTCGACCAGCACGGCGTCCGCCACCGCCTGCTGCTGCTCGGGCGTGGGGTCCTCGACCTGCTCCCAGCACATCGCCTCGCCGTACTGGATCGTCACCTGGGGGAAGCGCAGCCGCTTCCAATTGCGGATGCGTGAGGAGCCGAAGATGGCGATCGGCACGATCGGCGCGCCCGTCTCCAGGGCCAGGCGCCCGATCCCTCGCTTGGCCTGCTCTGCCATTTTGCCCGTGCGCGAGCGCCCGCCCTCGCAGTACATCGTGATTGCCGCGCCGCGCGCGAGGATCGTCCGGGCGGTGATGAACGTCTCCTCGTCGCGTGCGCCGCGGCGCACGGGAAAGACGCCGCCATGGGTGTAGATGAACTGCATCGGCCGTTTGAACAGCTGCGACTTGGCCATGAAGCGCACCTTGCGCCGGATGTAGCAGCCCATCAGGAAGTGATCCATGAACGAGAAGTGGTTGGGCGCCAAGATGACCGCGCCACTGCCCGGCACGTTGTCGGTGGAGATCGCGCGAGCGCGCAGGAACGTGTAGCCGTACAGCGAGGTCAGGATGCGCGTGAGCTCGTACGCCCAGTCGGGTTCACGCGTGCGCGAGCGCGTGTGGAAGCGGTCGAAGTGCTCCTTCGGCCGCGGGTCCTTGTAGACCTGCTCGCGCATCGGTGCCAGATCGCTCATCTGAGCGCTTTACGTCCGCGGGGCGCCATGGTTACGCGCGCCGCGCCCGGTAGACGCGCACGAAGTCGACGAGCTGGCGCGCACGATGGGCGAACCCCGCGAGCGTGCGGCCGCTGGCGCGATGAGCCAGGTCGAGCTCTATCTCGGTGACTCGGTGCTCGGCGCGCACGGCGTCGATGGTCATCCCGATCTCCATGCCAAAGCCGGGCGCGAACGGCAGCACGTCTTCGAGCACGCTCGCGGGCAGCGCGCGCTGCCCGGAGATGGGCGCGGTCGTCGCCAGGCCGCAGCGCCTGCGGATGGCCCAGCGGGCGAACGCCAGGGCGAGCCCGACTCCTCCCCCGACGCGCTTTGCGAACGCGGCCACCGCGAGGTCGGCCCCGCCCTCTGCGACGGCGTCCGCGAGCGCGCACAGCTCGCCGGCGGACTGGCCGAGGTCGCCGTCGCACAGTACGAAGATCGGCTCGGGCACGTGCGCGTCCGCGGCATCGAGCTGCGCCTGGCGTAGGGCCTCGCGCGCGGCCAGCGTGACGGCCCCACCCTTGCCGATCATCCGCTCGCTGCGCACCACCCGCACGCCCGCGCGGCGCGCGATCTCGGGCGTGTCGTCCGTCGAGCCGTCGTCTGCCACCCACACCGGCGCGCCGGGGAAGGCGCGCACGAGCGCTGCCAACGTGGCGCCGATCCGCTGCGCCTCGTTGTAGGCGGCCACGACCACCACGCAGCGCCCGTCCGCGGGTCGATCGGCCGCGGTGTCTATTGTCCTTGCATCAGCGGTCGCGATTGGCGTTTGGAGGCTCAGATGACTGATGTTGAGGCCCATATCACGGGCACGGTATGGAAAATCGAGTGCGCGGTCGGTGATGCGATCGAGGAGGGCGACACGGTGGCGATCCTCGAGTCGATGAAGATGGAGATGCCGGTGGAGGCCGAGGACGCGGGCACCGTCGTTGAGATCCGCTGCGAGGAGGGCCAGGCGGTCAACGAGGGCGACACGCTCGTCGTGCTCGACTAGGCGCTGCGGATGAGCCGTAGGCGAGATCCTGCTCGGTCGATCTCCGGTTCCCTGGCTGCTTGCGCGATCGCCCTGATCTGCGCCGCCGCGCCCGCGCACGCCGCCGGCGGCTTCGGCGAGATCCAGGGCCCCGGCGGCTGCCTGCGCAACTCCGACACCGCGCCTGAAGGCAGCTGTGCCGAAGGCAAGGGCCTCTTTCACCCCAAGGCGATCGCCGTCTCGCCAGACGGCACCAGCGTGTACGTCGTGGGCGGGGTCGCAGGCAACGACGTCGCCGAAAGCTTCGGCACCGTCACAATCTTCAAGCGCAACCCCACGACGGGAGAACTGTCAGACAGCGGCTGCCTGAGCTCGGACGGGACCGACGGACAGGACGGCGCCAGCGGCGTGTGCACCCCTACCCCAGGCCTGCTGGGGGCGGACGGCGTCACCGTCAGTGCTGACGGACGCACCGTGTTCGTCACCGCACACTCGTCGGCGAGCGTCGTCGCGTTCGCCCGCGAACCCGCTACAGGGTCGCTCACCCTCCTGGGCTGCCTGAAGAGCACGCCGCGCCCCGGCTCGTCGTGCACCGGCGCGAACGTCTTCGACGGATCAGAAGACCTGCTCACCAGCGCCAACGACTCGGCGCTGTACGTGGCCTCGCCGCTGGAAGGCGTCATCTCGGCGTTCACTGCACCGCCCGCCGCGACCAGCTCGCAATCCTCGGGGTCCGCCCCCACCACCGGCACAGCCCAGTCCTCGACGTCCACGACTGCCGTGCCGTCCTCTGAAACGGTCGCCGGCTCCTCCGCGAGACTCGCGTCGCTGTTCACGCCCAGCGCCGGGCCGTCGCTGGCCAATCCGTGCATCGCGGTCAACGGTTACGACGGCTCCTGCGCGGTCGGCGTCGCGATGAAAGGTGTGCAGGGCCTCACGCTGGGCCCGGAAGGCAAGCAGCTCTACGCGGTGGCCGCCAAGAGCAACGCGATCGACATATTCACTCCCGCGGAAGCGCAGCCGCTGGCCGAGACCGGCTGCATCATGGCAAGCGCGCCCGCGGGACTGTGCAGCTCCAGCGCCCTGCTGCAGTCACCGACGCAGATCGCGATCAGCCCCGACGGCCACAACGCGTATGTGGCCGACTCGGGCCGAACGGGGGGCAAGATCGACCTGTTCTCCAGGAACGCCGCCACGGGTGGCCTCGCCGATCTGGGCTGCGTGGACTACCTGCCCCAGTTGGCCAAGCCCGAACCTGGCAACGAAGAACAGGAAGAACAACAGGAAAAACAGGAAAAAGAAGAAGAAGCGAAGCGCGAACAGGAAGAGGAAGCATCGGATACTTGTGTGCGGGTGCCAGGCCTTGAAAGCGTGCACACGATCGCGATCAGCGCCGATGGCTCGGCCGTGTACGCCTTCGGCACCAGCTCCGCCGTCAGCTTCGCCAGAGATCCGAGCACGGGCAAGCTCACCGAGACGGCTTGCGCGAGCAACACCGATACCCGTTGCGCAGCGCTGAGCGACCTCGACGGAGTCGAAGCAGCAGCGGTCAGCCCTGACGGTCAGAACGTGTATGTGGTCACCAACAACAACAAGTCCCTGCTCGCGTTCGGCATCGGCGCATCGGTCACCAGCGCGAGCGCAGCTGCGACCCATGCCGGTCTGGCACAGGTGAGCGTCGTTTGCCCCGCTCGCCTCGTGCGCACGTGCCGCGGTCAGCTGCTGCTCACCAGGCGCGTCGAGCTGCACACGCGTGGCGGACGTCCAGACCGCACAGTGCGGGTCGGCGCCGGGCGCTCGGATGCGTTCACGATCGCGCCAGGGCATCGCGGGATGGTCACCATGCGCCTCGACCCCTCCGCGAGGGGCCTGCTGGCGCGCCGGCGGCGCCTGCGCGTCACGGCGGTGGTGAGCGCCAGCCGCTTCTCCGGGGGCTCTGGCTTCGGGCATGCGCTCGTGCTGGCGCTCGCCCGCCGCTAGCCTGTCCGCTCGGTGTCTGGCCCCACCTCCACGCGCGAGCTCGCCGACGGCAAGCTCCTGATCGATGAGCCCGCCGCGGGCGTCGCGCGCCTGACGATCTCAAACCCGGCCAAGCGCAATGCGCTGGACCACCCGATCCTTGACGCGATCACGGGCGCACTGGGCGAGCTGGCGTCGGCGAGCTCGCAGGTCCGCTGCCTGATCGTCACCGGCGCGCACGGAATGTTCTCGGCGGGCTATGACATCGGCGAGATCCCCGAGCGGGAGTTCGAAGAGCGCGCCGAGGGGCTGGTCGCCCATCCATTCACCGAGGCAATCAACGCGCTCGAGGCCTTTCCTTTGCCCACGCTGGCCGTCCTTCCCGGCCACACGATCGGCGGCGGGCTCGAGCTTGCGCTGTCGTGCGACCTGCGCGTGGCGCAGGCCGAGATCAAGCTGGGGATGCCCCCGGCCAAGCTGGGACTGGTCTACTCGCACACGGGACTGCGTCGCTTTCTGGACGCGATCGGCGCGCCACGTACGCGCGAGCTGTTCCTACTCGGACGCTACATCGATGCGCCGACAGCGCTGGCATGGGGGCTGGTCAACTGGGTGGCGTCCGGCGAGCAGCTGCAGGCGCTCTCCCTGGAACTTGCGCAGGAGCTGGCCGACAACGCGCCGCTGTCACAACGGGGCAACAAGCGCGTGATCGCCGCGCTACTGGCCGCCCAGGGCGAGCTCTCCGAGGAGGTCGAAGAGGAGCTGATCGGCCTGCGCCACGCCTCCTTCGCATCGCAGGACATGCGCGAGGGCATGCGCGCGTTCGCCGAGAAACGTCCTGCGCGCTGGACGGGCCGATAAGGCCAAGCGCCTCGCCGCACCGCCTGGCCCGCACGCGCACCCGAAGGCATCGAAAACATACCTGTCTACAGTTGCCTGCGAGCGTTATCGTAGGTCTTCGGCCATGGATCCCAGCGCCAGGGCACCAAGACGCACGTCACAAGGTTCTACGATGCCCAACCCCACAGTCGCATCTCCTCCGGGGACGCCCAGCTCAAACGGTCGGCGCGAACGCCTCGGACGACTGGTCGGCCGGCGCGCGGAGATGACGAGGATCGACCGCCTGCTCAGCGAGGCGGAGCCCGGATATCCAACGGTCCTGCAGATAGCCGGCGCCAGCGGCATCGGCAAGACGCGGCTGCTGTCAGCGGTCGTCAACCATGCGCAGGACGCGGGATATCTCGGGCTGATGGGGCGCGCGGCAGAGTTCTACACCGACGAACCGTACGGCGTATTCGCGCATCTGCTGGACCTCGGCGTGCCCGCGCTCGCGCCCGAGCGCCTGCTCGCGATCGGGGGCGAGGGCCTGCAAGAGCTGGCCGACGCCTTCCCCGTACTGTCCAAGCGAATCGACCAAGACGCCGGCGAGCGCTCACCGGGCGCCGGCAGCGCGGGCGTGGAGCGCTACCGACTGCACCGCGCCGTGTCGGCCCTGTGCGATCTGCTCGCGGGCGACAGGCCCCTGCTGTTGGCGGTGGACGACCTGCACTGGGCGGATGCGGCGTCGGTCGAGCTGCTGCTGTATCTGCTGCGCCGCCCACCGACCGCTCCATTGGTGGTGGCGGTGGCGTTCCGCCCGCGCCAACTGCATTCCAAGACGGCGACCCTGCTCGAGCAGATACAGCGCGATTCCCACGGTGCGCTGCTGGAGCTGGCCCCGCTCACCGCCGCGGAGGCGCGGACGCTGCTTCCGGCCGATCTGCCAAGCCCGGTCGCAGAGCGCATCTACCGTGACAGCGCCGGCAATCCCTTCTACCTGAAGGAGTTGATCCGCGCCGCCCGGCGAGGCGTCCAGACGACGGGGTTGGGCAAGGGACAGGCGGCCGAGCGGTTGCCCTCGACGATCACGACGGTGATCACCAGCGAGCTCGACGGTCTCTCAGACAGCGCGCGCGAGCTCATCCAGGCCGCGTCGGTGCTGGGCGATCCCTTCGAACCCGAGATCGCCGGCGAAGTCATCCAGATGGACGACGCCGCCACGCTCGTGGCCCTCGACGAGCTCGTCGATCGCGATCTCATCCAGGTCGACCAGGCACCTGGGTCCTTCAGCTTTCGCCACCCGGTCGTGCGCCAGGCCATCTACGAGGCGACCAAGGGCGGATGGCGCCGAGGCGCGCACGCGCGCACGGCCGCGGTTCTGAGCGCGCGGGGCGCGTCGGCGGCGGCGCGCGCGCGCCATATAGAGCGCTCGGCAAGGCTTGGCGATGCGGAGGCGATCGCGGTGCTCATCGAGGCGGGACAGGCCGCCGCGGCCCGCGCGCCGGCGGCCGCAGCAGGTTGGTTTCGCACTGCCCTGCGGCTGTTGCCCGACACGGCCGAGCCGGCGCGCAGAGTTGAGCTGATGCTTGCCATGGCCGTGTCGCTGGGGTCGGCGGGCAACCTCAAAGAGAGCCGTGACGCCTTCGGCGAGTTGCTGGCGCTGCTTCCAGGCGACCCTGCGCTTCGCGGCGACGCGATGCGGGCAGCTGCAGCGATCGAGCACCTGCTCGGCAAACACGACGAAGCTCAAGGCCTTTTGCTGTCGGCTCTCTCCGGACTGGACGATCGCTCAGCGGCCGCCATGGAGCTCAAGCTGGCGATCGCCGAAGGGTGCTTCTTCAGCGCCGATTGGAACGGCATGCGCTACTGGGCGCAGAAGGCGCCAGAGGGCGACGACGCCCCCTCGCCGACGTTCCTGGCGAGCACGGACGGGCTGCTGGCGCTGGCGCACTACGGCCTGGGCGACGTGGCGGCGGCGCAAGAGCTTGCATCGAGGTCGGTGGCCGCGCTGGAATCCCAGTCGGACTCGGACTGGGCAACGCGACTCGGCGCGCTGTGCTTCTTGGGCTGGGCGGAGTACTGCCTGGAGCGTTACGAGGAGGCGCAGCGCCACATGCAGCGAGCACTGCACGTGGCTCGCACGAACGGCCAGGAGCACCTGACGGGCGCGTTGCTGGTCGTATCTGCGTGGAGCAACGTTGCGCTGGGCCGCCTCGATCTGGCAAGCGAGCAGGCGGAAACGGCCATCGACGCCTCGATGTTGTCGACCAACGACCTGTTTTTGAGGTGGGCTCTGACGACCCGCTGCATCGTGGAGATCGAGCGCGGCAGCCCAGCGGCGGCCGTGCAGCTCGGGCGCAAAGCGGTCCAGGCAGGCGTCGACCGGCCCAGCTCGTGGTCGAGCGTCGCAACGCTGTACCTGGCCGAGGCGCGCCTGGAGGCCGGCGAACCGGACGGGCTGCGCAAGGAGCTGTTCTCGGGCCACAGCGCGCCTCAAGTGCCACCGCTCGTCTTCTACGCCGTCCACGCCCACGAGCTGCTGACACGCGCCGAGCTGGCGCTCGGGCTCACCGACGCAGCCGCACGATGGGCAGAGCAGGCGGCGGATGTGGCCGGACAGGTCGGGCTCGCGGGACTCGACGCGCAAGCCAAACGCGCACAGGCCGCGCTGCTGCTGGGCCGCGGCCGGCCTGCGGACGCTGCAGCGTTGGCAGTGGCGTCTGCCGAGCAGGCCGAGGCTGCCCGCCAGCCCATCTGGGGGGCTCGCTCGCGCCTGCTCGCGGGGACGGCCCTGCAGCAGGCTGGCGATGCCAAGGCGGCGATCGAGCAGCTCGTCCGCGCGCAGGAGACGTTCACAGCACACGGCGCCTGGCGCTACCGCGACCAGGCCGCTCGCAGCTTGCGCCAGCTGGGTGTGCACGTGGTCGCCGAGCGCGGGCGCGCGCAGACGCCGGCCCGGACCCACGCCGGCCTGGAAGCCTTGAGCAAGCGCGAGATGACGGTCGCGTCGCTGGTCCATGGGGGGCGCACCAACCGCCAGATCGCCCAGGAGCTGTCGATCAGCCTCAAGACAGTCGAGAATCACATCGCCAAGGCCTTTCGCCGGCTGGGGATCTCATCGCGAGCCCAGCTGGCGATGCTCGTCGAGCGCTCGCTCAACGTCGACGCCTGAGGATCGCATCGAAGACGCTTGCAACCCACGTCGGGTCGGCCGTTGCCGTCCGCGAGGCCCTATAGCGTGCCCGCAGATGCCGCCGCTGATCACCCGCGAGCAGGCGCTGCGACTCGGCGAGATCGAGGACCACGCGCAGATCGAAGCGCTGGTCGAGCGCGCCTGGCAGGCGCGCGTGGAGCGCTTCGCGGACTCCACCGACATGTGCTCGCTGGTCAACGCCAAGTCGGGTGGCTGCGCCGAGGACTGCGGCTTCTGCGCCCAATCGCGCTTCGCCGACGCCGACACGCCGATGCACGCGCTGATGGAGCCCGAGCAGGTCCTCGAACATGCGCGCGCGGCCGAGGCCGCGGGCGCGCATCGCTTCTGCATGGTCACCCAGGGCCAGGGCCTGTCCAAGCGCGACTTCGAGAAGTACCTGCAGGGCGTTCGCCTGGTGGCCGAGCAGACCAACCTCAAGCGCTGCGCGTCGATCGGGCACATGTCGCCCGAGCGCGCCAAGGCGATGCGCGAGGCGGGCATACAGCGGGTGCACCACAACGTCGAGACCGCGCGCAGCTACTACGACGAGGTGACTACCACGGTGCGCTACCAGGGCCGCCTGCGCACCATCCAGGCCGTTCGCGAGGCCGGCCTGGAGACATGCGTGGGGGGCATCCTCAACCTCGGCGAGAGCCGTGAGCAGCGCGTGGAGATGGCCTTCGAGCTGGCCGACATCGACCCCACGAGCGTGCCGATCAACATGCTCAACCCGCGGCCGGGCACCAAGTTCGGCGACCGCGAGTACATGGACCCGTGGGAGGCAGTCAAGTGGATTGCGATCTTTCGCCTGATCCTGCCCAACGCGCTGTTTCGGCTGTGCGGGGGACGCGTGGAGAACCTCGGCGAGCTGCAGCGCCTGGCCGTGCGGGCGGGCATCAACGGGGTGATGATGGGCAACTTCCTGACCACGCTGGGCAACGCGCCCGAGCAGGACAGGGAGATGTTCGAGGAGCTCGGCCTGAACGTCGCCCGCCAGCCCGACAACGCGGCCGACCCGCGCCCTGACAACCGCTCGGGCTGGCTGTGCGGAGAGACCCCCGACGTGGTCGCGCAGGCGAAAGACCGCGAGCAGCCGCCGGCGGCGGTCGACCTGGGCGTGCGGCTGTGGGACCCGTCCACGCAGTTGCGCCACCAACCCAAGCGCGCCGTCGCGCGCCGCCCTGACGGCGCCGCCAACAGAGTGCCCGTCGGCTGAGGCGAAGAGCCCGATGAGCGAGATCGAGCAGCGCCTGGAGGAACTGGAGCGGCTCGGACTCACCCGCCGCCTGCGCCTGGTCAGCGGCCCGCAGGGGCCGACGGTGCTGATCGACGGCAAGCCCGTGCTGCTGCTGTGCTCGAACAACTACCTCGGGCTGGCCGATCACCCTCGCGTACGCGAGGCGGCAGCGGAGGCGGCGATGCGCTGGGGCGTGGGCGCGGGCGCATCGCGGCTGGTGTCGGGCACGATGACCATCCACCGTCGCCTGGAGGAGCAGCTGGCCGAGTTCAAGCGCAGCGAGGCGTGCTTGCTGTTCGGCTCGGGCTACCTGGCCAACATCGGCGTGATCGGCGCGCTGGCCGGTCGCGGCGACACGATCTTCTCAGACGAGCTCAACCACGCGTCGATCATCGACGGCTGCCGGCTGTCGGGCGCGCAGGTGGTCGTCTACCGCCACCGCGACGTGGAGAGCCTGGAGTGGAGCCTTCACCGCCACAGCGGGAGGCGCGGGGGCGAGCGCAGGCTGATCGTGACCGACTCGGTGTTCTCGATGGACGGCAACGTGGCCCCGCTATCGGAGATCGTGGAGCTGGCGGGCATCCACGGGGCCCGGCTGATGGTCGACGAGGCGCATGCCACGGGCAATCTCGGTCCCGGCGGTCGCGGCGCGGTCGCCCAGGCGGGCCTGGAGGGCGAGGTGGACGTGGTGGTGGGCACGCTCGGCAAGGCTCTGGGCTCCTACGGAGCGTACGCGTGCGCGAGCGAGGAGATGGTCCGCTACCTGATCAACACCGCGCGACCGCTGATCTTCTCGACCGCGCCGCCGCCACCGGCGGTAGCGGGAGCCCTGGCCGCGCTGGCACTGCTGCAGGAGCGTCCGCATCGTGTGCAGCGGCTGCGCTCCAACGCGCGAGCGCTGCGCCGCGCGCTCGCCGCGCGGGGCTTCGCGGTGAACGAGGCCGACATGCACATCGTGCCGCTGATCGTGGGCGACGAGCGCGACGCGATGCGCCTGTGCCAGGAGGGCATCGAGCGGGGCGTGTTCGCCCAGGCGATTCGCCCCCCGACCGTCCCCGCGGGCACCTCGCGGCTGCGCTTGACGGTGATGGCCTCGCACACAGCGTCTGACCTGCGCATGGCGGCTGACATCCTCGCCGATGCTGCCGTCAGGCTCGGCTTGGATCCGGCTGCGATGGCGGCACCCGAGCCCGAGGTCGAGGCCCAGTCACGTGAGGACGGGAACGCCTACACAGACACGGAGGCGTACGCGGACGCGCGCAGCCTGGCCCCGAGGGACGCCGCACGATCGGGCGCGCGGGGCCCGTTTGACGCCGAGCGCGACAGCGTTCAGGCCGGCGAGCCGCCGGCGCTGGATGAGCCCACCGCCGCCCCGTTCGACGTCGAGCGCGACGCAGCGGTCAGCTGGGCGGCCTAGGCGCGCGCGTAGGCGTGCGCGGGCTGTTCGTCACCGCGACCGACACGGGCGTCGGCAAGACCGTCCTGAGCGCGGCGCTGCTCGCGGCGATGGCCGCCGAAGGTCGGACGGTGCGGGCGTACAAGCCTGTCGTCACCGGCCTGGAGGACACCGCGGAAATCGCAGCACGCGGGGCATGGCCGCCAGATCACGAGCTGCTGGCGGCGATCGCCGGCATGCAGCCCGAGGACGTCTCGCCGCTGCGCTACGGGCCGGCCGTGTCCCCTCACCTGGCGGCGCAGATGGCGGGCGAGCGCATCGATCCCGAGCGGCTGGTGGCAGGCGCCCACGCGCTCGCGCCGACCGATGCGCACACCCTGGTGGTCGAGGGCGTGGGCGGCCTGCTAGCGCCACTTGCAGTCGATTACACAGTCTGCGACCTGGCCAGCGCGCTGGGGCTGCCCGTCGTGATCGCCGCGCGCCCGGGACTGGGCACGATCAACCACACGCTGCTCACGCTTGCCTGCGCACGCGCGGCCGGCCTGGACGTCGTCGCGGTGGTGCTCACCCCATGGCCCGCTCGTCCCACCGCGATGCAGAGCTCGAACCGCTCCACGATCGCGCGTCTCGGGCAGGTCGCTGTCGAGACGCTGAGCTGGGTGGCGAACCCTTCGGGGGCCGAACTCGCGCAAGCAGGGGCGGGATTGATGGGCGCATTCGGCCTGCAGGCCTGACGACGGGTTGATGCTGTCCTTCCAAGCCCTCCCACCCACAAATTCGACAAAGCAAATTCCTATCCATTATTCACTCAATCTGTTGATTGAAGCTGAAGCATCCGCGCTTGCTTCTGGAGTAGGAAACAAACGAGACGAGCTATTGACACCGACAGAGTCGCTGCGTTAGTTTCGATTAAGCGTTCCTGTTCTGACACGTGGAAACACGAGCGTAGATACATAACTGGACGGTTCCACAATGCAAGACCCTTGCGGCGGACCGCCCATCACTAGGGAGACGATATGGGACTCAAAGTTCGGCTTATCGGCTGCTGCACAGCAGCCATTCTTCTGGTCACGGCACTGCTCGCGTCGAGCGCCAGCGCCTCAAAACCGGAAACCAACTACATTGGCCTCGGCGACTCGCTCGCCTTCGGCTACACACAGCAGAAATTCGAAGAAAACTATCCCACCGAGAGCCCGACGGCCTTCGAAGAAGGCTATGTCACGCTCCTGGGGAAAAAACTTCACAAACTGGAAAAAGAAGCCGGTAACAACCTGAACACGATCGATCTGGGCTGCCCCGGTGAGGTCAGCGACGGTCTGATCGGACACAACGAAGCATTTGGCGGAGGCCCGGGTGCCGAATTCGACCCCTGCGCCTACCACAACGTGGACGGCTTTCCGCTCCACTACGAACACGGCAGCAGCTCGCAGCTCGAAGCGGCATTTGGCATCGTGTCCGCTGCGCCCAGTGCGACCAAGGTCGTGACAATCAACATCGGCTCCAACGACGAGCTGAAGGTCGTCCATCTGTGCGAGGAACCAAAATACATCAAAGAACAGGGATACGGATCGACGTTCGAATGCATAGCCCTCGAAGCTGGAGAAAAAGGCCGTTACTATTCGGGCGGCGCGTTCTTCCACATCATTTCCAACACCGGCGCCGTGATCGCCGCGCTCCGGCATGCGGGATACACAGGGCCGGTAGCAATTCTCGGTTTCTACAATCCGTATACGTTTATTCTTGAAGACAGCGACCTGCTGCAGCAGATTCTCAACGAACACTTCGAAGAAGCTATCGCTGAAGGAGAGCTAGGATCGGGCGTCGTCTACGCGAACCCATTCTCGACGATCAATCCACAGGGCAACGAAGCCAAGGAGCACCGGACGATTTGCAAGTACACGGAAATGTGCAACGCCCACGACATCGAAGTGAACAACAAAGCAGAGGAAGCGAAAGGCGAAACGCCCCGCAACGAAGGTGACATTCACCCGACTGAACAGGGTTACAAATTCCTAGCCAAACTCCTCTACGAAGCCCTCGGCCACTAGGTCGAGTTGGCAACATAGGCTGGTTTCGGGGCGCTTCGTCGATTCGACGGGGCGCCCCAACCACCTTTATAGCCACGGATCATGGGTTGCGTGAATCACTTCCGATCTACGCTCATCCAACGCGAGCGGCCCTCGTCATCGCCTCAGCCACCCGCGCCACGTCCTGCTCGTCCATCACATATGGCGGCATCGCGTAGATCAGGTTGCGAAACGGACGCAGCCAGACGCCATGCTCGACCGCGACAGCAGTAGCAGCCACCGCATCCACTGCAGCCTCGAGCTCGATCACCCCGATGGCGCCCAGTACGCGCACGTCCGCCACGCCCGGCAGCGCGCGCGCGGGCTCCAATCCGGCGCGCAGCCCCTTTTCGATCGCCCGCACGCACTCGGGCCAATCGCCCTCCTGCAGCAACGCCAGCGACGTCAGCGCCACGGCGCACGCGAGCGGGTTGGCCATGAACGTAGGCCCGTGCATCAACCCGCCACCCTCGCCGCCGGAAACAGCCTGGGCGACCGCCGCCGTGCACAACGTCGCCGCCAGCGTCATGTAGCCACCGGTCAGCGCCTTGCCCACGCACATCACGTCAGGACTCACCCCAGCGTGCTCGCAAGCGAATAGCGCGCCCGTGCGTCCGAAGCCGGTCGCTATCTCGTCGAGCACCAGCAGCAAGCCGTGTTCGTCGCACACGCGCCGCAGAAATGCCACGCACTTGGGTGAGTGAAAGCGCATCCCCCCCGCACCCTGCACCACCGGCTCCACGATCACCGCCGCCAGCTCGTCAGCGTGCTCGGCCGCAAGCGCACTGACGTGCGCAGCCCAACCCCCATCCAAGCCCGCGTTGAAGCCGTCCGGGGGGCGGTCCGCGAAGACGTGCTCGGCCAACGCACCCGTGAACATGCTGTGCATCCCTCCCACCGGATCGCACACCGCCATCGCGCCGAACGTGTCGCCGTGATATCCGCCCCTGACCGTCAGCAGTCTCGTACGCCCCGTGTGGCCCACCGCGCGCTGGAACTGCAGGCACATCTTGATCGCCACCTCCACCGACACCGATCCGGAGTCCGCCAGGAACACGCGCTCCAGGCCCGCCGGCGCCATCTCGGTCAGCCGCTCGGCCAAGCGCACGGCCGGCTCGTGCGTGAGTCCGCCGAACATCACATGGGCCATGCGCCCCAGCTGGGCTTGCACCGCCTCGTCCAGCGCCGGGTGGCGATAGCCGTGGATCGCACACCACCACGACGCCATGCCGTCGATCAGCTCGCGACCGTCGGCGAGCTTCAGGCGGACCCCCTGCGCGGACACCACCGGCAGCGGCGGCAGCGCCGCCGGCAGCGCGCCGTAGGGATGCCACACGCGCTCTGAGTCGAGCGCGAGCAGTTCATCCCAGTCGGCCAGGGTCGCTCTACTCTTCGTAGAGGGTGAAGTCGCGCTTGCGCGCTCCGCACACCGGGCAGAACCAGGTGTCGGGGATGTCCTCGAATGCGGTGCCCGCCGGGATGCCGCCGTCCGGGTCGCCCTCGTCGGGGTCGTAGATGTAGCCGCAGGACTCGCAGATCCAGCGCTGAAGGGTCTCGGTGGTCGTACTCATGTCAACGGGCTCGTGATCGGGAATTTCATGCACGGGAGCTTACCGGCCGGGTAGGGTCGACAGATGACCACCTCCGAGCGCGATCTCCGTCCGGGACCGGGCGAGCAATACAACCCCGGGTGGGCGGGCACCCCAACCCCAGCTCGCCAGGCCGCCACCGTGATCCTGCTGCGCGGGGAAGCCGACGGGCTGGAGGTCCTGCTGGTCAGGCGCACACCAGAGGCCCGCTTCATGGGTGGCGTGTGGGTGTTTCCAGGCGGAGCCGTCGACGCTGGCGAGGGCGAGGGCGACGACGCCCACCGCGCGGCCGCCATCCGCGAGCTGCGCGAGGAGGCCTCGATCGTGCTCGATGACCCCCGCGAGCTCGTCGAGTTCTCGCGCTGGATCACCCCCGCCCAGGTGCAGATCCGCTTCGACACGCACTTCTACCTCGCCGCGCTGCCCGCCGGCCAGCAGCCGCAAATCGACGGTCAGGAGTGCATCGACCTCGGCTGGTACACGCCTCAGGCCGCTCTTGAGTCACACCGCGCAGGCGACATCGACCTGGTCTTCCCCACGATCAAGCACCTCGAGCAGTTGAGCGAGTTCTCCTCGGTCGATGAGCTGCTCGCCCACGCGCGGGCCCGGACGGTCGAACCGGTACAGCCCAAGGTCGTGCTCGAGGGCGAGGTCGCACGCATCCTGCTGCCCGGCGAGCCCGGGTATTGAAACTCGTCCAGGACGGCGCAAATGCGCCGGCTGGACTACTGCGCTCCTGATACCCGCCGAGGCGCCCCTTCGGGGCGGCACGGCTCAGAGCTGCTGCTGGGCCTGGATCACGTGCGTGACCGCGTTGATCAGCGCAAGGTGGGTGAATGCCTGGGGGAAGTTGCCAAGGTGCCTGCCCGAGGATGCCTCCAGCTCCTCCGCGTACAGCCCAAGCGGGGATGCGTAGGACAGCAGTCGCTCGCACAGGTGCTCGGCCTCGCGCCGCTCGCCGATCTCCGATAGCGCCGACACCAACCAGAATGAGCAGATCAGGAACGTGCCCTCCTCGCCGTGCAGGCCGTCGTCGGTCTCGTCCGTGCGGTAGCGCAGCACCAGCCCGCCGTCTGTCAGCTCGTCGCGGATCGCTTTCACGGTCGCGCACACGCGTTCGTCGTCGGGAGGCAAAAAGCGCACGAGCGGGACCAGCAGGTTGGACGCGTCCAGCGCGTCTGTGTCGTAGTGCTGGCGAAACACGCCTCGCTTGTCCACCCCGCGCTCCAGGATGTCCGCGCGTATCTCCTCGGCCAGGGCCTGCCAGTGCTCCGCGTGCTCGGACTCGCCGCGGCGTTCTGCCAGTCGCGCGCCACGATCCATCGCCACCCAGCACATCAGCTTGGACGACACATAGTGGCGGGGGGCACCGCGGGCCTCCCAGATCCCCTGGTCTGGCTCCTTCCACACTCCTGAGGCACATTTGACCTGGTCGGCGAGCACCGGCCACAGCCGGTCGGGGATGTGGTCGCGCTTCTTGGCGTGCAGGTAGACGGAGTCGAGCACCGCCCCGAAGACGTCGTTCTGTCGTTGGTTGTATGCGCCGTTGCCTGTGCGCACAGGACGCGCGCCCTCATAGCCCTTGAGGTGGTCGAGCGTGACCTCGGTGAGGTCCTTCTGGCCCTTGATCCCGTACATGATCTGCAGCGAGCCGTCCTCGTTGCGCTCCATGTCGGCGACATACTGGATGAAGTCGTCCGCCTCCCAGTCGAGGCCCAGCGCGTGCAGCCCCCACAGCGTGAACGAGGCATCGCGCATCCAGCAGAAGCGGTAGTCCCAGTTGCGCTCGCCCTGGGGCGTCTCCGGCAGCGACGTCGTGGCCGCCGCGACGAGCGCGCCGGTGGGCATGAACGTGAGCCCCTTCAGCGCCAGCGCCGAGCGCTCCAGGTGCACGCGCCAGGGATGATCCGGATAGCTGCCTTCGCCCATCCACGAGCGCCAGAAATGGCTCGTACGCTGGAGGTGCCCGTCAGCCTGCTCGACCGTGCGTGGGCCCCCCAGGCCCTCGGTCCAGGACAGCGCACAGAAGCGCCGCTCGCCCTCGACCAGCGTGTGGCGGGCGCGCGCGCGGTTGCCCTCGATGCCCATGCGCATGTCGCTGAACAGGCGAAACGTCGTCTCGCCCTTGCACGCGTCCAGCGCGTAGCCACCCTCCTCGCCCGTGTCCACCACTTTCCACTCGGCCGCCGTGGCGCCGTAGTCGAGCATCGGCTCGCACACGAACTCGACCTGCACCTGCCCCTGGGTGCACTCGATCATGCGCACCAGCAGATGATCGGCGTCATAGTCGGTCGGCGGGCGCGTGTGGCTGGAGCCGTGCTTGTTGTCGTGCCATTCGCCGATCGTCAGCGCGTCTACCACGCGTATCCAGCCCTGCGGGGTCATCCACGTCGTCTCGATCAGGTTGGTGCCCGGGATATAGCGCCGGCCGGCCGGCACGTACACGCCATACGGGCCCAGGCGCCAGGTGCCCGCGCCCCGGTCGAGCATCGAGCCGAACACCGACGGAGAGTCGAAGTGGGGCAGGCACAACCACTCGATCGACCCGTCCGAGGCGACCAGCGCGCCCGTGTGGCAGTCGCTCAGAAAGCCATAGTCGGCGATCGGGGGAAACGGCGATTCCATCGACGACGCATCCGGGCGCCCCCACGCCTTGTCGTCCCGCTGGCCGGGCTGAACGTCCCCGCTGCCGCTGCCGCTGCCGCTCACGCCCGACGCCGGGGCGCCGGCCGATCGACGGGACTTGGAGTCTCCTGTGGGCGCGCTCACCATTCGGTGCGCTCGAACCTCGGCCGCTCGACCCCGGTGGGCAACACCTGCTCGTCCTCGAGCTTGTCCAGATGCGCCGCCAGCGTGGCCGTGGCCAGCGGCAGCAGCGGCTCGGGCACGTCCTTCCACACGGCGGCCAGCAGGTCTGCAACCGTGCGGCGGCCTTCGCCGAGCGCCAGCAGCAGTTCGTGCTCGCGGTCGATGCGGTGGGCGAGGTACTCCTCCAGACGGGCGCGCGCGTCCCACACGGGCGGGCCGTGGCCCGGGCACAGAAGGTTGAAGTCGTCGCGCAGGCGCAGCCGCGTGAGTCCCAGCAGGTAGCCCGACATAGCGCCGCGGTAGGGACTGATGAAGACGCTTCCTTCGCCGAGCACCGCATCGCCGGTGAAGCATGCGCCGTGGGCCACCAGCGCGAAGTGATCGGCCGCGTGGCCGGGCGTGGCGACGGCCACGAACGGACCGAAGCGGACTTCGTTGTCGAGCCTCACGTCGACCCGTCCGCGCCCGCCGGCCAGGGGCGCCGGGTAGTCCGACAGCACCGCGTCGACGGCTTCTGCGTGATCGCAGTGGTCGTGGGTCAGCACCACGCCGCCGAGCCCCCCGCGCTCGTCGATCGCCGCGAACAGGCGCTCGAGGTGAGCGTCCTCCAAGGGACCGGGATCGATCAGCCAGGTGGGTTGGCGCGCGACCAGCCAGGTGTTTGTGCCCGACAGTGTGAACGGTCCCGGATTCGGCGCCAGCAGGCGCACGATGCCATACGGGGCCAGCAGTTGTGCCTCAGATGAGCCCGAAGGGGCCGAGTCGCCGTTTGCGTTCTCACCCGAGCCTGAGGGTAGATGCGTGCCGCTCATGCGCGCGACGTTAGCTGACGCCGCGGCTGAAGTGAGTGCTCGCGCGCGCCGCGTTTTCCCTGCGCTCGCAGGGTGCGGACAAGCTAGATGGTTCAATCGGCCACCGGTCAGCCCAGACTCGCCATCACGTGCTTGACCACCGTGTAGTCCTCTAGCGAGTACACGCTCAGGTCCTTGCCATAGCCGGACTCCTTAAAGCCGCCGTGGGGCATCTCAGAGACCAGCGGGATGTGGTCGTTGATCCACACGCAGCCGAAGCGCAGGGCCCTGGAGACACGCAGCGCCCGCCCCACGTCGCGCGTCCAAACGGACGACGCCAACCCGTAGCGCGTGGCGTTGGCCCACGCGATCGCCTGCGCCTCGTCTGAGAAGCGCTGGACGGTGATCACCGGACCGAAGATCTCGCGCTGGATCATCTCGTCGTCCTGCTCTAGGCCGGCCACCACGGTCGGCTCTACGAAGAAGCCCTGCCTGTCTGGCGCCCGGCCACCCGTGACGATCTCCGCACGATCGGGCCGGCGCTCGAGAAAGCCCGTCACGCGCTCGCGCTGGCGCTGCGAGTTGACCGGCCCGAGCGTCGTGTCAGACGACAGCGTGTCGCCCAGGACGAGGCCCTTGGCCTGCTCGGCCAGGCCTGACACCACGTCGTCGTAGACCGCGCTCGCGGCCAGCACGCGCGTGGCCGCCGTGCAGTCCTGGCCCGCGTTGTAGTAGCCGGTGCCCGCGATCGTCTCCAGCGCGCTCTCCAGGCTGACGTCGTCGAACACCACCACCGGCGCCTTGCCGCCGAGCTCCAGGTGCACGCGCTTGAGCGTGTCCGCGGCCGTGCGCGCGAAGTGCTTGCCCGTGTCCACCGAGCCGGTCAGCGCGAGCATGTCTACATCCGGATGGTTGATCAGCGCCTCGCCCGTCGGGTTGCCCGGGCCGGTCACGACGTTCAGCACGCCCTTGGGCAGCACGTCCGCGACCAGCTCGGCCAGCCGGACGGTCGTCATCGGAGTGGTCTCAGCCGGCTTGAGCACCACAGTGTTGCCCGCCGCCAGCGCCGGTGCGAATTTCCAGATGGCCATCATCAGCGGGTAGTTCCACGGCGTCACCTGCCCGATCACGCCGACCGGCTCGCGTCGCGTGAACGACGTGTAGCCCTCCATGTACTCGCCCGCCGCGCGCCCCTCCAGACAACGCGCCGCGCCGGCGAAGAAGCGCAGGTTGTCGGCCATCACGGGGATCTCGTCGCTCTTGACCGCCTCGATCGGCTTGCCCGCGTTCAGTGCCTCCAGGCGCGCGATTTCCTCGCCGTGCTCCTCCACCAGGTCTGCGATTGCAAGTAGTGCCTGCGCGCGCTGTGCCGGCGTGGTGGCCGACCAACCATCGAAGGCCTCACGCGCTGCTCCCACCGCGCGATCGACCTCCCCGGCGCTCGAGATCGGCGCCCGCGCCAGCTCCTCGCCTGTGGCGGGATTGAGCACCGCTTCCGTCTCGCCCGCCGACGCCACACGCTCGCCGTCGATGAAGTTGCTCAGGGTCTGGGTCGTGCTCGCCATGTCGCCGCTCCTTGCTCTCGGAATGTCTGTGTCACCGCACCGCGGGCTCAGCCAGGCCGAGCGCCTCGGCTACCGCCGGGTGGGTGATCTCGCCGCGGTCCACGTTCAAGCCGGCGCGCAGGCCCGGGCTGTTCGCCAGCGCCCCGTCCACGCCGCGCTGCGCCAGCTCGATCACGTACGGCAAAGTCGCGTTGGTCAGCGCGTAGGTGGAGGTGATCGGCACCGCGCCCGGCATGTTGGTGACGCAGTAGTGGGTGATCCCGTCGACCTCGTAGGTGGGGTCCGAGTGGGTCGTCGGGTGCGAGGTCTCAAAGCAGCCGCCCTGGTCGATCGACACGTCCACCAGCACCGCGTTGCGCTTCATCAAAGCCAGCTGCTCACGCGTCACCACGCGCGGCGCGCGCCCGCCGTGCACCAGCACCGCTCCGATCACAAGGTCGGCCTGGGGCAGCATCTCCTCGATCGCAAGCGTCGAGGAATAGACCGTCGACGCGCGGCCCGCGAACGCCACTTCCAGCTCGCGCAGCCGGTCGATCGAGCGGTCGAACACGAACACGTCCGCCTGCATGCCGATCGCAATGAACGCCGCGTTGGAGCCCACCACGCCGCCGCCGATCACGAGCACGGTCGCCGCCGCCACGCCCGGCACCCCGCCCAGCAGGATGCCGCGGCCGCCCAGCGGCTTCTCCAGCATGAACGCGCCCGCCTGCGTGGCGATCTTGCCCGCCACCTCGCTCATCGGCGCCAGCAGCGGCAGCCGGCCCGCCGCGTCTTCGACGGTCTCATAGGCGATGCAGCGCGCCCCCGACGCCATCAGCCCGCGCGCCAGCTCCGGCTCGGCCGCCAAGTGCAGGTAGGTGAACAGCGTCTGCCCCTCGCGCAGCAGAACCACCTCGAGTGGCTGGGGCTCCTTGACCTTCAGCACCATGTCCGCCTGGGCGAACAGCGCGTCCGCCCCCTCCACGATGCGCGCTCCCTGCGCCACGAACTGCTCGTCTGACAGCGCGCTGCCCTCGCCGGCTCCCGCCTGGATCAGCACCCGGTGGCCGTGCTTGGACAGCTCTCTGACGCCCGCCGGCGTGATCGCCACGCGGTACTCGTCGGGCTTGATCTCGGTTGGGACCCCGATCTTCATCTCTCAGCCGCCTCCCACCACCACGCGACCACCGCCGACTCCCGCAGGGAGTCCTCATAAAAACTCTTCACCGCGTCAGCTCCCGCCCGCGCAGCGCCAGCCAGAACTCGATGCGATCGCGTGCGCTGCCCAGGTCGCGCCCGGTCAGCTGCTCGATGCGCCGGATGCGGTAGCGCAACGTGTGGCGGTGGCAGTACAGCTCGGCCGCAGCCTTCTCCCAGTGCCCGTTGTGCTCGATGAACGCGTCCAGCGAGCGCACCAGCTCATCGCCGTAGCCGCCATCCTCCTCCTCGATCGGGCCGAGCACGCGGCGGCAGTAGGAGGCGAGCGCGTCGTCGTCCTGCAGCGAAAGCAGCAGCTGGAAGGCGCCCAGGTCTGCGTAGGAGGCCACGTCGGGCGCGTCGCCATTGCGCAGGCGCACGGCCTCGAGCGCGCAGCGCGCCTCGTGAAAGCTCAGGCGCAGGGCCTGCGTGGGCGCCGAGCGGCTCACCGCGGTGCGCACGTCGCCAAAGCGCGCTGCGAGCTCGCCGCGCACCTTGCGCGCAAGCTCGATCGGCGCCGGCATCGCATCTTCACCGGACTGCCCCGCCGATCCGCCGCCGGCCTGCTCCACCGCCACCACCGCACACAACAGGCCCGCGCGCACCGCCACCAGGCACGGGACGTGCTCGCGCGCAAGGATCCGTTCGACCGCTCCCGCGGCCGCGCTCGCGTCGCCGGCCGGGCGAAAGACGAGCACAGCCGCGTGCTCGCCGATCCCGAACGGGCGCAGCCGCGCGAGCAGATCCTCCGGGTACAGGTGCCCGGCGAGCGCCTCCGCGAGCACATCGCCAACCATGTTGCGCTGCAGCAGCTCATAGCGCTCGTTGAGCAGCTGTGCGAACGCCCGCTCGGTGATCGCGATGAACGGCAGCTCATAAGGGACCTCGAACAGCGGGAACTCGCGCTTGCGCGCCGCCGCCACCAGCGCCGCGGGCAGTCGTTTGTGCGTGAAGCCCGTGCCGAATCCCAGGCCCGCAATGCGGTGGTCGGCCAGCCGCGCGATCAGCTCGCGCTGGACCCTGGGACCGGTCAGCTGCAGGCCGGTCGTCAGCAGCAGCTCGCCGCCTTTCAGCCACGGCGTCGGATCGGCCAGCTCGCTGCTGTGCACCCAGCGTATGTGCGTCTGCGCGGCCTGTTGCCCGGACACGAGCTGCAGGCCGAGCTCGTCGATCAGGCTGGCGACAGTGAGCTCCATCGCTCAGAGCTCCATCGCTGCACGTGTTCTGAGGCCTCGCTCAGCACCGGGCGCAGGACCGCCTCGATCTCCTCGAACTGCTCCGGGCCGGCGATCAGCGGCGGCGACAGCTGCACGATCGGGTCGCCGCGATCGTCGGTGCGGCAGATCAGCCCGCGGCGATACAGCTCGCCAGAGAGAAAGCCGCGCAGCAGCTGCTCGGCCTCCTCGTGGTTGAACGTCTCCCTGGTCGCCTGGTCCTTGACCAGCTCGATCGCCTGGAAGTAGCCTGCGCCGCGCACGTCGCCGACGATCGGCAGGTCGCGCAGGCTCTCGAGCATCTCCCGCAGCGCGCCTTCGTTGGCCAGCACACGCTCGCACAGCTCCTCGCGCTCGATCACGTCGATGTTGGCCAGCGCGACCGCACACGCAACCGGGTGCCCGCCAAAGGTGAAGCCGTGGTTGAAGATCGCCTTGCCATGCAGGAACGGCTCGGCGATGTGATCGCCCGCGATCACCGCGCCCATCGGCGCGTAGGCCGACGTGATGCCCTTGGCCGTCGTGATCATGTCCGGCCGATAGCCGTAGCGTTCGCAGCCGAACATGTGGCCGATGCGACCCCACGAACAGATCACCTCGTCGGAGATCAACAGCACCCCATGGCGGTCGCAGATGTCGCGCACGCGCTCGAAGTAGCCGTCCTGCGGGACGAAGCAGCCGCCGCCGTTCTGCACCGGCTCGAGGATCACCGCGGCGACCGTGTTGGGCCCCTCGAACAGGATCGCCTCCTCGATCGCATCCGCCGCCCACAGCGGATCGCGGTCTTCTTTCCAGCGATATGAGTTGGTGTTGGGCGCGTGATGACCGCCCGGCGTCAGCGGCTCGAAGGGCTCGCGCAGGGCCGGCAGGCCGGTCGCCGTGAGCGCGCCCATCGAGGTGCCGTGATAGGCCAAGAAGCGCGAGACGATCTTGTGCCGGCGCGGCTCGCCGCGGGCCGCGTGATAGGCCTTGGCCAGCTTCCATGCAGACTCGACCGCCTCCGATCCGCCCGACGTGAAGAACACGCGGTTGAGGTTCCCCGGCGCCAGCGCCGCCATGCGCGTCGCCAGCTCGATAGAGCGCGGGTGCGCGTAGCTCCAGTTGGTGTAGAAGCCCAGCTCGCCCGCCTGCGCAGCCGCCACCTCGCCCAGCTCGCTTCGCCCGTGTCCGACGTTCACGCAGTACAGCGCCGACAGCCCATCCAGGTAGCGCTTGCCCTGCTCGTCGTACACGTAGCAGCCGTCGCCGCGCACGATCACCGGCACCTCTGCGCCTTCCTCGTAGGCGCCCATACGCGTGAAGTGCATCCACAGGTGGCGCTTGGCCTGCTCTTGGAGGGAAGTGGACACTACGGACAAAGCTACTGCGCGGAGATGTGGGCCTCAAGGCACCACTCGTTCAACAAGTCAGGCATCGGTTGTACCAAATGTCCATGAGCGCCGCTGTTTTTTGGGAATCGCGCCCCTTGGCGCGCGCGCCGCGCGAGCGTAACTTCTGTCACAGCCCCCATCCACGCCCATGCAGCGCGAGAGGAGCAGTTGATGGCCATAGAAGGTCTCGCAGTACCCGACGCCGCCGCGCCGGGCGGGCCAGCGTCCTCGGGCGTGATGGACAAGGGCCTGAAAAAAGGGGCCATCGGCTACCTCTCCAACATCGTCATCGGCGTCGCCTCCACCGCGCCCGCCTACTCGCTGGCGGCCACGCTCGGCTTCGTCGTCGCCGTCAAAGGCGTCGGCGTGCACGCGCCCGCGGTGCTGCTCGTGTCGTTCGTGCCGATGCTGCTGGTGGCCTCCGCCTATAAATACTTCAACCGCGCCGACCCCGACGCGGGCACCAGCTTCGCGTGGGTCACCCGCGCGATGGGCCCGATCACGGGCTGGATGAACGGCTGGGCGATCTTCCTGGCGGACCTGATCGTAATGGCCTCGCTGGCGGACATCGCCGCCATCTACACGTTCAAGCTCTTCGGCTTCACCGAACTCGGCGAATCAAAAGCCGCGATCATCGTCGGCGCGATCGTGTGGATCGCGCTGATGACGTGGATCTGCTATCGGGGCATCGAGCTCTCCGCTGCCATTCAGCGGGCGCTGCTCGGCATCGAGGTGTTCATCCTCGCGCTCTTCTCGGTCGTCGCGTTCATCAAGATCTACGGCAGTCATCCGCCGAGCGGATCGATCAAGCCCTCGATCGGCTGGATCAACCCGTTCGCAATGAACTTCGGCGACCTGCTCGACGCGATCCTGCTCGGGGTGTTCATCTACTGGGGCTGGGACTCCGGCGTGGCGGTCAACGAGGAGTCCGAGAACCCCGCCGAGGGGCCCGGCAAGGCTGCGGTCGTCTCGACGCTCCTGCTGCTGGTCATCTACGTGCTCGTCTCGGGGGCCGCCCAGGCCTTCCACGGCACCGGGTTCCTGACCAACGAAGCCAACCAGAGCGACATCCTCAGCGCGCTCGGCAAGGGCGTGCTCGGCGGCACACTCGACAAGCTGCTGATCATCACCGTGCTCACTTCCGCGTCCGCGTCGACCCAGACGACGATCCTCCCCACCGCCCGCACGACGCTGTCGATGGCCCACTGGAAAGCGGTCACGAACCTGCTGTCGCGCATGCACAAGCGCTATATGACCCCGACCGTCTCGACCCTCGGCTTCGGCGCGCTGTCGATCGCCATCACGGTCCCCCTGCTCGTGCTCTCCGAAAGCGTCCTGGAAGACTCGATCACCGCGATCGGCTTTCCGATCTGCTTCTACTACGGCTTGACAGGAGTCGCCTGCGCGGTCTACTACCGCCGCGAGCTGATCAAGAGCCTGCGCAGCTTCCTGCTGCTCGGCGCCGGACCGCTGATCGGCGGGCTGATCCTGTTGGGGGTCGGGTTCAAGGCGGCGTTCTACTATGGGCACGCCGCAAACGTCTCATCAAAGCCGATCCTCGGCATCACGCTGCCGCTGTGGCTGGGCATTGGCGGAATGATCCTCGGTGTCGTGGTCATGCTCATCTCGAGGCCCTACTTCCGCGAGTACTTCTCGCGCAAGGCCGAAGTGGCCTCGCCGGGCATCCTCGATCGACCGCCGTCGCCGGTGCTGCCGGCGCCGGTGGACTTCTGAGCTTGGGGGCAACGGGGGCCACAGGGCACGGCGCGCGGGAGGGGACACCGCGCGCCGTGCGACCCTCGAGCCGCGAGCTCAGCCGCCGGTCACCTCGGCAAGGTCCAGCGAGCTGGCGATCGTGTGGAACTTGACGTCGGGGGGCGCAACGATCGTCGCGGGTATCGCCTGCAGGAATTCCTGGACGTGCGCCGTCGCGAAGTGCCGTTTGAGCGCCTCGTCGCTGTCCCATTCCTCCACGAACACGAGCTCGTTGTCGATCTCGGTGTCCTCGTACAGGCGGTAGCTGATGCAGCCCGCCTCGGCGCGCGACGCCGCGGCGACGGTCTGCCCAACCCGCATCAACGCCTCGCGCTTGGCCGCATCGGTCCTGACTCGTCCGACTACGACGATCATCGAGTCTCCTCTCGGTCGCTGGTCACGAGCGACCAGTCCGTGAGACGGTCGCATGCGCAGGCTATCCGCCCTCCAGCGCCTCCGACGCCTGCAGCCACGACGTCTCGAGCGCTTCGCGCTCGGCGACTAGGCGCTCGAGATCCGATTGCAGCGTGGCCAGTCGGGCATGATCGCTGGCGTTCGCGCTCATCTGCGCGATCAGCGTCCGCTCGTGCTCTGACAGCCGCTCGATGTCTGCTTCCAGTCGCAGGAGCGCTCGTTCGGAGCGCTGTGTCTCCTTGCGTGCCGCGCGTATCTGTGCTCCTGCGGGCACCCGCTCCTGGGGACGCCTGCCGGCGGGCCGCCGCTGGGCTGCATCGCGGCGCTGGTCGATGTACTGGTCGATCCCTCCCGGGAGGTGGCGGATCGCGCCCTGAGCGGTGAGGGCGTATACGTCGTCGCACACTCGCTCGACGAAGTAGCGGTCGTGGCTGACCACCACGAGCGTCCCGGGCCAGCTGTCGAGCAGATCCTCGAGCGCCGTGAGGGTGTCGATGTCGAGGTCGTTGGTGGGCTCGTCCAGCAGCAGCACGTTCGGCTCTGCCATCAGCAGGCGCATCAGCGCCAGCCGCCTGCGCTCTCCGCCGGAGAGCTCGCGCACGGGCGTGCGCGCCTTCTCGCCGCGAAAGCCGAAGCGATCGCACAGCAGCGCCGCGGTGATCTCCCTGCCGTCGCTGAGGATCGCGTGGCCGCGCACCTCCTCGAGCGCCTCCAGCACACCGAGCTCGCCGGAGACCTCAACGCTGTCCTGGGAGAGGTGCGCCACCCTGACCGTCGAGCCTCGCTCCACCCTGCCCGACGTCGGCGCCAGCTCGTTGGCGAGGAGCTTCACCAGCGATGTCTTGCCCGACCCGTTGACCCCCACGACCGCCACGCGGTCACCCGGCCCGAGGCGCAAGGTCAGATCGCGCAGCACGTCCCTGGCGCCGAGCGTGAGCGACACGTCCACCGCGTCGAGCACCTTCTCGCCGAGGCGCGCGGTGGCGAAGCGCAGCAGCTCGGCGCGGTCGCGCGCCTGCGGCTCGTCGGCGATCAGGGCGTTCGCGGCGTCGATGCGGAACTTCGGCTTGGAGGTGCGCGCCGGTGGCCCGCGCCGCAGCCAGGCGAGCTCCTTGCGCACCAGCTGCCGGCGTCTGTCCTCGCGCGCGGACGCTTGGCGTTCGCGCTCGGCGCGGGCAAGGACATATGACGCGTAGCCTCCCTCGTACTGGTGGACCGCCGTGTCGGAGATCTCCCACGTAGACGTGCACACGGCGTCCAGGAACCAGCGGTCATGGGTAACCACCAGCATCGAGCCGCGCCGCGCCGCCAGGTGGCGGGCCAGCCAGTCGACGCCTTCCACGTCCAGGTGGTTGGTCGGCTCATCGAGCAGCAGCAGCTCGGGCGCACCGAGCAACAGGCGCGCCAGGGCGACGCGCCGACGCTCGCCACCGGACAGGCCCGCGATGGGCGTGTCCATGCCTGCGGAGAAGAGAAGCAACTCCACGCCACCCATCAGTCCGTCGAGCACGTTCCTGAATGCGCTGTCTCCCGCCCATTCGTGTTCGGCGCGCCCGCCGATGAGCGTCTCGCGGATCGTTCGCTTCTCGTCGAGCTCGTCGCGCTGGCCCAGCAGCGCCAGCTCGAGGTCGCCCGTGCGAATGAGCACGCCCGCGTCCGGCTCCTCCACGCCGGCGATCAGCCACAGGAGCGTTGACTTGCCGCTGCCATTGGCGCCCACCAGGCCGATGCGCTCGCCCGCGGACACCCCGAGCGTGACGTCGCGCAGCACCGATCGGCTGCCATAGCCCTTCTCAACGGCGTTCAGGTTGAGGAGGTTGCGAGGAGTCGGCATCTGGCCCATCCTGGCGAATCACCAAACCGAGCGCACGACGCAACTCGTCCAGCCCCAGCCCTCGACCCCACGCGCCGCGTGGGATGGGCCGTGATTCTCAGGGACGCGTAGCCGATAGGGGGATACGTCGGATGCCCGCGACTTCCTCGAAGCCTCGGTCAAAGGTCAAGATCTCCGCGATTTGACGGCGGCGCATCACCGCGGCGTGGACTGCGTCGCGCGCCGACAGTCTTAGGTGAGACTGAGCGAGATCCTTGGCCAGCAACACGTCCGCCTCCTCAACGGCGAACACGTCGTCGACGATCTCGCGCAGGGCATCGAATACCGGCTCGATCGCGTCGCGGCGATCCTCTGAGACGTAACGATGCAGGAGCTCTTGGAACACCTCGCTGCTGGTTGCCAGATGGCGTCGTTCGCTGGTCAATCGCTCGAGGACCCGCTGCACGTCGATCTTTCGGCTGGGGTCGTTGCCGACGATGTACATCGGGACGTTCGAGTCGACGAAGATCAAACGTCCTCAGCGCCTCCCATCCCGGCCTCGATCTCCGCCAGACGCGAGGCCTCCATCTCTGCCAGCAGCGTGTCCCCGTCGGCGGGTATCGGGAAGCTGTAACTGGCCGCCTTGCGGATGGCCGCGAGCTTGCGCTCGACGTCGCCGGTGGACACCTCGCGTCTGGCCCTTCTCAGAGACTGGCGCACCCACTCCGACGTAGTCAACCCAAGGACCTGAGCCGTGCGCTCGTAGTCTTCCAGCTCCTCGTCCTTTACGACCACCTGCAGCCTCTTACTCATACCAGTAGTATATCGCACTACCCAGCGAGTAATGGGTGCGTCAGACTTGCGGCACCTCCACCTGCCCGTGCGGCGACCCGTACTCCGCCAGCAACTCTAGGAACGGCTTGGGTGCAAACGCCTCGGGACCGAGCACGCCCGCGCCCTTCCAGTCCCCACGATCGAGCAGCTCCAGCGCGACGGCCGGGTTGACCGCGGTCTGCCAGACGACGGCTTGGCTGGAGTACTCGCGCATCGTGGTCTCGTTGTCGACCACGTGATACAGGTAGGTCGAGCGCGGCTGGCCATCCTTGCCGGTTCCCGTCACCCACGTGCCCGCGCAGGTGCGTCCGCTCATGCGCTCGCCCAGCGTCGCCGGGTCGGGCAGCGCCGCGGCGACCACGTCGCGCGGGGCGACCTGCACACCGCGCACGGACACCGGCTCGGTCGAGTCCAGGCCCAGTTTGTGCAGCGTGGAGAGCACGTCGATGAACTCCTGCCCGAGGCCGTACTTGAACGTGACGCGCTCGCACTTGACCCAGCGGGGGATCAGCACGACCTCCTCATGCTCCACGTTGACGCACTCGACCGGCCCGATCCCCTCGGGGAACTCGAACACCTCGGGCTCTGAGAACGGCGCGGTCGTGTAGAAGCCGCGCTCGCGCTCCCAGATCAGCGGCGGGTTCAGGCACTCCTCGATGGTGGTCCAGATCGAGAACGTGGGCGCGAAGTCATAGCCCTCGACCACCAGGTCGGCGCCGTCGCGAACGCCCACTTCGTCGATCGCAGAGAACAGCTCGTCGGCGGCATAGCGGGCGAACACATCCGACAGGCCTGGCTCCACGCCGATCCCCACGAGCGCCAGCAGTCCCGCGCTCTGCCAGCGCTCGTGCTCGGCCAGCTGGCGATCGCCGAGCATCTCGCCAGACTGCTCGTAGGGGCGCTCGGGGTGGGGATGGGACAGTGTCATCGCCATGTCCAGGTAGGTCACCCTGGCGTCGAACGCGGCGCCGAAGATCGGCTCGTTGAAGCGGGGGTCACAGGCGTTGAGCACCGCGTCGGGCCGCACGCGCTCGATCAGCGCCACGAGCTCCTCGCGGATGGATGCATCCACGCGCTCTGCCGCGAAGCGGTCGGGCTCTGCCAGCCGCTCGGCGGCCGCTTGCGCTCGCTCGAGCGCGACATCCGCCAGCACGACCCGCTCGAAGACCTCGCGCCGTTGTGCGATCGCCGCAAAGGCCGCGCCCACGCCGCCTGCTCCAACCACGAGGACCCTCATCCCGGCCAGTCTTGCGCAAAGGACAAGCTCGCAATGTCACAAGCATTGCGCGCCAGTGCGCCGCAATGGCGCAGGTCGCTGGCGTAAACTGCCTCGATCCGCGCGGTCCCCAACACCACCAGGCCATGAGCACCGGCCTCCCCAGCCCTCCTCGCACGCCCCCCGGATCGCCCGCGCCCACGGGCGCCTCGCCCCAGACCGCGCCCGGCGCGCCCGGGCGCGAGCGGATCACGGGGCGTGACCGTGCAGCACGACGAGACGGCTCGGCCGGCGCAACGCAACGCTGGGCCTCCTCGCCGGCGCTCGCCCGCGGCGAGCTCCTGCTCATGGCCCTCGCCGGCGTGCTGCTGGCCGTGATCACCAGCTGGCCGCTCGTGCTGCACCTGCCCAGCCGCATCGCGCCGGACCTCGGCGACCCGGTGCGGACCGCGTGGCAGATCGCCTGGGTGGGGCACGCGATGCTGCACGACCCGCTGCACATCTTCGACTCGAACACCTTCTACCCGCACCCGCTCAGCCTCGCCTTCTCGGACTCGCTGCTCGGTTACGGTCCCGCGGCCTTCTTCGGCTCGGGCACCGTTGCCACGCTCGTCCGCTACAACCTGCTGTTCCTGTGGGCCTGGTCGCTGTGCTTCGCCGGCGCCTATCTGCTCGCGCGCGAGCTCGGTCTGCGCAAGCTCGGCGGCGCCGCAGCCGGCGTCGCGTTCGCCTACGCGCCCTACCGGGTCACCGAGGCCGGCCACCTGCACGTGATCTCCTCCGGCGGGCTGCCGCTGGCGCTGTTCCTGCTGCTGCGCGGCTACCGGCGCTCTTCGCGCAAGCTCGTGCTGGCCGGCTGGCTGGTGTCCGCCTGGCAGGTCAGCCTCGGCTTCACGCTCGGCTTGCAGTACACCTACCTGCTCGCCCTGCTCGCGCTGGTCGCGCTCGCCTACTGGTGGCGCGGACGCCTCATCCCCGGTGAGGCTTGGCGCACGACCGGACCGGGACGCGGGCCGCTGATACCGCGCCAGCTGCTGGCGGTGACGCTCGTCGGGATGGCCGTGCTGGGAGCCGTGACCGTCTATGAGGCGCGGCCCTACCTGCAGGTGGCCAACGACTACCCCACCGCCAAGCGCACGATCAAGGAAGTGGAAACGTACTCCTCCGGCCCCGCCGCGCTCCTGTCCGCCTCGTCGGAGAACCGCGTGTGGGGTAGCGTGACCGCGGGCGCGCGCGCGAAAGTGCATTCAAAGAACGAGGACGTGTATTTCCCCGGCGGCGTCATCCTCGCGCTCGCGCTGGTCGGCCTGCTCGCGGGCGGCGCGGGCGGGCTGGCGCGCAAACGGCGGCAGGGTAGCCACGACACACCCGGCGACGACCACGCCCGCAACCCGTTCACGCGGCGCCTGCGCGTCGGCCTGTTGATCGGGATCGTGACCTGCTCGGTGCTCGCCATGGGACTCGGCCTGACCGGAGCGGGCTATCCGTATCGCCTGCTGTTCGATTACGCGCCCGGCTGGGACGGCGTGCGCGTGCCGGGCCGCATCTTCACCCTGGCCACTCTCTTCTACGCGCTGCTCGCCGCCGCCGGCGTGCAGCTGCTCGTGGCGCGCATCAGACCGTGGGCCGGACGTATGGCGCTGCCGGCCGTGCCCGTTCTGCTGGGTGCAGTGCTCGTCCTCGTCGTGCTCGGCGAAGGGGCGGGACACCTCGGCCACCCCGTCGTGCCCCAGCCCGCGCGCGCTGAGATCGGGCTGCCCGGGCCGATCATCGACCTGCCGACCGACGGAGCGCTCGACCGCGTGTGGCAGTACTTCTCCACCGACGGCTTCCCCAAGATCGCCAACGGCGAGAGCACCTTCGACATACCAGCCGAGGACGACCTGCGCGGCGGCATGAACGGCTTCCCCGACCTCGCGAGCGTGGAGAAGCTGCGCTACTACGGCATCCGCACGGTTGTGCTGCACACGCAGATCCCCAAGGGTCTGCCGCCAGAGCAGGGCTGGGTGGTCGCCGAGCCGCCCAACCCGCAAGCGGCCGCCCGCAAGCCGATCGCCGGCCTGGGTATCACCCGCCGTCAGGTCGGCTCGGTAGCGATCTACGAGATCGGCCCAGGGCCCAAGGCCCTCCACGGCACCGATTGATGACGCGCCCGCGCATCGCGCTGGCGGCGGTCCTGCTGGTGGGCCTGGCGTCGGCGGTGATGATCCAGAGCTTTTCCTGGAACCAGACCTCCCACTACGACCTGACGCGCGCGCTGAACGACGACAGCACGACGATCGACCAGTATCAGGCCAACACCGGCGACAAGGTGTTCTACAAGGGGCACTACTACTCCGCCCGTGCGCCCGGGCTGGCGCTGTTCGTGCTGCCGTTCTACGACACGCTGAACCTCCTCGACGCCGAATCGTGGACGCGCGCGCACGTGGCACCGCCGAACCATCCGGGCGACGAGATGATCTACCTGATCGGCCTGTGGGGCAACGTGCTGCCGGGCCTGTTGCTGCTGCTGCTGGTGTGGCGCGTCGCCGAGCGCTTCGAGCCCGGCTACGGCGTGGCGGCAGCAGTGGTGCTCGGACTGGGGACGATGGCGCTGGCGCTCTCGCAGCTGTTGTTCTCGCACATGTTCACCACGTTCCTATGCTTCGCCGCGTTCTGGCTGATGCTGCGCGAGCGCGAGGGCCCGCCCAGCGCGACGCTGCTGGCGCTGGCCGGCCTGGCGATGGGCTATGCGTTCTCCTCGGAGTACCCGACGTTCTTTGCTGCTGTCGTGCTGGGCCTGTTCCTGCTGTCGCGCAGGGACTCACTGACGCCGCTGGGAGTGCTGCGCCGCGGCGGCGCGTACGTGGCGGGCGGCCTGGTCGGCATCGTGCCGCTGCTGCTCTACAACCACTACGCGTTTCACTCGTTCACGCACCTAGCCTACTCGGACGTGCCACGCCAGCAGAAAGGCTTCTTCGGGATCGGCGCGCCGAGCCCGAGGGTGCTGATCACGCTGCTGTTGGACTCACGCGGCCTGCTGACCATCTCCCCCGTGCTGATCATGGGCGCGATCGGGACCGTGCTGCTGTACAAGCGCGCCAAGCGCGCCGAGGCGCTGACGATCGGCGGCATCTGCCTGTGCTACCTGCTGTACAACTCCGGCTACTACCTGCCCTTCGGCGGCGGCTTTGAGGGCCCGCGCTTCCTGGACACGCTGCTGCCGTTCCTGGCCTTCCCGATCGCCCTGTCGCTCAAGCGCTTCCCCGGCCCCACGATCGCGCTTGCGGCGGTTTCGATCACGACGACCGTGATCGCCACGATCACGCATCCGCTGGTCGGCTATGAGAACGAGACGGTCACCTGGATGCGCTACCTGTCCAAAGGGTTCTTCCAGCCGACGATCGCCTCTGCGTACGGCCTCGGGCGCGGCTGGGGCGGCATCTGGCCGTTCTTGTTGGCGGCCGGCGCAGCGGTGCTGGCGGCCGCCTGGGCGACGCCCCGGTTGCGGCTTTCGGCGCCGGCCCTGCGTGGAGGCGTGCTGGCCCTGGGGGGATGGGCGCTGTTCGCGGCGCTCGCGCCAACGCTGCTGCGGATCGACCACGCCGGCCTGCAGAGCATCTACAACGCCGGCGACCACACCGCGTTCAACCTCACGCTGCACTCGGGCGCCACCTATCCGCTGAAGACCCTCGCCCCGGTCGCCGCCGCGGTCGGCCTGCTGGCGTTGGCTGCGATGGCGCTCTTGCGCCACGACCCAGGTCCGCCGCGCCAGCGCCGGCGCACGAGCGCCGATGTGCACTCGAGCCCGGTGCTCAGCCGCTAGGAACCTCTTTCAAAAAGATCGGCACGCCCGGATGCGCCCCTGGACGCGGCGCTGGATCGCCACGTGCCGGCTTGCCCG
>DATNLQ010000224.1:0-36990 GCA_035602785.1 Solirubrobacteraceae bacterium
GCCAGCTCGGCAGCCCCCAGGTGCGCTCGCCCACCAGGTGCAGGACGGCGGGCAGCAGCAGGCAGCGCACGATGAGCGCATCGAGGAACACGGCGCTTGCGAGGCTGAAGCCGAACTCCTTGATCACGCGGCCTTCGAGCAGGGTGAACGACAAAAAGACGCACACCATGATCGCGGCGGCCGCCGTGACCACGCGCCCGGTCAGCGACAGGCCCTCGGCGACAGCGTGCGAGTGCTCGTGCGTGCGCGTCCAGCGCTCGTGCATGCGCGAGACGAGGAAGACCTCGTAGTCCATCGACAGGCCGAACACGATCGCAAAAAGGAGCACCGGGATGAACGACTCGATCGGGCCCTGCTCGACTCCGATCAGGCTCCCCAGCCAGCCCCACTGGAAGATCGCCACGATCACGCCGAGCGAGGCGCTGATGCTGAGCAGGTTCATGACGGCGGCCTGCAGCGGGATGACCAGCGAGCGGAACACGACCATCAGCAGCAGCGCGCTCAACAGCACGACGACGCCGACGAACAGCGGCAGCTTGCGCGACAGCACCGCGGCGAAGTCGACGGCGCCGGCAGTCACCCCGCCGACGTACACCGTCATGCCGGTGCGCCTCTGCACGGACGGGATCACGTGTTCACGCAGCTGGTCCACCAGCCGCGTGGTGGCGTAGGCCTCGGGCGACGAGCGCGGGTAGACGCTCAGGGTTGCCACGTCGCCGGCGGAGTTGATCCTGGCGGGCGCGACCGAGACCACGCCCGGGGTGCTCGCGATCGCCGCGCGCAGCGTTTGCACGGTGGCCTTCGGTTCGGCGCTCGGCGCTGTCAGCTGCTGGACGCCCTGTTCGACGGCTTCCCTGTGCGGGTTGGGGACCTTCGCGACCACGAGCAGCGGCCCGTTGAAGCCCTGTCCGAAGCCCTGCGCCAGCAGCTCGTAGGCGCGATGGGTGGTCTGGCCGGCGGGGTCGTTGGCCGCGTCGCTGGAGCCGAGTCGCAGCGCGGTGGCCGGCGCGGCGATCACGAGCATGAGGAGCGCCGACAGCGCCGCGATCGTCCACGGGCGGCGCTGCACGAACGCGCTCCAGCGCAGCCACACGCCGCCAGCTGTGAAGGCGGGCACACCGTTGCCGTCGCTCTTGCGGGCACGCGCCCGCGCTCTGCGGCCCGGACGCCCCACGCGCGGGCCGGCCAGCGTCAACAACGCCGGCAGCAGCGTGAGCGAGGCGAACATCATCAACAGCACGCCGATCGATGCGGCGATGGCGAGCCCGTAGAGGAATTCGACGCCCAGAAGCATCATCCCCAGCAGCGCGATCACCACGGTGGCGCCGGCGAACAGGACTGCACGCCCGGACGTGTCCATCGCCTGCACGATCGCCGCGCGCGTGTCCTGGAAGGCCGGTCCCGGCGTGCGGTAGGCCTCGCGAAAGCGCGTGAGGATGAACAGCGCGTAGTCGATGCCGACGCCCAGCCCGATCATCGCGGCGAGCTCGGAGGAGAAGTTGGGCGTGTCGACCACGTGGGTGAACAGGGCGATCGTGGCCAGGCCGGTGCCCAGGCCGAACAGCGCAGTGACGATCGGAAGCCCCATCGCGATCAGCGATCCGAACGTCAACAGCAGCACTACGATGGCGGCGAGCAGCCCCACCTCGGTGGAGACGCCGAAGCCTTCCTGCTCGGTCGCCTCGATCGCCTGACCGCCGAGCTCCACCTCGAGGCCCGGCTTGGCCGCCGCGCGGGCCGTGCTGACGACGCGTTCGGGGGCGCTTTTGGGCAGCAGGTTGGCTTTCTCGTCGAACACAACCGTCGCGAAGGCGATCTTGCGGTTGGCGGATATCGCCTTGCCGGAGCCCGCGTAGGGGCTGATCACGCTGGTGACGTGCGGCAGCTTGGCCACCTGCGCGAACATCGCGCTCATGCGCGCGCGCACCGCGCCTTCCAGGACGCTGCCGGAGCTGACCTTGTAGACGATCGTGTCGCGGTCGCCCGCCTGCGCGGGGAAGCTGTGTTCGAGCAGGTCGGCGGCGCTCTGGGTGCCGCTGTGCGGCAGCGTGAAGTTGTTCGAGTAACTGGTGCCGGCAGAGTGGGCCAGCGCGTTGATGCCGACCAGCGCGACGATCCAGCCGATCGCCACGTACTTGCGGTGCGTGGTCGACCAGCGAGCGAGCTTGAGCATTCAGAGAAGCCTAGCGCCCGTCCGGCGGTGCGCCTGCGCTTCTAATTGACGCTTGGATCGAGCGGCATGCGCGCGAGCAGCGCGTAGCTGCCGCCCATGCGCGTGAGCACCGTGCCCCACAGCTCCTCGGGGGCCTGGGTGAAGACGTCCTGGGGCAGGGCTGCGTGGGTGATCCAGTCTCCCTGCTCGACCTCGGCGTCAAGCTGCCCCTCTCCCCAGCCGGCGTAGCCGGCGAACACGCGCCTGCGCCTGGTCGCCTCGGCGAGCTCCTCGATGCCGGCATCGGGCGCGGGGAAGCCGATCCGACCGAGCACCAGCAGGCCCGCCAGCGAGGGGTCCAGGAACTCAGCCAGGAACACGATGGAGGTCGGCTGGACGGGCCCGCCGACGTACACGGGCTCGAGCTCCTCCACGGTCTGCTCGAGCTGGGGCACGGCGTCGGCGACGGTGACCGTGGAGGGGCGGTTGAGCACCACCCCCATGGCGCCCTCCTCGCTGTGCACGCCGACCAGGACGACCGTGCGCATGAAGTTGGGGTCGTGTAGCGAGGGCGATGCGAGCAACAGCTGGCCGGCAAGCGATTCCGCCATGATGCGATCGAGGCTAGCGCCCCGGCTGGCGCCGGGCAGCTGACGGCGCAAGGCCATGGAGCTCACCCCACCGAGAAGATCTCCAGTTGGCCGCTGGTTTCGTGGTTGTTGGCGTTGCCCTCGGGCTCGATCACGTGCCCGTCGACGATTATCGGGCTGTTCCAGTGTCCGGGTTGGCCCGCGAGCTTGGCGATCGGCTGCGGCGAGCCGGGCCGGTAGACGTTGATGCCGCCCCCCGACAGGTCATAGACGTAGAGCAGGCCGCCGGCCATCACCGGGCTGGTTCCGGGGTTGCTGTTCTGCCAGGCCCGGTAAAGCAGCCCGGAGCGCAACACGTAGGCGGCGCTGCCGCTTTCGTCGGCGACGAACGCTGTGGTGCGCCCGTCGCGCTGCCACACGGCGGGTGCGCTCCACAGCTCGCCGCCGCCGGGTATCTGCAGGCGCTGGACTTCCCCGCCGAGCGGGTGCAACCTTGCGCGGGCGCCGGAGGGCGGGTGACCGTCCAGGTGCGAGAGCGCGAGCACGCGCATGATCCCGTCCTTGCCTGCCAGCACGATGCGGTCGTGCCCGAGCAGCGCGGGGGCGCTGGAGCCGAGGTCGACGTCGTGGCTGTTGAGGTATTCCTGGTTGGTCGGCGTAAAGGACTGGCGCAGGTTCAGCGCGGGGAAGGTCAATTCGAGCACACTGTCGCCGAAGTCGGTGGTGCCGTTCCAGGGGGCGTTGCCGGTGTCGATGAGGATGCTCCCGTCGCCGGGCTCGACGACGGGGCCGCTGCGCGAGAGGATGGCCGAGTCGCTGGCAGGACAGGTACTGGGGACCTGCAGTTCGCGGCGATTGGCGCACAGCGTGTTGAAGATCGCTGCGATCCGCCCGCTCTGGCGGTCGATCAGGACCACGTGGCCCTGGTAAGGAGGGATGTCGCCGATGTAGCCGCCGGTCGTGGCGACCACATCTGGGCCGTCGATGTTGAGCGAGGACGTGATCTTCTCGTGCGTGGCGTCGCGCGTGATCTTCACCGGCCAGCTGCCGCTGGAGTCCTCGCTGCCGTCAGCCAACGCGAGCTTGTGGATCAGCCCGTTGGGCGATGAGGCGTAGACGAACTGGCGGTCGGGGTCTGCGAGGGGGCTGGCGGTGGTGATCTGCGCGCTGCCGGCCCAGGTGCTGAAGCCGAGCGGGGTGAACGTCCACAGGATCCTCCCGCTGTTGGCGTCGATGGCGAGCGTCTTGCCGTACGTGGTGGTGACGACGATCGTGTCGTGAACGCCCCCGTCGGCGGTGACGCCGTGCAGGTAGATGGGCGACGAGTCGACGGTTCCGGGCAGCGCGACGGTCATGTGGCGCAGGTGGGCGACATTCGCGGCGGTGATGCCGGTCGGCAGTTCGCTGACGTCGCTGCGCTGCGGGTTCAGGCCGAACTCCGGCCAGTCCAGGAGGGGTTCGGATGAGGCGCTTCGCGCCGGGGAGGGGATCGCTGTGGCGCTGGCCAGCGGCGTGGAGACGTTGGCCGGCGCGCCGGCTCCGCAACCCGCCGCAAGCAGGGATATCGCCAGCATGAGGGCCGTGCCGATGACGAAGTGGCAACCAGGTTGTCGCCGACAAGCTTGCATGCCCGCCTGTTTCTACAGCATCTGCTGGAGCCGGTGAGCCAGGCGTAAGATAGGGTGCGGATATGGCAAAGACACCGCAGGTGGGCGAGCCGGCCCCCGACTTCGAGCTGCAGGGAACGGACGGGGCCTTCCGCCTGTCGGACCATCGCGGCGAGCGCGTGCTGCTGCTGTTCTACCCGGGCGACAACACGCCGGTTTGTAAAGCACAATTCTGCTCCTACCGGGATCGGCCGGACGAGTTCGCTGCGCTGGGTGCGACGGTGGTGGGTATCAGCGCGCAGGACGTGGCATCGCATGAGGGGTTCGTCGCCAAGAACAACCTCACGGTGCCGCTGCTGGCGGACGTGGACAAGCAGGTGGCGCGCCTGTACAGCGCGACGGGCCCGCTGGGCACCAAGCGCGCGGTGATAGTGATCGACGAGCAGGGCGTCGTGCGCCATCGCCACGACCACATACTGGGGCTCGACTACCAGTCGGTGGACGATCTCAAGGCGGCGCTGGACGCGCTGCCGGCCGCCGCTGCCTGAACGCTTTTGGCCTCATGGGCCGCGCACGGTGAGCGTTCGCTGCATTGTTTCGCTACGCGCCATCGATGGCCGTCATCAGCACGCCGCTGGTGCACCTTCACGCAGCAGCCGCTCACGTCACAGCTTCGCTCGCTCAAGCAGGCTGCTCGCGGGCACGTCGAGGCCGGTGGCGATCTTCAACAGCGTGGTGATGGTGAGGTTGAACTCGCCGCGCTCGACCGCCCCGAAGTAGCTGCGGTCCAGTCCTGCGTGTCTGGCGAACGCCTCCTGTGGCATCCCGCGTTCGTGGCGCGTGTCGCTGATCGCCCGGCCAAGCGCCTGTATCTGCGCTGATTTCTTGGCGGGCATCACCCACCGCCCTGCGTACGGTCGGGCATCAGGTTGGCTGTCTTGAGGCCGAGCGCGCCCGCGATCGCGGCCAGGGTGTCCAAGGGCGGGTCCAGCCGTCCAGCCTCCAGGGCTGTGAGCTGCTGGGACCAGACAGCCGTAGCTTCGCCTCCTCGGCTGCAACTGTGGCTAATCGGCGCGGTGGGCCATGTGAAGCTCGTTCTCTCGGGGTGCCACAGCGGGCCACACCCGACGCAACCTGCTGTCTGCAACTGTCGAGTCCTTGACGCAGCGATCGGTGCGCCGGTAGCTTCCGGCCCTGCGATCAAATCCAAGCAACAGGACGGAAAGAAAAACGATGACGCGACCCTGGGGGACGATGCGGGTGCCGGGTGTCTTATTGGCTTCGATGCTCTGCATTGCGGCGCTCTGCTCTGCGCTCACGCCGAGCGCGGCAAGCGCCGACACCAGCGCAACCAGTCAGGCCAGCCAGTTGGCCGAACAGGAAGCCATCTCGCTCGAACTTGCCAAGCGCGACCTCAGCCTCCAAGCAAAAGCCGGTGGCATCGTGGAACAGCTTGAAGGGGCGCTTGGTGGCGCCTACGCTGGGGTATCATTCGATCTGAAAGAAGGCAGATTTCATATCGGGGTCACCGACTCTACGTCCCTCGCGGCGGCTGAAACAGTTGCGGCCAATGACAACATCGCAGAAGCCACGACCTATGACCATGACACATACACCTGGCACGAACTGCAAGAAGCCGAAGCCACCTGGAATGCCAAGCTCGCAACACTTGAGAGCAAACAGCAGGCGTTCGTCGGCGCCGACGCACGCACAAATTCAGTAGACGTTCTGCTTCCATCGAACCTGTCAAGCTCCGAAGTCTCCAACATCGAGGCACAGGCCAACACCTCGTCGGTGGCTGCCACGGTCGCGCCCGTGGCAGCGCGGAGACTGGAAATCACTGCTGGCGAAGGCGGAGGCATATGCCAATTCCCATACTGTCCTCAACCGCATCGCGGTGGCACACGCATAGAAAGCGAACCTGATGAAGAAGGATATTACCACTGGTGCACTATGGGATTCGTGGTTCTCATTCCCGCGAAAAGCAACGCGATCGGCATCTTGACAGCGGGGCACTGCATGGAACCTAAAGGCTTTCCGTGGACCAGCGGTACCTGGAAAACTTCGGAATGCGACTACGGTAAGGCAATTCGTCACACTCTCGAAGAAGGAGAGAACAAGGGCGATGCGGGGCTGCTTTGGGATAAAAGTGGCTGCATAATTGAGCCGTACATCTCCGCCTGGGGGAAAAACGAAGACCTACCAATCGTCGGCACAAGGGAATCCTACGAAGGCATGTACCTATGTCACGAGGGCGCAAACCTCGGCTCACAATGCGGAGCCGCGACCTACCATGATGTGACCACGACGATCAACTATGAAGATGTGGGTCGGGGAAAATTGAAAATTTCGCACACCGACCAGATGTGCGCACACGGCGGGAAAGGCGACAGCGGCGGTCCCTGGGCGGTGTGGGAAGCCGAACCACCCACCGAAGCATGGGGCACCGATATCCACTTGGGAGCCAACGAACTCACCTGCCCAGAAGGCGGTATTTCGATTGGGTTTGAGCTACCGCACGCGCTGTCCCTGATGGAGGTCAAGCTCGACATCTACTAGAATCTTTCGAGCACCGTCAACTACTACGCGAAACGGATGCTATCCACATGTTCAGGTTGCGAATGATTGCAGTGACGATTGCGTTTGCCATGTCGTTTGGCAACGCGGCTGGGGCGTCCGCAAGCAAAGGGCATCGTGCACGGACGCATGGTGCCCTCTCGCGGAAGCACCCAAGGCGCGACCCAGCAGGTCCTCGCGGTCCGCGCGGACCTCAGGGCGCGCCCGGGCCACAGGGCGCACCCGGCCCCGCTGGCCCCGCTGGCTCGACCGGGCCAGCGGGAAACACAGGGCCAGCCGGGCCAGCCGGGAGCGCGCGTGCCTATGGACTCGTGGGCGGGCGTGGTTTTCCAACAGCAGGTCTAGGCGAAGGCCCATCTCCACATGAAGACCCATATCTACATAATGCGACTGTGCAGCCGGGGGTCAGCGGCAGTCCCGACGGAACATATTGTCTGTCGCTGAGTCAGACAGTGACGGGCGATACGGTCACGGTCAGTCCGGCAGAATTGCCATCAACGGCCGTGCCCACGGGATCAACGGAAGTGCTGCTTCCGTATGTGACGTGGCTAAGTGGCGCCCCCGACTGCGTTCATGGGCAGCTTGAGGTGCGAACCTTCGTCTATGCCGTAAACGGGGGCGTGGCGACGATCGCGCCGTCGGAACTGGTCAGCTTTACGTTCCTCGTGCCGTAGGCGCGGAAACGCGCGTAAGTGCGGAAACGGGCGCACGGACCTCGCTGGATGGGGTCCGTGCACCCACCCTTACGCAAGCGGGGAGAAATATTGTTGGTGACGTGGGCGGGTATCGTCCGCACGCTGGCCCGCAACGACAACAACATCACCACGGTGGCGGCGCCGCGATCCCCTACTGCTTACGGGCCAGGGGGCGGCGGCAAGGGCCTGCGGTTGGAACCAAATGGGCTTCGGCATCGCGTCGAAACGAAGCCCTCGCCGAGCACTACACTATGGCGGAATCCCAAGCGCTCAGGCGTTCTCGGCCATCCGCCTCACGCGAAGTTGCTGGCGGTGTACGCCGAGCCAGAGACGACCGACACGCCTTCCTTGAAGCGCGTCACGGTCGCGGTGTAGGCGCGAAGCCCGAGCACTCACGCTCGACGCCTAGCACATTTCGGCGGGTTTATCTACCCACGTACGTGCGTATATGGGGTAGATCAGGGCGCGGCGCTGGGTTACACCTGGCGGCATGGTCATATCGCTGGGTATCCGCAAACGCGCAATTACGTGTTTACATGTTTGTGGATTTCGGGGTTGCGATGGGCTACATCTGCGGAGGATGCTTCCCGTCAGCCTTCCTGTTCGTTTCGCGGTATCAGCGTTCCCAGGGCTCCTTGAGGGCGCGGGGGATGCGTTTGCGTGGGGTGCCGCGGGTCGTGAAGTTCGAGTCGAGGCGGTGGCCCTTGTAGTAGTCGGGGTCGGCCGGGCCGACGTGGCGGCGCAGCCAGTTGCGCTGGACATCGCCGAGCCAGACGTGCACGCGGAGCAGCGACTCGCGGCGGATGTCATAGACACGGGAGCGGCGGTCGTGCGGATCGGGGTGGCTCTCAACGAGTCCAGCGGCGCGCACGAGCGCGAGGTGGTTGCTGATGAGTGGCTGGCTTGCGTCGAGTGCGCGGGCGAGCGCGGTGGGGGTGCGGGGTTCGTGGGCGAGCGCCCACACGATCCGTTGGCGCAGATGGTCGGCGAGCACGCCGAGCGCAGGAAGCTCGGGCGAGGCCGGCCAGCCGTCGTGGTCGAGCTTTTGCGTGTCGCTTCGGTTATGCACTTGCTGATCGAGGTATTGCCCGGATCGCGCGTGTCCATGCGGAACGCCGCCCCTGACCGGCTGGACGTCCGGGGTTGGGTTGTCCTGTTGGGGTGCCTTGTGCTGCCTCTCTGCGGTTGGAGAGGCCACCAAGAGCCCGTCCGCGAGAACTGGTTGCGGGCCGTACCGCGGGGTGCCCGAAGTGGCCTTCTTCCCAGCGCCAGGAGAGACAGCAAGCCTCGTGCCGGCTGTCCCCTTGGTGTCAGGCGATTGATGTTCCTTCCGTGAAAGGAGATTCCCAGAACTGCCCATGAGTCACCATCACCCACACCCATATCTCAGGCGCCCGTCTCGCACGGTCGAACGGTTTGTCCGCGAACCGGATTGGCCGTTGCGTCACGCGGGCTCGTCATTCGCGCACCACGCGCTGTCGGCGCTCGGCGCACTCGCTCCCGTGCTCGCCCTCCTGCTCGCGGTGCTGCTCCTTATTCCCGTGTGGAGGGTATGGAGTCGTCACCGTCTTGCTGCTGGCGGCCGGTGGTTTGAGGTTCGCCTGGGCGAGCAGGTGTCGCGGCCTGCGCTTGAGGCGTTCATGCGGACGCTCGCGGGCGGTCTACCGCGACCGTTGCTCGGCGCGCGGCCGTGGGTCGCGCTGTCGCTCTCATCGGTCGAGGACCGCGCGAGCGCCGGCCTGTTCATCTCGCAAGGCGTGCCGGCTGCGCAGGTACGCGCCGCGGTAGAGCAAGGTCTTGGAGCCGCCACCGTCGAGCAGCCGGCAGCCATCAGTCCAGCGGCGGCTGGGGGCGGGTGTCTTCGGGTTGCGAGTCTTGGCCCGCTCGCCTCGCGGTTTCTGCCGTTGCGCGTCGATCACCGGGTCGATCCGGCAGGGCAGCTTCTGGCGGCGCTGCGCGCTCAGCAGGCGGGCGAGGGCGGCGTGATCCAGCTGGTGTTGCAGGCGCCGTCACGCTCGGCGCACAGCCGGGCACGGAGCCAGTCCGCGCGGCTGCGCTCAGGTCGTGGCCTTCAACCGAGCTTCGGGTTGCGGGCACTTGAGGCGTTCGGGTCGCTGCTCGGCGAGGTGATCGACGCGTTCACTCCGGGCTCACCGCACCCGATGAGCCAGAGAGGAGGACAGCGCAGCGCGGACCCGTTCTCGCTTGAGCGCGCGCGGGCGATCGACGCGAAGGCCGCACAGCCGCTACTCGCCGCGACGCTCAGGATCGGCACGTGGGCCGAGGGACGCCGGCGAGCTGGAGGGCGTCTCGGGGGGCTGCATGCAGCGTTCGGCCAGTTCTATGACCTCGGCGGGCTACGCAAGTGCTTCGAGCCGTTCTGCCGGCGGCGTCTGCTCGCCTGCCTGCCATCGGTGAAACCGCGTCTGCTGTTGAGCAGCGGCGAGGCTGCGGCGCTCGTCGCGGTGCCAGAGCAAACAGGGCTCGCGCCGCTGTCCTTCGGCGAGGCGCCCTCAAGGAGCATCGCCCCTGTCGCGCACGCTCCCTCGCAAGGTTTGCTGCTCGGACGCAGCGACCACGCGGGGTTTGACCGCGAGATTCGCGTGGAGCCAAAGGCGCTGCTCCAGCACGCGCACGTTCTCGGGCCGACCGGGCGCGGCAAGAGCACGCTGCTGTTGAACATGACAGTCGAGGCGATGCGCGCCGGGATGGGCGGGATGGTGCTCGACCCGACCGGCGAGCTGACCGGCCCGCACGGGTGCAGGCGCTCGCCCCTTTGTCGAACAAGCTGCGGGCGCTGCTCGGCAACCACACGCTGCGCAACATGCTCTGCCAGCCAGCCGCACCGGACCTCTCCGAGCGGATCAGCATGGGACGGTGGCTGCTCGTCTCCCTGCCGCAAACTCTTGGTGAGGACGCGCCCGATCTGATCGGGTCGGTGCTGTTGCATCGTGCGTGGCAGGCCGCGCAGCGTCTCGGGCCGCTCGCGCTCGCTGAGCGGCCGCCGTTCCTGTGTGTCGTGGATGAGTGTCATCGCTTCTGTCATCTGCCGCAAGGGATGGAGAAGGCGCTCGCCCAGGCACGCGGCTACGGCCTCGGGCTGGCGCTCGCGCATCAGAACCTCGCGCAGCTCAAAGACCACGAGCTCGCGGAAGCCGTCGACGCGAACTGCCAAACCAAGCTCTGCTTCGGGCTCGGCGCCGCCGACGCGAAACGCATGGCCGTTCATTTCGAGCCGCGGCTCGATGCCCATGACCTCCTCCATTTGGGCGCGTACACGATCGCCTGCCGGGTACTACATGAGTCACACCAGCTACCCGCCGCGACCGCGACAACTGAGCCGCCACCACCGCCCACGCCGGGTGACACGGCCGGCGCGATACACGATCGAGCCCGCGGTCACGCGACAGCCCGCGCGGCCGTGGAGCAGGCGATCCACGAGCGCTACGGGCGGATCGAGCAGCCACCACCAGGGCACGCTCACGCTGATGAGCACGAAGACCCCGACGATGGACCGTCCGATTCAGGGCGCGGTCAACATCCGCCGTTCGATCCTCCCTACGACCCTCCGTTTGTCCCTCCCACCGACGGAGGATCCTCGGCGCCCGGATTCCCGCACCAGCACAACGATCCGGGGAGCGAGGCAAACCCCGACAATGAACATCTGTTGCCTGTTCGTGGGGGGCGGCTATGACACCCGGTCTGCCAATGGTGACTGTCCGTGACCGCGAGCTACTCGACCGTCTCTCTCAGTCCGAGCCCCTCTCCACCTCCGAGCTTCGTCTTCTGTTCTTCTCTGGTGTTCGTGTTTGTCGTGAACGGCTCGTCAAGCTCGAGGATCAAGACCTCGTGCTTCGTGTGTATCCGGCGCGTACGCACCGCGGCGGTCGCAGCGAGGCGCTGTGGTTCCTCTCGCCAAACGGACGACGGGCGATCGGTGCTCCGGCACGCCGGCCGCCGGGCCTGTCTATCCCGGACCTTGAGCATCGCCGCGCGGTCGCGCGGTTCTTCCTCGCGCTGATCGAGCGCAGCCTCACCCATCCCGGTGAGGGGCTGTTTCGCTGGCTCGGTGAGCAGCAAGCACAGGAAGGCACAGGCGCGAGCGTGCGCCCGGACGGGTACGGCCGCTACCTGCTGCCCGACCGGGAGATCACCTTCTACCTGGAGATCGACCGCGCGACCGAGCCGACCAGGCGCGTGAAGGCGAAGCTCGACGCCTACCGCCAAGCACTCGGCACAGACCCACACCGCGACCGCGGGAACATCCTGCTCGTCTGCGAAAGCCGACGGCGGCTCGCAAGCCTCGCCCGGTGCGCGCCGCCCGGCCCACCCTGGGTATGGGGCACGACGGACGGCAAGCTCTATGAGCTGCTACCCGCCCGCGAACAGCAGCGACCGTTGGACGAGCTACCCGCCACGCCACGCCACGCAAACCGCCGCATCGAGGACTGCCTCGCGCGACGCTGGCGCGAGCGTAATCCTGAAGGACCCTTGCGAGTGGCCCAGGTGCGTTGCGGAGATGCGGGTGAGCGCTGATCTTCCTCCTCATGTCCGGGCTGAGATACTCGGTATCTTGGACGCCGCGGCGCGTCGCATCCTGCGCGAAGGACTTGGCGGTGACGCGCCCTGCTCTCCTACAGCGTGTTCGAGCCGACCAGCTCGACTGCGACTCGATCGAGGCCGCGGCCAGGACGGACGACGGCCCGCGCAACGATTGCGCGGATCAACGCGCGACGCTCTGCAAGCGTCAGCCGATCCCAATCGTCGGCCCCATTGATTGTGAGTGCCGGCCTTGTCCCGCCAACCTGATCCAGATGGGCTTGTGCTGTGTCTCGCTCATCTCGTAGCTCCAGCAGTCGTTGGCGGGCGGCTGGCTCATCGAAGCCCTCGAAGGCCCGCAGAGCGGCATCGAGGGCGCTCTGCGCGGCTTGCAGCGCCTGCTCCGCCTGTCGGATGTTCGTCTCAGCCGACGCATGTCCCTGCACATCTGTGAGCGCAGCGCGGACGCGCTCGGTCACGACCCGCTCGGCGATGTCGGCGGTGATCGCCATCCGTTCGGGACAGTCCGACATGGGCGAGCAGCGGTAGGTCGGGTACTTTGTGTTCGAGTTGCCGATCGCCATCGGCCGTCCGCAGGTCGCGCAGCACAGCACGCCCAGGCGTGCGAGCAGTCGATCGGACTTCGCCTTGCGCCCGCGCGTGACCCTCTGGCGCTGTACTCGCTGCCAGGTCTCAACATCCACGATCGCGGGATGGGCGTTCGGGTTGGTCAACGCCAGCTTGTCACCGACAAAGGAGATTTCGCCAAGCACGATGCGCGATGCGAGAAGCGCCTGTACGCCGCGAAGGGTCCGCTCGATGCCGTTCGCTTGCAGGTAGCCGCGCACAGTCTTGATCGTCTCGCCTTCGGCGCGCATCCGAAACGCCTCGGCCACGATGGGAGCCTCGGCAGGATCGGGCTCAAGCCTCGGATTCTTGCCGGCGCTATCACGAACCTGCCGGTAGCCGGGCGGTGTGTTCGGGAACGGGATCACGCCGCGCGCCACGGCGCGGCGCTGCGCCGATGCCGTCCGCTCGCCGGCCAGCCGCGCGTAATACTCGGCCAACATGCCGTGCATCGTGCCGTTCAGCCACTCTGTCGCGTTGCCTTCCGTGACCTGCCCGACATCGACGGTGAGCACTTTTCCGCCGGCCTTCTCGACACGCTGTACGACTTCGGCCTGCACTTTGAGGCTGCGGACGAGTCGGTCGAAATAGGCGGCCACGATCACGTCGGCTTCCCCGGCCTCGACTGCCTCGATGGCTTCGCGGAGGCGGTTGCGTTCATCGAGGCTCGCTTTGCCAGATTTGTCTTCTTCGCGCGCCGGCTCGCGGATCAGCGACAGGCCGTCTCGCTCGCACGCCGCTTCGATGCGTTCCCGCTGGATCTCCGGCGAGGCGAACGACTCGCCCTCTCGGCCTTTGACGCGGGACACGCGGATGATCCCGATGGCGCGGCGTTGTTTCGACATGGCTCTGGCTCCAGTCACTTGCGGCGTGTGTCTATGCAAATACAGCATAGCGACAACACGCCGGTGTGCACGAAGCAGTTCTGCTCCTACCGCGATCGCGCCGATGACTTCGCTGCGCTGGACGCGACGGTGGTGGGCATCTCCGCACAGGACCTGTCTTCGCACGAGTCGTTTGCGTCCAAGCACTCGCTCAACGTGTCGCTGCTGGCGGACGTCGACAAGCAGGTCGCGCGCCAGTACAGCGCCACCGGCCCCCTCGGTACCAAGCGCGCGGTGATCGTGATCGACGAGCGGGGGATTGTGCGCCACCGTCACGACCACCTGCTGGGGTTGGACTACCAGTCGGTGGACGAGCTGAAGGCGGCGCTGGACGCGCTGCCCAGCTCCGCGCCGGCCGGCTGACCGAACCGTCGGCGCTCGGCAGCCTGGCGTGGGCTGCTTGGTTGTGGTTCAAGGCCGGTCTGGAAGTAGCGTGCCGCGATGAGGCAGGCGATGACTCCGAGCAGGCGTCGCAGGGAGCGCTCGGGTAGTCGTTGCTGGAGGCGGGCGCCGCAGTAGCTTCCGGCGAAGCCGCCGGCGCCGAGGAACAGGCCGAGTGTCCAGTCTGGCGCGATTGTGCCGCCGTGGCTGAGCTGCAGGACCTGCGGGCGAAGCGGGTTGGTGCGCCTGGGGTCGAGAAGATGTTGTAGAGCAGGTTGGTCGGTGTGACGGCTGGGCTCGCGACACCCAAGACACTGACCTGGACGGGGAGCAGCAGCACGGCACCGGAGAGGCCGGCCGGCGTTGTGACCAGCGCCAGGCAGAACGCAAACAGGGCGCCGACGGGCCACTCCCAGGGCATCGCGTGAGCGTAGCGCCGTTCGGCTATTGTTCACTGGCTTTGTGGACTTCGCATGTCGTGTTGGCTGCTGTGGCGAGCCAGGGCTGGAAGCAGGTCGGTGAGCTGGCGCTGGCGTTTGCGCTTTCGTCGCTGATCGGGCTGGAGCGCGAGTGGCGGCAGAAGTCGGCTGGTCTGCGCACACACACGCTCGTTGGGGTGGGCGCGGCGCTGTTCATCATCATCAGCAAGTATGGGTTCTTCGATGTGCTCAGCGAGGGTCGCGTGATTCTCGACCCGTCTCGTGTGGCCGCTGGTGTGGTGTCTGGGATCGGGTTCATTGGGGGCGGTCTGATCTTTGTGCGTGGTGACATCGTGCGTGGTCTCACGACCGCCGCGATCGTGTGGATGACAGCCGCGATCGGCATGGCCTGCGGCGCAGGGCTGGCGCTGCTTGCCCTGGTTGTGACGGCTGGGCACTTCGTCGTCGTGTTCCTCTACCCCGAGCTTGCGGCGCGGCTGCCGCCATCTCGCTACCTCGATTTCGGTTTGCGGGTCGTGTACGAAGACGGCCGCGGCGTCCTGCGCGAGATCATCAGCGAGAGCACCGAGCGCGGCGCAGCGATCCACCGGATGAGCACCCGGCAGGTCGAGGGCAGGCGTGCCGGAGAGACACCGGCGGTCGTCGTGACGCTCGAGATGCGTGGGAAGCCCGCGATCGAGGAGCTGACAGTCGCGCTCGACCGGATCGACGGAGTGCTCGGAGTTGAGACGAGCGACTTCAGCGACGACAACTCGTGAGCTGGATCGTTGGTACGGGAGCCCGAGCCGCGGGTGTCGTCAGCAGCTCGGCTGCGCTTGGTGGTGGGGCACGATGACGTCTTCCGCCTCGGCTGCGGTCACGTCGGGGTAGAGCACCCTGAGCACGAGGATCGCGCAGGCGCCGCCGACGAGCTGCGCGCAGATGAATCCGGGCACTGACGCAGGTGCGATGCCCGCGAAGGTGTCCGAGAACATGCGCCCGACGCTGATCGCGGGGTTGGCGAAGCTGGCCGAGCTGGTGAAGAAGTAGGCGGCGCCGATGTACGCGCCGACTGCGGCCGGCGCAGCGTGTGAGCGTTTGGTGCGCGCGAGCGAGAAGATCACGAGCAACAACCCGGTCGTGGCGATGGCCTCGGAAAACAGGTGAGCGCTCGATGCGCGGTGATGGGTGGAGATGCTGACTGCCGCCAGCGAGAACATGCCGTTGGCTGTCACAGCGCCGAGGATGCAGCCGGCAGCCTGCGCGGGTATGTAGGCGAGCGCGTCTCGCCAGCTGATGCCGCCGAAGCAGGCGTCGGCGAGCGAGACGACCGGGTTGAAGTGCCCGCCGGACACCGGGCCGAACATGAGGATGATCGTAAACAGCCCAGCTGCGGTGGCGGCTGCGTTCTCGAACAGCTCCAGGCCGACGTCGTTGGGGGAGAGTGTCTGGGCGGCGATGCCCGAGCCGACGACCAGTGCGGCGAGGAACGCGGAGCCAAGCAGCTCGGCGAGCAGGCGGCGCGGGAGCGCGGGCGTGCCGGTCATGCAGCGATCAGGAGCTTGTCGGCAAGCTCGCCCGGAAGCCCGGCCTGACGCACCTCGGCGCCAGGTGTCCGGCTGGTCGCTCACGCCGCAATCATATTGCATTGACAACTGCCACTTCAATAGGTATATGTGGATTGATGAGCGTCGATCTGGAGCTGACCCCCAAGACGAAGCGTCCTGCCGGGGAGCGCTGCTGCGAGCCGGTCGTCTACCCCGACGTACAGCGCGAGCAGGCGATCCGCATGTCCGAGGTTGCCAAGGCCCTCGGCGACCCGATTCGCCTGCAGCTGGTAGACGTGCTGCGCAAGCACGCCGGCAAGGTGTGCGTGTGCGAGCTCGTGCCGCTGTTCGAGATCTCCCAGCCGACGCTCTCCCACCACCTCAAGAAGCTCCGCGAGGCCGGGATCGTGGACTCTGAGCGACAGGGGCTGTGGGCCTACTACTACGTCATCCCCGACGCGCTGAAGGAGCTGTCCGCATGGCTGAGCTGATCAGCGCCGAGAAGGCCGCCGAGCCCTGCTGCGCACCCGAGGCGCAAGCGACGTGCTGTGAGCCGAGCGCCAAGGCCGAGTGCTGCGCGCACGAGGAGAGCTGCGGTTGTGCGGCTGGCACCACGGGGGAGCAGGCACGCGACTTGCCCTGACTCCTCTCGGCGACGATCATGGGCTCGAACATGAGCGCAACCGAGACAGCCCTCGCCCTGTCGGTGTTCCTGGCCTGCGCGGTCGAGGCGGTCGAGGCGCTGACGATCGTCCTCGCCGTGGGCACCACGCGCAGCTGGTCCTCGGCGATGAGTGGCGTCGGGGCGGCGACCGTAACGTTGGCGGCGATCGTGGCGGCGCTCGGCCCCGCGCTGACCGCCCTGCCGATCAACCTGTTGAGGGTCGCGGTGGGCGGCCTGCTCTTGGTCTTCGGCCTGCAATGGCTGCGCAAGGCGATCCTGCGCTCGGCCGGCCTGAAGGCCAAGCACGACGAGCTGCAGGCCTATGCACAGGAGCGCAACGCGGCCAGCGCGGCCGGCGCGGCGAGGGCGGGCTTTGATGGCTACGCGTTTGCGATCGCTTTCAAAGGTGTGCTCCTAGAGGGCCTGGAGGTGGCGTTCATCGTGCTCACCTTCGGCGCCAACCAGCACCGGGTCGCCCTGGCGGCCGCCGCCGCGGGCCTGGCCGTGCTCGTGGTCATCGCCGCAGGCGTGGCGGCACGCGCCCCACTGGCGAAGGTGCCCGAGAACATGATGAAGTTCGCGGTCGGCGTGATGCTGAGCTCGTTCGGGATGTTCTGGGGTGCCGAGGGCGCCGGCGCCAGCTGGCCCGGTGGCGACGCTGCCCTGTTGGCGATCGTTCCCGGACTGTTCCTGCTCGCGACAGCGATGGCCTGGACGGTCGGCCGCATGGTGAGCGCAACGGCGATCGCGCGCACCGCGGCCGCGCGCGTCGAAGCCACCGACGAAGCGAGGGCGAGCGCATGACCCGGCTGGACGCATTCGTCAGAGGCGTGTGGGATTTCGTCGTCGGAGACGACTGGCTGACAGCCCTCGGGGTCGTGCTCGCCCTCGGGCTCACAGCGCTGCTCGCCAACGCGTCTCTGTCGGCGTGGTGGGTGATGCCGCCGGCGGTCGTCGGGTTGCTCGCCCTGTCGATCTGGCGTGCTGCGCAGGGCGGCTCCCGCCGGCGCTGAGGCAGGGCCGGTGCAGCGGCCTAACCGCTGGGGGTCAACGCTCCGGTCTGTGACGTCTCGGCAGCGGGCGACGGCCCGGTGGCCAGCGACGGTCCGGTCGTGCCGATGGGCGCCTCGCCCGGCGGCCGCTCGGCGCGCGCGCGCGCCGCGTACAGCTCGGCCAGCTCCAGCTGCAGGCTGCGCGGCTTCTCGCCGGGGCCGACCGAGCGCCGGCGCCAGTTGCCCTCGCCGTCGAGCTCCCACGCGTTCTGGTTGTCCGCAAACGCTCGTTCGAGCGTGTCCAGCAGCTCCGCCTGCAGCTCGGGCGCGGCGATCGGCACGGCCAGCTCGACGCGGTGGTCGAGGTTGCGCGGCATCAGGTCGGCGGATGCGATGTAGATGGTGTGCTCGCCGTCTCGCTCGAAGGCGTAGATGCGCGAGTGCTCCAGCAGCCGCCCGACGATCGAGACGACGCGGATGTTCTCGGAGATCCCCGGCAGGCCGGGGCGCAGGCAGCAGATGCCGCGCACGTTCAGATCGACGCGCACGCCGGCCTGCGAGGCGGCGTACAGCGCGCGGATGCAGCGCCCGTCGACGAGCGCGTTCATCTTCATGGCGATTCGCGCGGGCGACTGCTCGGAGTGCGCGGCGATTGTGCGCTCGATCTGCTCGATGATGCCTCGCCGCAGGTGCTCGGGGGCGATCAGCACCTTGCGATAGTGCAGCGGGCGACCAAAGCCGGTGAGGTAGTTGAACATGTCGGCCACGTCTGCGCCTATCTGCTCGTCGGTGGTGAACAGGCCGAAGTCGGTGTACAGGCGGGCGGTGGTCGAGTGGTAGTTGCCGGTGCCGATGTGCACGTAGTTGCGCACGCCGTCGCCCTCGCGGCGCACCACCAGCACGCACTTGGCGTGGGTCTTCAGCGCGGGCTGGCCGTAGACGACGTGCACGCCGGCCTCCTCAAGGGCCTTGGCCCAGTGGATGTTCATGCGCTCGTCAAAGCGCGCCTGCAGCTCGACCAGCGCGACCGCCTGCTTGCCGCGCTCGGTGGCGTCGATCAGCGCGGGCACCAGCGGCGAGTCGTCGCTGGTGCGATAGACGGTCTGCTTGATCGCCAGCACGTTGGGGTCGGCCACGGCCTGCTCGACGAAGCGCTCGACCGATGTGGCGAAGGAGACGTAGGGGTGGTGGACGAGCAGGTCGCCTTCGCGCATGGCTCCAAGCACGTCCGGCCGATCGCCCTCGTGGCGCAGCAGGCGCGGGTGGGTGATGACGGGAAGCGACTCCTCGCGCAGCTCGGTGTGGCCGGGCAGCCGCACGATCTGCCACAGCGCGCCCATGTCCAGCAGCCCGTCCACGGGATAGACCTCCTCGTCGGACACTCCGAGCAGCGCGGCCAGCGCCTCGCGCAGCTGTGCGGAGGCATCGGTGCCGACCTCGACGCGCACGACCTCGCCGAAGCGCCTGCGGCGCAACTCGTCCTCGACGGCCTGCAGCAGGTCGGCGGCGTCGTCTGACACCTCCAGGTCGGCGTCGCGGGTGACCCGGAAAACGTCGTAGTCGGCGATCTCCATGCCTGGGAACAGGGCGTCGAGGTGGTGGGCGATGACGTCCTCCAGCGGCACCAGCAGGACGGTGCCGGGCGTCTGTTGGCGCAGCGTGACGAAACGGGGCAGGATCTCGGTGGGCACCTTCACGCGCGCGAACACCGTCTGCGCGGTCAGCGGGTCGCGCACCAGCACGGCGAGGCTGAGCGACAAGTTCGAAATGTAGGGGAAGGGGCGCCCAGGCGCGACGGCCAACGGCGTGAGGGCGGGGAAGATGGCCTTCTGGAAGTGCTTGGCCAGCTCAGAGCGGCGCTCGTCATCGAGCTCGGCAACGCTGACCAGGCGAATGTCGTGGTCGGCCAGTTCGGCCCGCAGACGACCTTCGAAGCAGGCGGTAAGGCGCCGGCCTTGGGCCAGCACGCGCTCGCGGATCAGGGCAATCGTCTGGGACGGAATCAGGCCGTCCTGGCTGGGGTTCTCGACGCCCGCGTCGATCTGGTCACGTAGGCCAGCCACGCGCACCATGTAGTACTCGTCGAGGTTGGTCGTGTAGATGGCGCAGAACTTGACGCGCTCGAGCAGCGGCACACGCTCGTCTTCGGCCAGCTGCAGCACGCGGTCATTGAAGTCCAGCCAGGACAGCTCGCGGTTGATGTACAGCGAGGCGTCGTCGCCGTCATAGCGGCGGCTGTTCTCGCTGACGATGTGCTCGCGCTGGCCGTCCATGTGTTCTCCAAGCTACTACCCATGAGCCCGTCAAGCCGCCACCCCGCACTTTGCGAGAAACGGACACCCGCTAGGGTTGATGTGGAGAGGCAATGGCTCGTCAGCTCTGGCTACTACGTCACGCCGAGGCCGAGCCCCACGGCGCTCGCGTGGACGCGCAGCGACGCCTGACCGAGCGCGGCGAGGGGCAGGCGCGTGCGGCCGGCATCGCGCTGACGCAGATGCAAGCCAGCTTCGAGGCGGTCCTGTTCAGCCCCAAGACGCGTGCGCGCCAGACGGCCGAGCTGGCGGCCGAGCGCTGGGACGCACAACAGCGCGAGCTGCTTAGCGCCCATCCGCCGCTGGCCGGCGGTTTCGACGCTGCCCAGGCTCTCCAGGAGATAGCCGCAGTGAGCGCCGACGGGCGCCTGCTGCTGGTCGGGCACGAGCCCGACCTGTCGAGCGTGGTCGGCGAACTGACGGGCGGCCGCGTGGATCTCAAGAAGGGGGGGCTGGCGGTGCTGCGACTAGAGGGGCCGAGCGGTGAGCTCGCGCTCCTGCTGCGTCCTCGCGAGCTCGCCCTCATCGCTGCCGCTCCGGCGCCCGGCGACGATCGACGCCTCGGTGTCGGGCGCAGCCCAGTCGTCGGGGACTGAGGAGGGCACGTCGTTGGGGTCGACGACCTCCAGCGATTCCGCTGCGAAGCGGTAGCCAATGCCGAAGTGCGTATGGATGTAGCGCCAGTTGGGCGATGCCTTCTCCAGCTTCTGGCGCAGCTTGCGCACGAACACGTCCACCGAGCGGTCGCCGCGCACCATCGTGTAGCCCCATAGGCGCGAGTAGATCTCCTCGCGCTCGAGCACACGACCCTCGGCGCCCGACAGCAGCTCGATCAGCTCGAACTCGCGCCTGGTCAGGTCGATGCTCTGCTCGCCCACGAAGGCCTGGAAGCGGTCGGCGCGAATTTCGACCTCGCCGGCGATCACCGGCTCGGCGTCGGCTGCGCCCGCGCTGCGCCTGCGGCGGCGCACGACGCTCTGCACCCGCGCGATCACTTCCTCGGGGTGACAGGGCTTGGTGATCCAGTCGTCGGCGCCGAGACGCAGCCCGCGCACCCGCTGGGCCACGGTGGATGGCCCGGTGCAGACGACGATGCCCAGCTCGGGCAACGCATCGCATAGGCGCTCCAGCCACGTCCAGGCCTGCGGGCCCAGCACGGCCAGGTCGACGACCAGCGCGCTCAGGCGCATCGCCACGACGGCGTCGGCCGGGACGGGGCTGGCCAGCACGCGGTGCTCCCAGTCCAGACGGTCGAGGCGCTTGCTCAGCACCTGGATGAAGCCGCTGTCGCGGTCCAGGACGGCGATACGAAGAGAGGCCGAGCCGGGAGATGTGCCGTCAGAGACATTTGACGAGACCCCCGGATCGCCAGCGCGGACGCTTGCCGTCATCGCGGCGAGTGTAGGCGATCGGGCAAACGGCGTGCGCGTTTGCGGGAAAACGTAACACGATCTTCACAGGGCCCTGCGCTATTTGCGGGCGGGCTAAACGGCTGGCGGGCGCGACGAGTCCGAGAACTCTCGGAAGAGGCCAGTGACCACGAAGGCGACCTGCTCGCCGATGTCGACCGCGTTGTCGCCGATCCGCTCCAGCGCGCGGGCGACAAGGATCATGTGCATCGCCCACTCGCGGGTGTCGGGGTCCTCGCCGATTTCGATCGCCAGGCGAAAGATCTCGCGGTTGAGCCGGTTGATCTCGCGATCCTGGCGCACGAGGTCCTCGGCGAGGTCGACCTCGCGGCCGGCGAAGGCGGCCTTGGCCTGGACGACCTCCGAGCGCGCAAAGGCCCCCATCTTGGCCAGCGCGTCGAGCATCTCGCGCCGGACGGGCGGCTCGTGGCCGGACAGGGGGATCAGCTTGGCGATGTTCACGCACTGGTCGCCCATGCGCTCGATGTGCTTGATCATGTGCAACAGCGCGGCGACCAGACGCAGGTCGCCCGCCACCGGCGCCTGCAGGGCCAGCAGCGAGAGGATGCCCTGGTGGACCTCCAGGTAGCGTCCGTCCACACGGTCGTCGTCGGCGATCACCATCTCGGCGAGCTCCACGTCCTGGTGCTCGAGCGCCTCGAGCACACGATCGAGCTGCTCGATGATCAGGTCCAGCCCGCCGAGCGCGTTGACTTCGAGCTCCTTGAGCTGCTGCTGGAAGTGCGCGCGGGCGTGAGGCGGCCCGCCCGTCCCGCCGGGCGAGGCGGCTGCCTGCGGGGACTCGACGGACACCCGTCCCGCCGCGTCGCCGGGTGTGCTATCCGAACTTGCCGGTGACATATTCCTCGGTCCGCGGGTCGACGGGCTTGGTGAAGATCTCCTGCGTGGGGCCGATCTCGACGAGCCTTCCGTCGAGCATGAACGCCGTTCGGTCGGCCACGCGCGCGGCCTGCTGCATGTTGTGCGTGACGATCACGATCGTCACGCGGGCCTTCAGCTGCTCGATCAGCTCCTCGATCCTCAGCGTCGCGATCGGGTCAAGGGCCGAGCAGGGCTCGTCCATCAGCAGCACCTCCGGATCGACCGCGAGCGAGCGGGCGATGCACAGGCGCTGCTGCTGGCCGCCGGACAGTCCCGCACCCGGCTCGGTCAGCCGGTCTGCGACCTCATCCCACAGCCCCGCGCTGCGCAGAGCCGACTCGACCTTGGCGCGCACGTCGCCGCGGCGCCCGGCGCTCAGGCGCAGGCCGGCGGCCACGTTGTCATAGATCGACATGGTCGGGAAGGGGTTGGGCTTCTGGAAGACCATGCCGATCGCGCGCCGCACGGCCACCACGTCGACCGCGGGGTCATATAGGTCGAGATCGTCAAGCAGCACCCGGCCCTCGGCACGCGCTCCGGGGATCTCCTCGTGCATGCGGTTGATGCAGCGGATCATCGTCGACTTGCCACACCCGGAGGGGCCGATGATCGCGGTCACCTCGTTGGCGCGGAACTCGAGGTCGATGCCCTTGACCTGTTCGGAGTCTCCATAGAACGCACGTAGCTGCTCGAGCGCGACGCCCACGCCGCGCTTGGCCGCGACGCCGGCGTCGCCGTTGGCGGGCACAGGGGCCGTGCCGCTGCTCGCGAGGGCCGATCCGCCGGCGGCGCCGGTGATCCGTCTCGAGGTCGTCTCCGGGCTCGGGTCTGTGGAGCTCTGCTCCTGTCGAGCGAGCTCAGAGCGGCTCTCGGGATCCATGTCAGCCACCTGCGGGGTCGATCCGTCGGGTGTCATGCAAGGCGACTCCTTCGTGCGATCAGACGGGCGATGAGGTTGAGCAGCAGGATCAGGGTGACCAGCGTGAGCGCTGCTCCCCACGCGCGGTTGACGACGGCCGTCGTGGGGGAGGTGACGTCGTTGTAGATTTGCACAGGCAGCGAGTTCATGAAGGCGCCCAGGTTGAAGTTGGTTTCGTGCGTATAGGCGGCGGTGAACAGCAGCGGCGCGGTCTCTCCGGCGGCGCGGGCGATCGCCAGCAGCACGCCGGTGATCATCCCCGGCAGCGCGGTCGGCAGGACGATGTTGAAGATCACCCGCCAGCGCGGCGCGCCGAGCGCCAGCGCCGACTCGCGCAGTGCCGCTGGCACGAGCAGCAGGACCACCTCGGCCGAGCGGATGACCACGGGCAGCATCAGCAGCGAGAGCGCGATCGAACCCTTGTAGCCGGCATACGTGCTGCCGGTGCCGACGACCAGCACGATGTAGACGAACAGGCCGAACACGATCGACGGGACGCCGGTCAGCACGTCGACGAAGAAGCGCACCGTATGCGCGAACCAGCTGTTGCGGCCATACTCGACCAGCCACACGGCGACGCCGATCCCGACGGGCACCGCGATCGCCGAGGCGAGCGCCACGATCTCGATCGTGCCGAGGATCGCGCTCTTGACGCCGCCGATGTTGGAGCCCCCGAAGAACGTGTTGCCGGTCGGATCGGTCGTGAAGAAGCTCTCACTCCACGAGCCCAGGCCCTTGCGCATCAGGTAGTAGACGATCAGCACGAGCGGGATGAGCGCGACCGTGGTGGCGGCGAGGATGCTCGCGCGGGCCAGGCGATCCTTGCGCCTGCGTGCCGGGCTGACGGAGAAGCGTGCCAGCTGGCCGACCTGCGCTCCGTCGGCGGATGCTCCGTGGGCGCTCATGCGCCGGCCGCGGCGTCGGCCAGCAGGCCGCCCGCGCCTCTCTGCTCGACCGCTGGCGCCTGGGGCTTGCTGCGGGCGGCCCTGACGACCAACAGGCGTGCGAGCGCGTTGACCAGCAGCGTCAGCACGAACAGGACCAGGCCGGCGGCGAACAGCGCCGAGCGGTGGATTCCCTGTGCCTCGCCGAACTCGTTGGCGATGACCGCGGCGAGGCTGTATCCCTGGCTGAACAGGTGATGGCTGAGCTGGGGGGCATCGCCGATCAGGATCGTCACCGCGATCGTCTCGCCGATCGCGCGCCCGAGGCCGAGCATCGCGCCGCCGACGATGCCCGAGCGGCAGTAGGGCAGGACGGCCACGCGGATCATCTCCCAGCGCGTCGCTCCCAGCCCGAGCGCCGCCTCCTTGTGGTCGGTGGGCACCGTGCTCATCACCTCCCTGCTGATCGCGCTGACGATCGGCAGGATCATGATCGCCAGCACGAGCCCCGTGATGAAGTAGTTGGGGATCGTCACGAGCCCTCCGCCGATGAATGGGACGAACGAGAGCCGGTCGGCGATCCACTGCTCGGCCGGCTGGAGCTTGGGTGCGAGGAAGAAGATCCCCCACAGCCCGTAGACCACGGAGGGAACCGCGGCCAGCAGGTCGACCAGCACGGTCAGCGGCGCCCGTAGGCGCCCCGGGCACAGCTCGGTGGCGTAGATGGCCGTGGCGACGGCCACAGGGACGCCGATCAGCAGCGCGAGCGCGGACGTGATCAGCGTCCCGACGAGCAGCGGCAGGGCGCCGAAGTGTTCGGCGCTGACGTTCCAGTCGTTGCCGAACACGAAGCCCACCACGCCTTCCTTGGCGAACGCCGGGCGGGCCTGGCCGACGAGGCGGATGAAGAAGTAGACGATCAGCGCGAGGATCAGCGCCGCGAGCGCCGTCAGCCCATACTTGAGCGCGCGGTCGGGAAGGCGCGCCAGTGGCGAGCGCTCGAGGATCGAGCGCTCGCCAGTGGGAATCGATGCAGCCTCCACGGCCTGGTTGTCTACCGCAAACGTGGCCGTGGCGTCATGGTCAGCCGATCGCCGCGCCGTTGCACTGCAGGCCAGCGACCGCTTCCTTGGACTTCGCCAGGATCGCGGAGGGCAGACCGGCGTAGTCGGCCTTTGACAGGATTGCCTGGCCTTCGCCGAGCCCGTAGTCGAGGAACTTGACCACGCCCTTGGCGGCCGCTTCGCCGCCGGGAATGCCGGCCTTGCAGAGGTCCTTGTTGACGACGATGAACGTCTGCGAGGTGATCGGGTAGGCGTTGGGTGTCGGCGAGTTGATGACTTTGATGCCGAGGTTCGCCGGCACCTGCACGCCTTCGCCCGACGCGCTCGTCGAGGCCAGCGACGGTTCCACGTAGCTGCCGGCTTTGTTCTTCACCGATGCGACCGTGAAGTTGTGCGTGAGCGCGTATGCCTGCTCGACGTAGCCGACCGCGCCAACGGTCTGCTGGACCGCGCCGGCCACGCCGGCGTTGCCCTTGGCCCCGGTGCCCGTGGGCCACTGCACGGTCTTGCCTTCCCCGACCTTGCTCTTCCATTCGGGATCGACCTCGGACAGGAAGCTGGTGAAGCCGGAGGTCGTGCCCGACGAGTCCGAGCGGTGGATCACCGTGATCGCAGTGCTCGGCAGCGTGACTCCCGGGTTCAGCGCGGTGATTTCGGGTGCGTTCCAGGCTTTGATCTTGCCGAGGAAGATGTTGGCGATCGTCTTGCCGTCGAGCTTCAGGCCGGTCTTGACGCCGGGCAGGTTGTAGGAGACGGTGATCGCGCCCAGGAACATCGGGATCTGTACCGCTGGGCTGCCGTTCTTGGCAATCGCCGCTTCGTCGGCCGGCTTCAGCGGCGGGTCGCTGGCGCCAAAGTCGACGGTCTTGCTCTCGATCGCGGTGATGCCGGCACCGGAGCCGACGGCCTGGTAGTTGACGGTCAGGCCCGACTGTGCCGAGGCCCACTGTTCATAGACCGGGGCGGCGAACGTCGAGCCGGCTCCCGAGATCGTGGCGGATGCGCTGCTGGCGGCGGTCGAGCTCGTGGTGGTGCTGGAGGTGCTCGAAGTGCTCGAGCTTCCGCATGCCGCGAGGACCAATGCGAGCGCCACGCAACCTGCGAGCGCGCCCATCTTGTTGTTGATCACTGCGTCTCCTCTGGCTGGATTGTCAGGTGCCCGCAATCACTGCCTGCGGGCCTGTACGCCCAAAACGACGTGCCGTAAGAACGGCCTGCGTCTAGGGAGTCTTTTCAGCCGCCGGTGGACTCCATGTGAACATTTCGTGAAGCCTGGGGCTGAAATCTATATCCGAACCCGGGATGCGTGTGGATGAAGCGCCGGTCGGGCAGGGCGGCCTCCAACTTGCCGCGCAGCTTGCTCACGTACACGTCCACCGAGCGATCGCCCGGCCGCAGGTCGCCGCCCCAGACGGTCCTGTAGAGCTCCTCGCGGGTTATGATCGCGCCGAGCCGCCTGGTCATCGCGACAAGGAGTTCGAACTCGCGCACCGACAGCGTGAGCGCCTGTCCCGTGGCGAGCACAAGCCCCTCCTCGAGCCGAACCTCGAGCTCGCCGGCATAGAGGATCTCTGGGATGTCCGGACTCTCCGAGATGGCCGCCACGACGCGTAGCGTCGCAGGGACCACTGGTAAAGGCGTTGCAAACTCGTGATCTATCGGTGAAAAAACGGTAAAGGCGGCTGGTCGAAATCGCGTGGCCCGGGCGCAGGCAATATCCTCGCGCGATGTCGTTCCTGCGTCGTGGCGTGGACAGCGCGCTGATGGCTCTCGTGGAGGAGGCCGGGCGCAATGTCCAGCGCTGCGGGCTGCTCCTGCACGATCTGCTCGTCGATTATCCCGAGCGCCTCGCGCTCGCCCAGGACCTGAAGGTGTGCGAGCAGGAAGGCGACCGCATCACCCACGACATCATCCACCGGCTGGCCGGACGCGGGCGCGTACGGGCGCCGTTCGACGCCGGCGACGGCTACGCCCTGGCGACCGCGCTGGACGACATCGTCGACCACTCCGAGCAGGTCGCCGCGCAGCTTGGGCTGTATGGCGTGGAGGCGCCGATGGAGCAGGCGGTCGAGTTCACCGAGGTGCTCGTGGGCGCAGGCGAGCAGATCGCCCAGGCGCTGCGCTGCCTGCGCACGGGCACCGACCTGTCGACGCACCTGGTCGAGATCCACCGCCTGGAGAACGAGGGCGACCGCCTGCAGCGCGACGGGGTGGCGTCGCTGTTTCAGGGCGGCACAGACCCGATGGTGGTGATCCGCTGGAAGGACATCTTCGAGTCGCTGGAGGCCGCTGTGGACGCATGCGAGACGGTCGCGCACGTGCTCGAGGGCATCACGCTCAAGCAGCGCCGCCGGCGTCGCTGAGCTGCCGTTCATGGCTTCGCCAAGCGGCCGCTCGAACAACCTGCTTTTACATTCCGTTTACATTCTGCATATTCCGGACTTGCAAAGTGAGGTATTTTCCGGTACAAGCCATACCCAACATTTTGTTTGACGACCAAAGCAGGGGGTATGGACGCAAATCCTCATATGCGCTCGCAGGGTGCGAGCACCGCAGCGACAGCTCGACGCCATCGTCGCGCCGTCAGCAGGCGCCAGATGCGCTCGCTGGAGCGCCTCGACGCGGGCCTGGTCACGCAACAGCCGCAGGGGCTGACGCTCGCGGTTCTCGACCGCGACTCGGGCTTTCTGACGGTGCTTGCAAAGCGCATCGAGCGTGCCGGCTGGCGCTACCAACTGCTTCCCAGCAGGATCTCCACGAAGGCGCTCGCCGAGACCCTGCAGGCCGACGCGCTGATCCTCGACATGGCGGCCCTCGGGCCGCGGCGCTTCGGCTGGCTCGGGCGACTGTGTGACCTGCGCCCGGATCTGAGCATCATCGTCTGCACGGAGACCTCTACGGTGGCCGAGCGGGTATACGCCCTGCGCCTTGGCGTGGACGACTGGTTGAGCAAGCCCTGCCATCCGGAGGAGCTGATCGCGCGCGTGGAGGCGGTCACCTTCCATCGCCGCCGCCCCGAGCCGCGGGCGCTCGAGCCGGTCGTGCTGGGCGAGGTCGAGGTCCGGCCCGACCAGTACCAGGCGTTCGTGGATTCAAACAGCCTGCGCCTGACCAGGCGCGAGTACCAGCTGATCGAGCTGATGTCGCGCGCCGGGCCGGAGGTGCTCGCGCGCGAGCAGATCTACGAATGCCTGTGGGGCTATGAGATGGCCCGCAACGACCGCTCGGTGGACGTGTTCGTGCACAAGCTCAGGCGCAAGCTCGAGCGCGCGTCTCCCGACTGGCGCTACATCCACACCCATTTCGGCATCGGCTACCGGCTGGCGCCCGAGCGCGTCGAGAGCTCCACCGTGCACGAGCTGCACACCGGCAAAGAGCCCGCCTCCGCGACGCGGCTGGCCGCTTAGCCGCTGCTGGGCGCCGGGCGCCGGGCGGCTCAGCCGAGCGTTGTCGCAGGCGCGCTCACTTCGAGCGTGGCTCCGTGGGGTTCTCCGACCAGGAAGATCTGAAAGGGGGTCGAGCCCGCGGGGGCCTGCGCCAGCACCGCACGCCCGGCCGCGACGATCCTGCCGGCGCGTCGCGCCACGGCATACACGATCAGTTCCTGCTGGCTGACACCCGAGTGGTTGACGACTATGCCTTCCGCGCCGGCGCCGCTGGCCGACCCTTGTGCGAGATGCGCTCCCTGCACCGTGAGCGTGGGGATCGCCCCGCTTGCCGGCGACGCTTCGCCGACCTTTGCGCTGACGCTCGCAGGAACGCTGCTGCTCTGGACCTGATCGTCGATCCAGGTGAGCACGCCGTGCGCGGGCAGCAGCGAGACGGAGACAAGCGATGGTGACAGGCCGGGCGTGGCGTTGGTGTATGTCGAGGCGCCTGCCGCGTTCTTGACGGTGATCTGGATCGGCACGTCGCGCAGGGTGCTGTTTGAGCTGTTGCGTAGGGTCAGGACCGCGGCTGCCCCTTCGGAGTCGTGCAGGACGGTCGCGGCGATCACCTTCACGTTGGTGCTCTGCCGCGTGATTGTGAGCGCGCGCTCGGCGAGAGCCCTGCGCTTCGCTTCTTCGACTTCCTGGGGGTGACGGGCCTTCTTCAGCGCGGCGCTGCGTTCTTGGTTTGACTCGCACCCGGTGAGCGCCAGCGCCGCGAGCACGAGCGCGGCCAGCTTCACCCGAAGGCCCCGCTGATGTAGTCGCGCGTGCGCTCCATGGCGGGGTGGTCGAAGACCTGCTCGCTGGTGCCGTACTCGACGAGCTCGCCGAGGTGCATGAAGGCGACGTGGTCGGCCACGCGAAAGGCCTGCTGGAGGTTGTGGGTGACGATCACGATCGCGACGCTGTCGCGCAGCGAGACGATCAGCTCCTCGATCGTCGCGGTGGAGATCGGGTCAAGCGCCGAGCAGGGCTCGTCGAGCAGCAGCACCTCGGGTTCGGCGGCGAGCGAGCGGGCGATGCACAGCCGCTGCTGCTGGCCGCCGGACAGACGCAGGGCGGAGCGCTCCAGGTCGCCGGACACCTCGTCGTACAGGCCCGCGCGGTGCAGCGCCTCGGATACCGCGCGCTCGATCTGAGGGCTGCGCCGGCGACGCCTGCCGCGCCCGGAACGCTCGGCCAGCGCGTAGGCGACGTTGTCGAAGATGCTCATCGGGAACGGATTGGGCTGCTGGAAGACCATCGTCACGCGGCGGCGCAGGTCGTTGACCTCGAGCTCGTGGATGTCCTGTCCGTCGAGGGTGATCTGACCGGCTCGCGCCGCGCCCGCGGTGATCTCGGTCAGGCGGTTGAGCGAGCGCAGCAGCGTCGTCTTGCCCGAGCCCGACGCGCCGATCATCGCCAGGACCTCGCCCTGGCGCACGGGCAGGCTGACGTCGCGCACCACCCAGTTCTCGCCGTAGGCCAGCCACACCGACTCGATGCGCATGCGCTCGCGCACGTGCGCGGACGGACTTCTCGTGGGGCGCGGGGGCGTGGCCACCGCGGTTGCGACGGCACCGTTGGTGGCGGCGCGGGGCGGGGCGACGAAGGGGTCGCGGTCGACCTGTATCCGCCGCACGGGCGGTGGCATCAACGGGTCCATAGTGTTCGCTCGCGCTGGTTCATCGGGACATGTCCGGCATATATGGAATCAGGCGAAATGCGCGACTCAACCTGCCGTCACGTGGCACATCGCTCCCGCCGCTCAGCCACGTGACGATCCCGTTGAGTGCGAGCACGACGAGCAACAGCAGGAAGGCGGCCGCGTATGCCTTCTGCGGAGCGCTGCCTTCCCCAGCCGGCGAGTTGGCAAATATGTAGCTGGTCAGCGTGGAGCCGGTGCCGCGCAGCGTCCCGTACAGCGGCGCATGCCCCACCGGCTCGAGGTCCAGGAACGTTCCCAGCAGGATCGTGATGATCGCGGTATCTCCGATGATCCTGCCGATCCCCAGCGTCATGCCGGTGGCCAGGTCGGCGCGGATCGCCGGCAGCAGCACGCGGCGGATCGTGGTGACGCGCGTCCTGCCGAGAGCGTGCGAGGCCTCGCGCAGGTGGTCGGGCAGGCGGGTGAGCGCCTCGCGCGTGGAGGCGACGATCAGCGGTAGCGCCAACACGGCCATCACCGCGCCGGCGGCGAAGAACGAGCGCCCGTAGACGCCGCCGCCGGCGGCAGACTGGGAGAGGAAGCCGAGAAAGCCCTTGTCGAAGATCAGCAGTCCGAACAGCGCGAGCACGACGCTGGGCGCCCCGGCGATGATCTCGATCGCGGACTCGACCGATCGCGCCAGCGCGCGCGGGCGTCCATACTCCGCCAGCCACGTTCCCAGCGCTATGCCGACGGGGGCGGCGATCGCGATGCCCAGCACGGCGACGATCAGCGTTCCCTCGATCGGGTCGAGGAACCCCCCGCTCTGGCTCTGCACCGCCGACGGCGCCGGCGACTGCACGAACAGGCTCGGACGCAGGTAGGCGATCCCCTTGAAGAACATGAACAGCACAATCGCCAGGGCAATCAGGCACAGGCCGATGCCCACGGTCCAGCACAGCACGTAGCCGATGCGATCGGCCAGCGGCCAGGAGCTCGTCCGCTCGCGCGGCGCGCGAGCGATCGCCGTGCCCGGCGGTGGCGACTGCGCGAGTCCGGCCGGCGCGAGCCCGGCGGCGGACATCACGCGCGCACCCCGTAGCGCTGGAAGCGCTGCTTGGCGGCCCAGCCGGCGAGCGAGAGCATCGCCGCGGAGACCAGCAGCACGGCCGCGATCGCATAGATCGTGTGCGCGAGCGGCGCGATCGTCAGGCCTTCGGAGTTCTGAAAGATCGTCGCGGCCAGCGGGCGTACGGGCTCGAACAGCGCCGTGACCCCGTCGAGCAGATTGGGGGCGAAGCCGCGGCCGCCCGCGACCATCGCGAGCATGACCGCCTCGCCGAGAGCGCGCGCGGTCGCGAGGATCGTCGCCGCGACGATCGCCGGACGCGCCGCGTGCAGCGACACTCGCCAGATCGTGCGCCAGCGGTTGACGCCCAGCGCGAGCGAGCCTTCCCGCCAAGAGCGCGGCACAGCCTCCAGCGCCCCGGCGCTGATCGCGACCATGATCGGCAGGATCATCACCGTGAGGATCAGCGTGGCCGTCGTCACATTGGCGCCGTCGAGCTGCACGACGTACCCCACCGACGCCTTGCGCGCGTTGCTGATCAGGTGTTCGTTGATGAAAGGCGCGATCACGAGGATTCCGATCAGCCCGTAGATCACCGATGGCACGCCGGCGAGCAGCCGGATCACCGGGTCGAGCGTGCGCCGGATCGCCGGCGGCGCGAACTCCGTCAGGAAGATCGCGGCCAGCATGGAGACGATCAGAGCGATCAGGACCGCCAGAACGGTCGTCAGCAGCGTGCCCCAGATCAGCGGCCAGGCGCGGAAGTAGTAGATGGAGTGCCCCGGGAGCGCTTTGACTTCCTGCATCGCGCGCAGCTGCGTGTCGACGTCGCCGCCCGGCCCGAACCAGCTCAGCCCGTTGTGCGAGAACGATGGCCACGCCTTGCTGAACACCGTGGCGAGCATCGCCGCGATGAACACGAGCACCGCGACCGCCAGCGCGCCGAGAGTGCGCTCGGCGCGCCGGTCGGTCCCTGCCGTGGCCCAGCGGCGGGTGCGCCGTCGCGGGCCGTCGGCGGGTGCCAATGTCAGTGGATGGCGATCCACTCGGAGCTGACGATCTTGCGCACGGTCAGGTTGCCGGGCTTGGTGACCCAGTCGATGAACTTGGCGGCTTCGCCTTTGGGGACGCCCTTGGTGACCATCCAGAAGTTGCGCACGCCGCCGTACTGGCCCGACTTGGCGTTGGGCAGCGTGCAGGGGATGCCCTGGTAGTCGACGGTGTGCACGCCGCCGTTGAGCGTTGCGGCGAAGGACGTGAAGCCGATCGCGCTCTTGTCGGCGCCCACCGCGTTGACCTCCAGGCCCTCAGAGCTCTCGGCCGTGGCGCTGGGGGAGATCTTCAGGCTTTCGCCGAGGAAGATGTTCTGGAAGGCGTCCTGCGTACCGGACACCGCTTCGCGATCGAACAGATCGATGGGGCCGGAGATGGTCGATCCGGGTACCTTGCTCCAGTCGCGAATGTCGCCCGTGAAGATGCCCTGGACGGTTTCCTGGGAGAGGTTGGGCAGGGGGTTGGCCTCACTGGTGATCACGCAGACGCCGTCGCGGGCGACCTTGCTGAAAACGAGGCCGCGCGGGTCCACGCCGGGGATCGGGTCGCGGGAGGCGTCGCCGATGTCCACGCGGCCGGTATTGACGTCGCTTATGCCGATGTCAGTCTGGCCGCCGCCCACTTTCGGCGCAGGGATCTTCGAGAAGGCCTGGTGATAGGCGGTCGCCAGTTTCTGCACAAGCGGCAGCATCGAGGTCGAGCCGTCGATGAGCAGGCGCTTGGGGGCTGCGCCGGCGGGTGCGGCGAGCGCGATCGCGAGGATCGCTGGGATGAGGATGAGGGTGCGGTGCGCGCGCACTATTTCTTGCTCCTTTGCTTTGGGGAGGTTGCTGACGCGTCGGTGTGGCCGGCGCTCAAAGCGAAACAGGTCGAGGTGTTAATCGATGCGGTGATGCGCGATGGACGCCACCCCCGCGGGAACAGTGGCGCGCCGGGGTTGGGCTTGTGTTTCGTTTTTGTGAACGTCGGCGCAGACCTCGGGGCAGGCACCGTGTTTACTTCTTGTGAACGTTCGTGTGCGTGATGTGTCGTTTTTGTGAACGGCATTGCTTTTCCACCCACGGCATGTGAGGCTGACGAGCAGTTGGGCGGACCGTGCTGTCGCCTTCGCGCAATCGGGCCGGCGCCATCTCTCTCGCGGCGATCAGGTCGCGCGGGCGGTTGGTCGGGCGGCCCTTCTTCGGCACCCGCAACTTCACATCCATGACAGATACGCCAGACCCTTCACAGCCTTCCTCGGACGCCCCCTCCGGCGCCCCGAGCAACGCTTCGACGTCCAACAACGGCGTCTCGCGCGGGGGCGCGGCCTCCGTGCGCTCGGGCCTGGCAAGGCGGCGCAACCCCGTGCTGGTGGTGCTCGGCGACTTCGCTAGCGGCACCCGGCGACTGCTCTTCCGCGATCCGCTGGCGCTGTTCCTCCTGCTCGCCTCGATCGGCCTGGGGATCGCTTTCACCGAGCTGCTCGGCGACATCAAGCCGAGCAGCTCGGGCATGCAGGTGCCGATCAGCACGGTGCAGACCCTGTCTGGCCACAAGCAGATCGCAAGCGCTGTCCTGCTCGACCACGACAACCGCGTCGAGCTGAGTACGACCGCCAAGGCGCCGCCCATCTCGGCGAACGGCACCCTTCCGGCTCCTATCACCACCACCACGATCGTCAAGGGCAAGCACGGCAAGCACGCGCGCACGGTGACCACCGTCGTGGAACCCGCCGGCGCGGGCGTGTCCCAGAAGCTGTGGGCCGCTTACCCTGCGTCCGGCGCGCAGACCCAGCAACTGCTGCGCGAACTGAGCGTCAGCGGGGCGACGGTGACGGTCGACCAGCAGACCGGCAAGCCGACCGAGGCGATCGTCGTCCAGTTCCTCATCCCGATCCTGCTGCTCGTGTGCCTGTTCTCGCTGTTCATGCGCCTGGGCGGCGACGGCGGCGCCGCCGGCGGCATCGCGGCGTTCTCGCAGTTCGCCGGCAAAGGCCGCAAGAAGGGCAAGGGCTCGGCCGAAAAGATCACGTTCGCCGACGTGGCCGGCGCGGGCGAGGCGGTGGCCGAGCTGCGCGAGATCCGCGACTACCTGGCCGACCCGAGCAAGTACCTGGTGGTGGGCGCCGCGGCCCCCAAGGGAGTGCTGCTCGTGGGTCCTCCCGGCACCGGCAAGACGCTGCTCGCCAAGGCGGTCGCCGGCGAAGCGGACGCCGCCTTCTTCTCGCTATCGGGCTCGGACTTCGTGGAGTCGCTCGTCGGCGTCGGCGCGGCGCGCGTGCGCGACCTCTTCCGCAAGGCGCGCAAGGCGGCGCCCGCGATCATCTTCATCGACGAGCTCGACGCAGCCGGGCGCAAGCGCGGCGCCGGCATCGGCCAGGGCAACGACGAGCGCGAGCAGACGCTCAACCAGATCCTCGTCGAGATGGACGGCTTCGCCGGCGACGGCGGCCTCGTGGTGATGGGCGCGACCAACAGGCCCGACATCCTCGATCCGGCGCTGCTGCGCCCAGGCCGCTTCGACCGCCAGATCGTGATCGACGTCCCCGACGTGCACGGGCGCTTGGAGATCCTGCGCCTGCACGGCGGCAAACGGCCGCTCGGCGCCGACGCCTCCTTGGAGGAGGTGGCGCGCCTGACGCCCGGCTTCAGCGGCGCGGAGCTGGCCAACGTGATCAACGAGGCCGCCCTGCTGAGCGTCCGCGACGGCCGCGCGCAGATCGACGAGAAGACACTGGAGGAGGCGATCGACCGGGTCGTCGCGGGGCCCGCCAAACGCCACATCCTCAGCGAACGGGAGCGCTGGCTGATCGCGATCCACGAGTCTGCCCACGCGGTGGTCACCGACGCGCTCGGTCACACCGCCTCGACGCGCAAGCTGTCGATCGTCGCCCGCGGGCGCCAACTGGGCACCGCCGCGCACATGCTTTCCGACCGCGATCAGAAGATCATGAGCAAGTCTGACCTGCAGAGCCAGCTGATCGTGATCACCGCCGGCCTGGCGGGCGAGCGCATCGCCTTCGGCGAGGTTTCCACGAGCGTCAACGACGACCTGCACGCGGCCACCACGCTGGCTCGCAGCATGGTCACCTCCTTCGGCATGTCCGAGGCGCTCGGCCTGGTGACGATCGGCGAGAAGGGTGGCGAGGTGTTCCTCGGCGCCTCGCTGCAGGACCTCGGCTCGGTGGGCCCGGAGACGCTGAACCTGATCGACAACGAGGTCGAGCGGCTGGTCGGCGACGCCGAGGCGCGCGCGGCGGTCGTGCTCGATCGCAACTGGAGCACCGTCGAGGAGACGGCGACGGCCCTGCTCGAGCAGGAGACGCTCTCGGGCGTCGCCCTCGACGCTGTGCTGTCGACCGTCAAGGAGGTCTCGCTGGACGAGCTGCGCGACGTGCGACGAGCCTCGCCTCCACGCTTCAGCGTGCGCGATCCCAAGGACGCGCCGTGAACGCAGGCGGGCAGGCGAGGTCCCGGCGGGGCGCCTCGCGCCGGCTCCCGTCGCCGGCACTCGTCATCTCGATCGTCGCGCTGGTGTTCTCGACCACGGGCCTGGCCGACGCCGCCCGCCACGCGGTGATCAGCGCCGTCGATGGCCACACGCTCAGCGCCAAGCCGCATGCCGGCGGCATCCTGCTGCTGGGCGCCAACCGCAAATTCCCCGCCGCGGCGATCCCCACCGTCGCGAACGCCTCCAAGGTGGGTGGCAAAACCGCCGAAGAACTGGCGGGCACCTGCCCCCCCGACACGGTGGATCTCGGAACCTGGTGCCTGGACTCGGCGCCCTATCCGCTCACGAACGCCGACGCGGGCAAGAACAACTTCATCTGGGCCAGCAAAGCATGCGAGGCCGAAGGCGGCTGGCTGCCGTCGGCAGCGGAACTGCTCGGCGCCGCAGCGCGCGTGAGGCTCGAGTCGGTCATCACCGACAGTCAGGACAGCGCGACGATCAACCTAGATCCGACCAGGGGCCTCAAAGACGAACGCGAGATGAGCTCGACGCTCGTGACCACCGAAGCCGGCTCGGCTGCCGCAGGGTTCGAGGGTGTGAGTCCCGGAGCCACCGGCAATCCGCGCCAGGGCCAGGCCAACCCGATCCCGCTCAAAGAAAACTCGCTGCCCGAATCGCTGCAGTACGTGACCGTGTTCGACAACTTCAACCAGGGCGGCTTCGCTGGCTCGGAGCCTGTGTCCGCCCCGGAGAACTTCCGCTGTGCCTTCAACAAGTCGCCTGGCGCCATCAACAAGACCGAACAGCCGTGAGGCGCGTGCTCTCTCGGCCGCCATCCCGGTCGGCGCGGTTCACGCCGTAGCCGTGCGCGGGAGTGCGACCCTGCTCTGCCTGGGGCTCGCCGTCCTCGTGCTCCTGGTTGGCGCGGGCCCCGCGCGGGCGGTGATCCTGCCAGCCGTCACGCTCGACGGTCCCAACGAGAACATCGTCGGCTTTGGAGGCGTCGCCATGGCCGAAGACGGGAACGGCGGAGTCGTCTACCTCAAGCGCGTCGGCGGGATCGCCCACGTGTTCGTCTCGCGCTATCTGAACGGCCAGTGGCTCGCGCCCATCCAGGTGGACACGGAAGATTCCTTCGCCGCCAGTTGGCCGCGCATCGGCGCGGCCAACGGCGGGGAGCTGGTGGTCGTGTGGGTCACGCCATTCGCCACCCGCAAGGAAAAGCCGGTTGACGAGT
>DATNLQ010000223.1:0-2728 GCA_035602785.1 Solirubrobacteraceae bacterium
ATATGGCAAGCACACCCGCATCTTCGAGCATGCCGGCCACCGCCTGATCGGTGATCGAGAGATTCAGGGGTACGGCGACGCAGCCGGAACGCATGATGCCGAACAACAGCAGCGCGAACTCGAGGCTGTTGTCCATCAGCAGACCGATGCGCGCGCCGCGTGGCAGGTGTTGGGCCAGGAGCCCGTTGGCGATCTGCGCCGTGTCGTGCTCGAACTGCGCCCAGCTGAGCCGGCGCTCGCCCTCAACGAGCGCGGTGCGTGCGCCGCGCCAGCGCCCGTGGCGCGCGATCAGATCGGGCAGTAGCGGCTGCGGCGCCTCGAACCAGCCCACGGGTGCGGCTGCCGTGTCAGTAGTGGTACTGGACCGTCACGCCCCAGGTACGCGGCGGCCCGTAGAAACCGAGCTCGCTCACGCCGCCGACGAAGCTGTAGAGCGGTGGCGAGGCGAGCGGCGGCGGACCGAACTCGTAGCCGGCGACGCGGTAATACTTGTCGGTGAGATTCTTGCCGTCGAGCGATACCCGCCAGTGCTGGTCGTGCGTCGTGAACGCGAGCCCCGCGTTCAGCAGCCCGTAGCCGGGCTGGTCGGTCGCCGTCCAGGCGTTGATGGTGGTCGCAGTCTTGGCGTAGGTGCGGTAATCGAACCCGGCCCGCGCCGTCAGCGAGCCCGCCTGCAGATTCCACGCATAGGACTGGTATTCCGAGAGCGTCCAGTGCGGCGCATTCAGTGGGGTCTGCGAGGAGGACAGGTCGACCGAAGAGACACCCGCCGTGCAGCCGGGCGTGATCTGGGGTGTCAGCGGGAAGATATCGCACGGGACGATGTAGTTCTTGTAGTAGGAGTCGAGATACCCGACGTTGGTGGCGAAGGTCAGCGCCCGGGTCGGGCGCCACACGCTCTGCAGCTCCGCGCCCTCGTTGATCTGTTTGCCGGCGTTGGTCGTGTAAGTGACGTTCGACGGCAGCCCGTTGGAGATTGTGACCTCGCCGAGCTCGATCTGGGCATCGGTGTACGGGTCGTAGAACACGTCGGCGTTGAGCAGCAGCGTGTCATCGAGCAGCGTGCTCTTTATACCCAGCTCGTAGCTGTTGGCGGTCTCGGCGTTGTAGCCGTTCTTGGTGGTGGGGCTCAAGGCTGCGTTGCCGCGCATGTCGAAGCCACCGCTCTTGAAGCCCTTGCTATAGGTGAAGTACCCCATCACGTTCTGGGTGAAGTGGTAGTCGAAGCCGAGTCGCGGGTCGACATTGGAGAAGGTGCGCTCCCCGGTGTAGTCGGTCACGACGCCGGGAAACGGGATGAGTCCTGCCGGCGCCTGCGTGGGCGCGGTGAAGGTTACACCGGGCGTGACCGGGACACCCACGTAGTCTTCCTGGAACACCTGCGCCGTGATTTTGTCCTGGTTCCAGCGCAGGCCGACATCCAGGTTGAGCTGATCGCTCAGCTTCCAGGAGCTGTCGCCGTAGACTGCCGTGCTCTTGGTGAGGTCGCAGCCAGAAACCAGCTCGGTGATGTAGGTGTCGAGGGCCGGGATGTCCAGCAGCGGCAGCGTGCCGATATCGGCGTCGTAGTCGCCGCAGGAATTGCTGTCCATGTAGAAAAGGCCGCCGACGGCCTTCACCAGGTCGTTGGTGAAGCTCAGCTGCGCCTCCGCCGAGGACTGCTGGTCGTGATACAGCCCGTCGACATCGAACAGGTTGTCCGCGGTCTGGGAGAAGTTGATGAACTGCTGACCGTGGCCCTCGTAGTAGGCGCCGACGAGCTTCAACGAGAGCTCGCTCGTCAGGTTCTGAGTGTAGGTCGCGGACGTGCCCTGGCGGTGGAAGAAATCCTGGTTGGCCGGCAGGTTGTCGTACATGTCGAACGGGTTGCTGAGGGGCGGAGCGTTCGGCGTGACGATCGGCAGTGCCGGGATGCCGAGCAGTGGCAGCGGCAACACCGAGACGCCGCCATTCAGGTAGTCGTTGAGCCGCTGCCCGCCCGAGGCGTTGGAATTATCGAGGATGTCGTCGGCGATGATCTTGAGCTTCGAGCTCTCGCCCCAGGTGACGGTCAGGTTCGCGCGCCCGACCAGGATGTCCTTGTTGGAAAGCTCCACACCGAGGGGGCTCTGCGGCGGCTGCGCCACCCCGGGCTGGGCCACGACCTCGCCGTAGCCGTCGTTCCTGAGCGAGGCGAACGCAAAGCCGACGTAGACATGATCGGGGACGATCGGCGTCGAGCCCATCAGCTTGTAATCGCGCTCGTCATAGTTGCCGGCGGTTGCGGAGGCCGTGAGCGTCGCCGGCCCGTCGATGTCGCGCGTCACGTACTTGATCGCCCCGGCGATGGTATTGCGCCCGTAGAGCGTGCCCTGAGGGCCGCTCAGGACCTCGAGCCGGTCGACGTCGAGCACGTCGAGCAGCGCCGCCTGCGGGCGAGCCAGGTAAACGTCATCGACGTACACCCCGACACCCGGCTGGAATCCCCACAACGGATCGCTCTGGCCGACGCCGCGGATGTAGACGTTGATCGTGCTGCTGGTCGCGCGGTCGCTGGAGATCTTCATGTTCGGCACGAAACTATTCAGGTCCTCGAGGTTCGTGACGTCGCGCTCCTGGATGGTGGCCGCGCTGATCGCCGTCACGGCCACGGGCACGTCCTGCAGATTCTCCGCGCGGCGCCGGGCGGTGACGACGATCTCGGCCAATCCGTCGGCGGGCGCCGCGGACGTCGATACCTGTGCACGGA
>DATNLQ010000270.1:0-28916 GCA_035602785.1 Solirubrobacteraceae bacterium
CGACCACCTTCAGCTTCGCCCTGCTTCTCGCCACGCAGCGTCTCAAGGTGATCGCCGCCGTCCACCCGGGGCTGTGGCACCCGGGCGTGCTGGCCAAGCTGGTGGCGACGCAGGACCAACTTTCCAACGGGCGCGCCGCGGTAAACGTGGTCAGCGGCTGGTTCAAGGGGGAGTTCCAGGCCCTCGGGGAGCCCTGGCTCGAGCACGACGAGCGCTACCGGCGCTCCGAGGAGTTCATCCGCGTGCTCAAGGCCAGCTGGACGCAGGACGAGGCCGAGTTCTCCGGGGACTTCTACAACCTGCACGGCTACACGCTGAAACCGAAGCCGCTGCAGAAGCCGCACCCGCAGATCTTCCAGGGCGGCAACTCCACCGCGGCGCGCCAGATGGCCGGCCGGGTGTCCGACTGGTACTTCATGAACGGCAACTCCTTCGACGGCGTGCGCAGCCAGATCGAGGAGGTCTCCGCCTACGCCAAGGACGCCGGACGCAAGCCCGGCAGCGACATTCGCTTCGGGCTCAACGCGTTCATCGTCGCGCGCGACAGCGAGTCCGAGGCGCGCGCGGTCGTCGAGGAGATCGTCGCCAAGGCCGATCGCGAGGCCGTCGAGGGCTTCGGCGCGGCCGTCAAGCAAGCCGGGCAGTCGACATCCGACGGGCGCGGCATGTGGCAGGACTCCGAGTTCAAGGACCTCGTGCAGTACAACGATGGCTTCCGCAGCGGCCTCATCGGCACGCCCGAGCAGGTCGCGCGGCGCATCGTCGAGTACCGCAAGCTCGGCGTCGGGCTGATCCTCAGCGGCTTCCTGCACTTCCAGGAGGAGGTCGACTACTTCGGCCTGAAGGTGCTGCCGATCGTGCGCGAGCTCGAGTCAGAGCTCGGTGTGGAGCTGCATCCGCCGCTGTCCGTGAGCGGCGGGCTCGTCAATGGCAAGGTCCCCGAGCCCACGCTGTCCACATGAGCACCCGCGAGCTTCCCGCAACGGATGCGGACGCGCAGCGGATCGGCTCCGCCGCGCACCGGATCGGCTCGGACGCAGAGGCGCTCGAGCGCGTGTCGGCCGTGCGCGAGCAGATCGCCGCCGGCGCCGCCGAGCGCGACCGCCTGCGCGAGCTGCCCGCCGCTGAGATCGACCTCCTCTCAGACGTTGGGCTGCTCGCGATCACCGTGCCGCGCGAATACGCTGGCGCCGACGTCTCGCTCGAGACGCTCGCGCGGGTCGTGAGCGCGATCGCGAGCGCCGATCCGAACGTCGCGCAGATCCCGCAGAGCCACTTCGTCTACCTCGAGCTCGTGCGCCAGCTCGGCACCCCCGCGCAGCGAGAGCTGATCTACGGCGCGGTGCTCGCCGGCCAGCGGCTCGCGAACGCGCAGTCGGAGGCGGGGTCGAAGACCGTCGCCGACATTCACACGCGCCTGCGCGGCAGCCGCCGCGAGGGCTACGTGCTCGACGGCGAGAAGTTCTACTGCACCGGTTCGCTGCTCGCGCACTGGCTCACCGTGCTTGCCAAGGACGACGACGGCCGCACACAGGTCGCGATCCTGCCCGCCGACACGCGCGGCGTCACGATCGTCGACGACTGGGCGGGCATGGGCCAGCGCACGACCGCCAGCGGCACCGTCAAGCTGGAGGGAGTTGCGGTCGCGTCCGGGATGGTCGTGCCGCACCACCGCATGTTCGAGCGCCCGCAGGTGTACGGCGCGCGGGCGCAGCTGATCCACACGGCGATCGACGTCGGCATCGCGCAAGGCGCGCTCGAGGACGGGTGCGAGTTCGTGCGCACCGCGAGCAGGCCCTGGTTCGAGGCCGAGGTCGAGCGTGCCGGCGACGACCCCTTGCTGATCCAGCGCGTCGGCGAGCTCGCGATCGGCGTGCGCGCCGCCCAGGCGCTGCTCGGCGAGGCCGCCCGCACGATCGACGCAGTCGAACACGACGGTGTCGACGAGGCCGGCTCGGCGCGCGCGTCGATCGCGGTGGCAACCGCCAAGGCGTTTGCCGACCGCGTCTCGGTCGAGACCGCCAGCGCGATATTCGAGCTCGCGGGCACGCGCTCCGCCGCCAACCGGCTCAACCTGCACCGCCACTGGCGCAACGCGCGCACGCACACGCTGCACGACCCCGTGCGCTGGAAGCTCCAGCACATCGGCCGCTACACGCTCAACGGCACGCTGCCGCCGCAGCACGGGCAGCTATGAGCGCGGCGTCCGAGGGCATACGACTCCACTGGTTCCTGCCCACGCAGGGCGACGGGCGCAGACTGGTCGAGGAATCGCGCCCGGCGGCCAGGGCTGGCGGTCCTCGCGCAGCCTCGCTCGGCTACCTCACGCAGGTGGCGCTGGCGGCGGAGGAATTGGGGTTCGAGGGAGCGCTCACACCCACGGGCCTGTGGTGCGAGGACGCGTGGGTGACCACGGCCATGCTCAGCCAACGCACTGAGCGGCTCAAGTTCATGATCGCGTTCCGGCCGGGGCTCGTCAGTCCCACCCTCGCTGCTCAGATGGCCGCCACGTTCCAGCGCCACAGTGGCGGGCGGTTGCTGCTCAACGTCGTCACCGGAGGCGACGGCGAGGAACAGCGCGCACTGGGCGACCACCTCGACAAGGACGCACGCTACGAGCGCACCGCCGAGTTTCTTTCGATCGTGCGCGAGCTGTGGCGCGGGGAGCAGGTCGACCTCGCCGGCGCGCAGCTCTCGGTGTCTGGCGCGCAGCTCGAACAGCTGCCGGCGGCATCGCCAGCCATCTACCTCGGCGGCTCCTCTCCCGCAGCGCTCGACGTCGCGGCGCGTCACGTGGATGTGTACCTGAGCTGGGGCGAGCCGCCTTCCTTGTTGCGCGGGAAGCTCAGGGCCGTCGAGGCGCGCGCGGACGCACTGGGACGCCGACTGCGACTGGGCATCCGTCTGCATGTGGTGTGTCGCGATCGCGCCGAGGAGGCGTGGGGCGAGGCCGAGCGCCTGCTCGACGGCATCCCTGCGGACACCATCGAGCAGATCCAGGCCCGGCTGCGCCGCAGCGAGTCAGAGGGGCAGCGACGGATGACGTCGCTGCACGACGGGTCCGCTTCGGAGCTCGAGGTGGCACCCAACCTTTGGGCTGGCGTGGGGCTCGCGCGCGGCGGCGCCGGGACAGCGCTTGTGGGCAGCCACGAGGAAGTGGCCGACCGCATCGAGGAGTACGCCACGCTCGGTATCAACGAGTTCGTGCTGTCTGGGTACCCGCATCTGGAGGAGGCCTACTGGTTCGGCGAGGGAGTGCTGCCGTTGCTTCGTCAACGCGGCCTGCTCGGCGCAGCGGGCGTGCCGTCCGGCCAGCTCGACAGCGCAGCGCCACCCGGCGAGACGCGCTCGAACGTCCCATTCGCCGTGCGCAGCGCGAGCCCAGCGCAAGACACGCGGCTCGAGGTCGTCGGAGGCTCCTCTCGTGGCCCACGTTGAGCTCGATGACGGGTGCGCTCAAGAACGTCTTCGACCTGCTCCCGATGCACGCGCTCGTGGCGAAGGTCGTTGCGCTTGTTGCCATGGGCGCAAGCGACCACCACTTCTTGGGGGCAGACAGGCACTGGCGCGACGTCCTCACGTTCTTCGGAGCCCTACCGACGCCAGCCTCCGCTTATCTGACCGGAGCGGACTTCACGGACGGCGTCCCCCGCGAGCAGGCCGCCGCAACGCTTGACGAGTTGCTTGAAGGGGCCGTCCGCCTCGCAGCAACACTTGTTCAGAACGGGGGCGGCGAGCTGGGCCCTACGCCTCTGGGCGTGCGGGCCGAGCGGGCTTGATCGAGCACGCTCGGCTGAGCTGGTCGCGCGGGCTCGGGCCTCGCGCGATGTTTAGGAGCCACAAAAGCCGGGAAGAAGGACCACGCGTGGCGCAGCGAGGGGACGGCGTTCGGCGCGCGACCAAGACGATGAAGGGGAGGGAGATGGGGTACAGACGCACGGGTGGCACTCGCTCGGCGCTTTGCGCGGCGGCAATGATGGTCTTTGCGATGGCGAGCATTGCGCTGGCGACGCTCGCGCCCGCGAGCGCGTTTGCGACAGCGGTTCACCGGGTGGCGGACAGCGTTCCCGGCATACCCGGGCTGCCGACCGGGGTGCCCGGAGCCGCGAGCGCTGCGGAACCCGCGCTGCCGCAGCCATCGAGCTCGGAATGGCCGTTCCCGAGCGACTTCTCCCGTACCTCCGGGACCGGCCTGCTGAGCGGTGGCGCGAGCCTGTGGACGGACTTCCTCTACGACGACCACGGCCCGCTGGGCAGCCCCGTGGGGATCGCCGACAACCTGAAAGTGTCCTCCTTGGCAGAGGTCCACGGCGGCTTCGAATACCCCGAAGGCGAAGCCGACAAAGACGGCGCGGACATCTTCACCGCGGCTGTCGGCTACACCCGCGAAGCGACCTACTGGCGCGTGGACTGGAACACGCTGGCCAACGCCGACGTGCCGATCGCCGAGTGGACGTTCGCCACCGGGTCGGCCACGCCCGCCGGCGGCGAAGAATGGCCGGCCAACGCCAAGGTGCGCTCGGCCGGTACCCAGTACGCGCTTGTAGTGTCCGCCCAGCACGCGCAGCTGCTCGACGTGGCCACGGGCAAGCCGGTTGCCGGCGCAGAACTGCACACCGAAGTGAACATGCAAGCCGGCTCGTTCATCGTGCGCGTCCCCACGAGCGTGCTCGCGGTCAAGGGCAGCTGGCAGGTGCACCTGGCGGCCGGGCTGGCCAACGCGCAAGGCACGGAATTCGCGACCGTTCCTCCCCAGGACGGCGGCATCGGCGGCGCGAACGTGTACAACGTCACCTTCCGCAGCTACCAGCAGGAGTCCGCGCTGGTGTGTCCCACGCAGGCGCTCGCCGACTCATCGGTCGCGCCGGCCCTGGAAGGCGAGCTCGGCGGCGAAAGCGGTGAAAAAGAACACGTGCCGGTGGTCGAGTGCGGCAACTTCTGGATGGAGAACGACCAGGCCAACACGCTCGCCACGGGCGACGTGTCCAAGTATGCGCTCACCCTCAACTGGGCCCAACTGGCCGCTAAGAAGAAAACGGCGGAACCGCAGCCCAGCGGATACTCCAACCGCTGGTATGTCACGCCACTGAAACTCGGCGAAGGGGTCGTGGACGCCAAAGAACCGGGCACGTACACCGGCCCCACCTACCTGGGCCGCGTGCAGCCGTACGCCGTGTATGTGCCGACCACGTACACGAAGACCAAGCCCACCCCGCTGACCTGGATCCTGCACTCGCTGGGCGCCAACCTCAACCAGTATGGAGGTCTCGCCCCGACGCAACTGGAAGAGGAGTGCCAGGATCGCGAAAGCATCTGCGCGACCACGGAGGGGTTCAGCGACGGCCAGTGGTACTACGGTCCCGCCGAGGTCGACTTCTGGGACGTGTGGCACCAGCTCGCCTCCTCGTATGACCTGAACCCCGACGAGACCGTCATGTCGGGCTATTCGATGGGCGGCTTTGCCTCCTACAAGCTCGCGCTGGAGTACCCGGACCTGTTCGCGCAGGCGATGCCGCTGGAGGGACCGGTTATATGCGGCGAGCGCATAATCGGCGAAATCAACACCGCGGCCGGCGGTGAACAGTGCGAAAGCGACGGCAACACGACGCCGCTGATCGTCAACGCCAAGTGGATTCCCTACGTGATGACCTACGGCGCCGCCGACGAGCTCGTGCCGTTCACCGGCGGCCTCGAACAAGTCGAAGATTTCAATGAGCTCGGCTATCGCTACTACGCCGTGCTTTATCCGGCCGAGGACCATCTCGTGTTCGCCACCCAGAACGACTTCGCTCCCGCGACCTCCCAGCTCGGACATCTGCAACGCATGCAGGACCCCGGCTCGTTCACGTTCACGTGGTATCCGGACCTCGACTCCAGTGCGCTCGAAATAGGCCCATCACGGGACTACTGGCTCAGCGGCCTGCAGGCGCGCAACAGCGCTCCGGGCGCGCTCGCCACGGTCAGCGCCGACTCGGCCGCGATCCGTGAGCCGCAAGAGGCGGTCGAACACCACACCGGCACGACCGACGGTCCCACGCCGGCGGTCACCGACTCGCTCACGTGGAGCGCGGGCACCACTCCCAGCGCCCGCCAGACGTTGCAGCTGAGCCTGACCAACGTCGCCGCAGCGGCGCTCGAAAGCGTGCGCGCCAAGTTGAAGTGCGCGACGATCGCCGCGACCACCGACGGAGCGACTGCGCTCACGCTGCTGGAACTGCGCCCGGGAAGCGCGATCAGCGAGGACGGCGCTCCGCTCGGCAGCGTGCCCGCGAGCGGCACGGCGACGGTCGATCTGAGCGGCGGGACTACCACGCTCGGGGTGTGCTCGGCAAGCACGTAGGGCGCGCGCGGCGCGCATGGCGCAGGACGCGTACGCTGCTTGCCATGTCGCTCTCCAGTCCCCTGAGCGCACGCTCATCGCGATCTGAGGTCTGCGCGTGGCGGCCGTGAGCACGCCGCCGGCCGAGCGCCCGGTGCTGCTGGCCGTCGACGACGAGCCGGCCGTGCTGGCGGCCGTCGCGCGCGATCTGCGACGGGGCTTTGGCGAGCGCTACCGCGTGATGCGCGCCGGCTCGGGCGCCGAGGCGCTGGAGATCTTGCAGGAGGTGCGCAGGCGCGGCCAGCAGGTCGCGATGCTGATCGCCGACCAGCGCATGCCGGGGATGGCGGGCACCGCCTACCTGACCCAGGCCCGCCAGCTGGTGCCCGAGGCCAAGCGCGTGCTGCTGACCGCCTACGCCGACACCGAGGCGGCGATAGCGGCCATCAACGAGGTGGCGCTCGACTACTACCTGCTCAAGCCCTGGGATCCCCCCGAGGAACAGCTGTTCCCGGCCCTGGAAGACCTGCTCACCACGTGGGAGGCCGGCACGGCGCTGGAGAGCGGGGGCGTGCGCCTGATCGGCCACCGCTTCTCCAAGGAGTCGCACGACCTGCGCGACTTCCTCGCGCGCAACCGCGTGCCCGCGCGCTGGCTGGACGTCGAGCGCGACGGCGAGGCGCGCGAACTGCTGACCGTGGCAGGCGTGCAGGCCGACCGTCTCCCGGTGGCCCTGCTCCAGGACGGCAGCGTGCTCGAGCGCCCCACCGTGCTCGAGCTGGCCGAGCGCCTGGGGGTGGCCGCCCAGCCCGCGTCCGACCACTATGACCTGGTCATCGTGGGCGGAGGCCCCGCGGGGCTGGCGGCGGCGGTCTACGGAGCGTCGGAGGGCCTGCGCACGGTCATGGTCGAGCGCGAGGCGCCCGGCGGGCAGGCCGGCCAGTCCAGCCGGATCGAGAATTACCTGGGCTTCCCCGCCGGGCTGTCGGGCTCTGACCTGGCAAGGCGGGCCACCGACCAGGCGCGCAGGCTGGGCGCCGAGCTTCTGACCGTCAAGGACGCCACCGCGCTGCGCGTCGAGGGATCCGGGCGGTTCGTCGAGCTCGCCGGCGGCGGCTCGCTCAGCGCCAACTGCGTTTTGGTCGCCTCGGGCGTCTCCTACAACCAGCTCGACGCCCCCGGCTTTGCCGACTTCACCGGTGCGGGCATCTACTACGGTGCGGCCATGACCGAGGCGCGCGCATGCGCCGACCAGCACGTGGTGGTCATCGGCGGAGCCAACTCGGCCGGCCAGGCCGCGGTCTACTTCTCCGGCTACGCGGCCAAGGTGACGATGCTCGTGCGGGGCGACTCGCTGGCCAAGTCGATGTCCCACTATCTGATCGACCAGATTGCCGCGCTGGCCAACGTCGAGGTGCGCACCGGCGCGCAGGCCGTCGCAGCCAGCGGCGAGGACGGCCGCCTGCGGTCCCTGCGCATCCGCCACGCCGACGGTAGCGAGACCAGCGAAGAGGTCGACGCGTGCTTCGTGTTCATCGGCGCCGCGCCGCGTACCGACTGGCTCGAGGGCGTGGTCGCGCGCGACGAGCGCGGCTTCATCCTCGCCGGCCCGGACGCGCGCGAGCACGGCTGGCCGCTGCAGACGCGCGACCCATACGTGCTGGAGACCAGCGTGCCGGGTGTGTTCGTAGCGGGCGACGTGCGCGCGCGTTCGATCAAGCGCGTGGCCAGCGCCGTGGGCGAGGGCTCGATGGCGGTGTCGCTGATCCACGAGTACCTGGCCGACGCGTGAAGGCGCCAGATCCATCCAACCCACCGCGTCCGTGAGCCACCCCAGCGTCGAGCAGCTCCGTGCGCTTGACCTGTTCGAGGGACTGGGCGACGAGCAGCTGGCGCAATGGTCTGCGGCGGCCCAGTTGCGCGACGTAGAGGCTGGCAGTGTGGTCTCCGAGCCAGGAGTCGCCCAAGCGGGCGTGCACTTCGTGCTCGAGGGCACCCTGGAGGCGATCGCGCTCGATGAGCGAGGACGCGAGGAAACCCTGGGCGAGCATCGCGCGCCGACATGGATCGGGGCAATCGCCGCACTCACCGGCAACCCAAGCGAGGTTCGCATGCAAGCGTTGACCCACAGCACCCTCGCGATCGTGCCGACGGAGCGCTTCGCAGAGCTTGCGCTCGCCCAACGCCCGGTCGTTGAGCGCGTCATCCGACAGGTTCGCCCAGTCGTCGATCGCCTCAGCGCTGTCGAACGCAACCGCGAACGGCTGGCCTCGCTGGGCACGATGGCCGCCGGACTCGCCCACGAGCTCAACAACCCCGCCGCAGCCGCCCGGCGAGCCGCCGCCGACCTGGTCGAGTCGCTGGACATACTCAGCTCCACGATCGGGCACTTCGTCGAATCTGGCATCGAGCGCGTCGACGCCCAGAAGCTGGTCGACCTGCAGCGCGAGGCCATGGCGCGTCAGGCGCAGCGCGGCCCGCTGGACGCGCTGGACGCCGCCGATGCCGAAGACGAGCTGCTGGGACAGCTGGAGGATCTCGGCGTGCCCGAAGCCTGGCGCCTGGCCGAGCCGCTTGCATCGGCGGGTGTGGACGCCGACTGGCTGGCACGGGTCTCCGGCCTGGCCGGCGAGGTGACCGCCGCGGCGCTTCGCTGGGTGGCCGCCTCGCTGACCGCCCGCGGGCTTGCCTCGGAGCTGACCGAGTCGACCGCCCGCATGAGCGATCTGGTGGGCGCGGTCAAGTCCTACGCCTACATGGATCGCGGTGAGGTGGTCGAGGCGGACGTGCACGAGGGATTGGAGACCACGCTGACGGTGCTCGGCCACAAGCTCAAGCACACCACGATCGAGGTCGTGCGCGAGTACGACCGCTCGCTGCCCGCGCTGACCATGCGCGGCTCCGAGCTCAACCAGGTGTGGACCAACCTGCTCGACAATGCCATCGACGCCCTCGGTGAGCGCGGCACGATCACGTTGAGCACACACCGCGACGGGCAATGTGTGCAGGTGGACATCGCCGACGACGGCCCCGGCATCGCGCCCGAGGCGCGCGCGCACATCTTCGACCCGTTCTTCACCACCAAGGACGTCGGACAGGGCACCGGGCTGGGGCTGGACACCGCACGCCGGATCGTGGCCGACCGCCACCGCGGCACGATCGCCGTGGACAGCGAGCCCGGGCGCACCGTCTTTCATGTGCGCCTGCCGCTTCAGGGCGCGGCCGGCTCGCCCGAGTAGACGTCGGCAGCGGTGCGCGGCCCACTCCTGAGATGATCTGAGCGCACACATCGACGAGCAGATCGCGGCGCCCGCGCGTCGTGAGTCCCGACGCCGGAGGAGTCTCGATGAGCATCGCCACCACGACCATCACGCCGTTGCGCACGCGCCCGGCTTGGCGGGCGCTCGAAAAGCATTGCCAGGAGATCCGTGGGTTGCACCTGCGCGACCTGTTCGCCGAAGATCCCGGTCGCGGCGAGCGGTTGGTGGCGGAGGGGGCCGGCCTGTACCTCGACTACTCCAAGAACCGAATCGGCGATAAGACGATCGCCCTGCTATGCAAGCTCGCCGAGGAATCGCGCCTGCGCGAGCGCACCGAGGCGATGTTCACCGGCGAGCGGATCAACGTGTCCGAGCACCGCTCGGTGCTCCACGTGGCGCTGCGAATGCCGCGCAGCGAGTCGCTGATCGTCGACGGCGCGGACGTCGTGGCGCAGGTCAACGACGTCCTCGATCGGATGTCCGCCTTCGCCGACCGGGTGCGCTCGGGCGATTGGAAGGGCCACACGGGAAAGCCGATCCGCAACGTGGTCAACATCGGCATCGGCGGCTCGGACCTCGGTCCGGTGATGGCCTATGAGGCGCTGCGCCATTACACGCGGCGAGATCTCACCTTCCGCTTCGTCTCGAACGTCGACTCGACCGACTTCGCCGAGGCGACGCGCGACCTGGCCCCCGAGGAGACGCTCTTCATCGTGTCATCGAAGACGTTCACCACGCTCGAGACGATGACCAATGCCCACACAGCGCGCGAGTGGGCGCTTGCGGCGCTGGGTGATGAGGCGGCGATCGCCAAGCACTTCGTGGCTGTGTCGACCAACGCGCAGGAGGTGTCGAGCTTCGGCATCGACACAGACAACATGTTCGGCTTCTGGGACTGGGTCGGCGGGCGCTACTCGATGGACTCGGCGATCGGCTTGTCGACGATGCTCGCGGTCGGTCCGGCGGGCTTTCGCGACATGCTGGCCGGCTTTCACGAGATGGACGAGCACTTCAGGACGGCGCCGCTCGAGCGCAACCTGCCGGTCCTGATGGGGTTGCTCGCGGTCTGGTACGGGGATTTCTTCGATGCGCAGACGGTCGGGGTGATGCCCTACAGCCAGTACCTCAAGCGCTTTCCCGCCTACCTGCAGCAGCTGACGATGGAGTCCAACGGCAAGCACGTCACGCTGGACGGGCGCCCGGTCGACCATCAGACCGGCGCGGTCTTCTGGGGAGAGCCGGGGACCAACGGACAGCACAGCTTCTACCAGCTGATCCATCAGGGAACCAAGCTGATCCCCGTCGACCTGATCGGCTTCGCCAGGAGCCTGAACCCGATCGGCGACCACCACGACCTGCTGATGTCGAACGTGTTCGCCCAGGCCGAGGCGCTGGCATTCGGCAAGACCGAGCAGGAGGTCCGGGCCGAGGGAACCGCCGAGGCGGTCGTCCCCCACCGGGTGTTCGATGGCAACCGCCCGACCAACGTGATCCTCGCCCAGCAACTGACGCCCCACACGCTCGGAGCCCTCGTGGCCCTCTACGAGCACAGCGTGTTCACTCAAGGGGTGATCTGGGACATCGACTCCTTCGACCAGTGGGGCGTGGAGCTTGGCAAGGTGCTGGCCAAGCGGATCATCCCCGAGCTCCAGGACCGCGACGAGCCCGACCTGCGCCACGACAGCTCTACCAACGCCCTGATCAGGCGCTACCGCGGCATGCGGTGAGCGTCGAGCGCGAGAAGCAGCTCGCCGCCCAGGCCGCCGCGGAGCTCGTGCAGGACGGCATGCGCGTGGGGCTGGGGACGGGCTCGACCGTCGCCTATCTGCTGCCTGCGCTCGCAGCTCGTGGGCTGGACCTGCGCTGCGTGTCCACCTCCCCCGCGACCGAGGACGCGGCGCGCGAGCTCGGGATCCACGTCGAATCCTTCCGCGGAGCGGACGCTCCGGCTCAGCTGGACATCGCGATCGACGGCGCCGACCAGGTCGCGCCGACGGGCTGGCTGATCAAGGGCGGCGGCGCTGCCCACACGCGCGAGAAGGCCGTCGCGGCGGCGGCCGATCGCTTCGTGGTGATCGTGTCTGCCAACAAGCTCGTCGACAGGCTCACCGCGCCCGTGCCACTCGAGCTCTTGCAGTTCGGCCTGGCGGCAACGCTCGAGCGCCTGGGCACGGTTGCGCTGCGCGATGTTTCGCCCAGCCCCGACGGGGGCGTGATCGCCGACTTCATCGGCGACTTCGATGATCCTGTTGAGCTGGCGGCGCGGTTGTCGGCCACGGTCGGGGTCGTCGAGCACGGCCTGTTCGAGCCCGCGCTCGTCTCCGACGTCCTGGTCGCGCGCGGCGAGGACGTTGAGTGCGTCTACCCGGCCGCCGGCGACGATCCGATGACTTTGTAACCTCTGAAGACGAGCCATGCCAGATGAAGGCCATGATTGTGGGTTTCAGCACGAGGCGTTCTTCTATGCCGACGCCGATGAGCTGCTCGCGGGCACGATCCCGTTTCTGCGCAGCGGGCTCGAGGCGCAGGAGGCCATGCTTGTGGCCATGCCGCCGGCCCGACTGGAGCTGCTGAAGGGCGAGCTCAACGGCGAGGCCGAGAGCATCCAGTTCGTCGACATGGAAGAGCTCGGGCGCAACCCCGCGCGAATCATCTCCGCGTGGCGCGACTTCGTCGACGCGCATCTGACCGCCGATGGCGGCGTGCGCGGGATCGGCGAACCGATATGGGCAGGCCGCAGCCCAGCCGAGCTCGAAGAGTGCGTGCGCCACGAGTTGCTGCTCAACCTCGCCTTCGCCGACTCGCCGGCGTGGTCGTTGCTGTGCCCCTACAACACCGCCGAGCTCGACGAGCCGCTGCTGGCGAGCGCCGAGCACAACCATCCACACCTGTCAGGCGCGGGCCGGCCGCGCGCCAGCGACGCATATGCAGATCCCCACCACGACGGCGACCCCCTTGCGGGAGAGCTGCGCCCGCCGGCCAAGGTGCTGGGACAGTCGGACTTTGGACACGAGCAACTGGGTGAGGTGCGTGGCCTGATCGCCGAGCACGCCAGTCGGGCAGGGCTGGCCCCGACGCGGGTGGCAGACCTCGTTCTGGCGGTGAGCGAGGTGGCGACCAACAGCCTGCTCTATGGCGGCGGAGGCGGGACCGTGCAGGTCTGGCTCGACAACGGCTGCATCGGCTGCGACATCCGTGACCGGGGGCGTATCGACGAGCCGCTGGTCGGTCGCCAGCGCCCGACGGCGAATCAGCTGAGCGGTCGCGGCATCTGGATCGCCAATCATCTGTGCGACCTGGTGCAGATCAGGTCGGCGTCGAGCGGCAGCCTCGTGCGCCTGCAGATGTCCGCGCACGACTGAGGCAGCATTTCGGCCCGCCTGCTGCTGGCAGGCGGCGGCGATCAGACGAGCCGAACACCCCAGCGAGTGCTCAGCGACTGGCCGGGCTCGAGTCGCTGGAGGCCGTTGCCGTTCTGAAAAGCATTGGGCCAGCAGGTCATCGGCTCGACTGCCAGCCCGCGACGCCTGCGCGACGGGCTGAGCGTGTCGCCGGTGTAGATCTCGAGCACCGGATAGGACTCGTCGACCCACAGCTCGACCGTCCTGCCGTCAGGCGCCGACAGCCTGGTCACGGCGCGCCCGCGGTCATCGCGCGACAGGTCGGTGAAGGGAGAGTCGACCCGCAGGTCTTCGATGCGCCGGCCGCGGCTGAAGTCGAACACGGTCCCGGCGACTGCCTCGCTGCCGCTGGGAAGCTGATGCGCTGAGTCGGTCAGCACGCGCGTGGCCGCGGGCAGCTGCAGCGTGCAATCGTCGATCGACCCGCCGCCGGGCGATAGGTAGGGGTGCTGGCCGGCGCCATACGGGCACGGGCGCTCGCCGACGTTCTTGGCGTCGGTGGACACCGTCAGCCCGTCCTCGCCCAGCTCATAGGTCACGCTCACATCCAACGCAAAGGGGTAGCCGGGCGTGGGATGCAGGCGTATGCCCATGACCACACGATCGCTCTCGCGCTGCAACGCTCGCCAGGACCGCCAGCGCAGCAGGCCGTGGATTGCGTTGTGTCTGGCCGGCTCGCTCAATGCCAGCTGGTGGTCGACCCCATCGAAGCGATAGCGGCCGTCTGCCAAACGATTGGGCCAGGGGATCAGCACCGCGCCGTGCGCCCCATCGCACATGGCATCCAGCGGATAGGGGTCGAGCACGGCCCGTCCAGCGACCGTGTACCCGCGCACGCCAGCGCCCACCTCGACGATCGTCGCGGACTGCTCACCGCTGGCGATCTCGAACTGCTCGCCCGAGGGTGCCGGCGCGGTCACGGGCCGTCCGCCTGCCGGGGCTCACTTCGCAGGCTCACGGCGCCAACCCTATCGACGCCGAGTCTCGTTGGGCGTGACCCGTCGCGCCGCCGCGAGATTGATGCTTAGCCCACGCAAGATCGGGGTAGAGCTAATTCAGGATGAATCGCCGAGTCGTCGTACCCGCCTATATGGCGGGCACGATGAGCGTGACATGAAAGGAGCGCAGATGTCTTCAGTAACGGCAGTCGAGCGCACATCGACTTCGAGTCATGTACCTGGCATCGCCCCGGCCGGCGAGGACGTATGCGATCTGTTCGCGCGCTGGCAGCGCGAGCGTGACCAGGCCGCCCGCGAGGAGCTCGTGCGGCGGTTTATGCCCCTGGCTCGCGGGTTGGCGCGCCGCTACGGCAATTCGTCTGAGCCATTCGAGGACCTCCTCCAGGTCGCATCGCTTGGGCTGCTCAAGGCGATGGATCGCTATGACTCGGAGCGGGGCCACCCGTTCCCGTCGTTTGCGGTGCCGACGATTCTCGGCGAGATGCGCCGCTACTTCCGCGATTCGGGCTGGGCGGTGCACGTGCCGCGCGGCACCCAGGAGCGCGCGCTGAAGGTGCGTGACGCCCAGGAGCGTCTGGCCAACGCCAGAGGCCACTCTCCCACGGTCAACCAGCTGGCCGAGTATCTCGAGCTGGACACCGAGGAAGTCCTCGAGGCTTTGCAGGCCATTCATGCCTACCAGGCGGTTTCGTTGGATGCGCCACGACCCAGCGCCGACGACCAGGATGCGGTGTCCTATGGAGATTCGATCGGCAGCGACGACGAGCGCTATGAGCTGATCGAGCTCGACGCCACGCTGAGCTCGGTGCTCATGCGCATACCTGCGCGCGAACGCGCGATCATGCGCATGCGCTTCGTGGACGATCTCACGCAGACGGAGATAGCCGAGCGCATCGGGGTTTCGCAGATGCAGGTTTCGCGATTGCTGCGGCGCTCGCTCGATCAGTTGCGCGCGCTCACGCATCCCGGCGAGGACGTGGCGCGGCCCGGAGCCGGCGCAAGCTGACAACGCGGTCCGGACGGTTCGGCGAGTTCAGGCACGCGGTGCGCTCCTTGTTGATCGCAGCACGATGCCCACCGAGATCCCGAACATACGTCTGAGGCTGGCAAGCAACCCGAGAGCGTGGTGGTCGTGCCGTGGCGGTGCGCGATCGCGGCCCCTCGCCGACGGTCATCGGACCGTCGGGGTCAGCGCGGGTCCCTCGGAAATGCTCGTCCTGCGCCTGGACGCACGGCGCTGAGCTGCGCGGGGCTCAGGAGCCCGGACCCGCGGCGAACTCCTCGACGATCTTGGCGCAGAACGCCGGCAGGTCGTCGGGCTTGCGGCTGGAGACCAGACCCTCGTCGATCACTACATCCTCGTCGACCCAGGTACCGCCGGCGTTGCGAATGTCGGTCTTCAGCGACGGCCACGAAGTCAGCACGCGATCGCGCACGAGGTCGGCCTCGACGAGCGTCCAGGGGCCGTGGCAGATCACCCCGACGGGCTTGCCTTCGGCGAAGAACTGTTGCAGGAAGCGCACGGCGGGCTGCTGCGTGCGCAACTGGTCCGGGTTGGCCACGCCGCCTGGCAGGACCACGCCGTCGTATTCGTCTGGCCGTGCGTCCTGCAGGCTCTTGTCTACCGGGAACGTGGACCCCTTGTCGAGGTGGTTGAACGCCTGCACCTCTCCGCTTTCGGGCGCCAGCAGCTCGGGCAAGGCGCCCGCACGCTTGACCGCCTCCCAGGGCTCGGTCAACTCGACCTCCTCGACGCCCTCCTGGGCGACGAGGAACGCGATCTTCTTTCCACTCAGCTCGGATGCCATCGACTGTCTCCTTGTCTTGGTGGGTTCGGGTTCTACCTGTGCGGGTGCCTTACCCGTGGGTCCTACGTGGAAACGGGGCTCAGCCAGCCGGGCAGACCCTCGCCGGGAGTCCTCAGATCGGCGGGGGGTGGGTTTGGCAACCGTCCGATCGGGGCATCTGTGCATCAGGCCCCGTGAATCAGCTTCGGGCAACGACGACAAATAGAGAGGTGGGGACATGGTTGCGCTGTTGGCGCTCGTTTTGATACTGGCGATCCTGGGAGGACTGGGCTTTGCCGTACACGTACTGTGGTACGTACTGATCTTTGCCGTGCTGCTGTGGCTGATCGGCTTCTTCATCGGTGGAGTCCCCGAGGCCGGTGGGCGCCGACGCTGGTACGGCCGTTGGTAGCGAATCCCCGACCCGACCGCCGGACTGGGTGTCCGGCGGTCGCTGAGAGGTGGGAGATGTGTTGGCAGGCTTGTCACGCAGTGAAATCCACCAGCAGTACGACGACCGAATAGACGATTCGAGTCGTGACACGCCCCGGGTCGCCGTGTCCACGGGGGCCGGGACCGATGTACTGGGCCCCCCTGCCCCGCAGCGTCCCTATGCCGGCCGGCTGCCCAGCCCGGCGCCGGCGGGGGAGGTGCGCGAGTTGGCGTTTGACGTGCGAGCGCTGGCCTGTCTGCGTCACGCTATCGCGGGGTGGGCCGGCGAGGAGATCCTCGACAGCGGGTCGGCTGAGGACCTCGTCCTGGCAGTCAACGAGCTGGCGAGCAACAGCGTTCGCCATGGCGGCGGTCGTGGGACGCTGCGCTACTGGAGAGAGGCGCAGGCGCTGGTCTGCGAGGTCCATGATGCGGGGCACATCGAGGATCCCTACGTGGGACGCACGCGCCCGGGACCCGACGCGCACAGCGGTCGCGGTCTGTGGCTCGTCGACCAACTCTGTGACGAAATGCAGATCCGCTCCTCGCGCGCGGGCACCGTGGTCCGCGTACTAAAGCGTGTGCCCTGAGAACCTCTTTCAAATAGGCGGTGCGGTCGGGGCGTTCATGGACCAAGCTGGGCGACGCGGGCCGGTGAAGGCCGTGCTGGTAGCACGGGCAAGCCGGTACGTGGCGATCCAGCGCCGTGTCCAGGGGCGCATCCGGGCGTGCCGATCTTTTGAAAGAGGTTCTGAGCCTGGGTTGAGTTTGCGCGCCGGCGCGGGCGCAGTAGCAGTCCCGTTGCGATACTGATGCGTCCTGGCTAAGTTCCGGCCTGTAGGCGCACGGGGGCAACGACTCGGCGCCGGCAGGCGTGGGCCAGCCTGGAACAGAGAGCCCATGACAGAGAAGGCGCCCCCGCGCGACATCGCCGTGGAACTGCTCGTCGAGGCGGGCGCGGTGATGGCCAGTTCCCTGGATCTGGCGACGACCATGCAGCAGGTGGCGCAGCTGACGGTGCCGCGCCTGGCGGACCTGTGCACGATCGACCTGTGCGACGACGCAGGCGGTGCGATCAGGGAGGTCGCGGTGGCGTCTGGTGATGTGGGGCTCGCCCACGATCTGGAGGCCCTGCGCCGGCGTCATCCGCTGGACCCGAACGGCGAACATCCGGTGGCGCGCGTGATCGCGAGCGGCGAGCCGATGCTGCTGGCAGAGATGAGCGACATGCTGATGCGCTCCTTTGCCCAGGGCTCCGAGCATGCGCGCTTCATGATCGAGCATCGCTACCGCTCGGCGGCGGTGGCCCCGTTGGTGGCGCGAGGACGCACGCTTGGAGCCCTGTCGGTGCTGCGCCTGGGAGACTGCGAGCCCTACTGCGGCGAGGATCTGGGCTTGGCCTGCGAGCTTGCCAGGCGCGCGGCCCTGGCGATCGACAACGCGCGCCTTTATTCGGAGGTTCGCCAGGTCGAGCAGCGCCTGGCAGCCATCCTCGTCAACCTCGCCGAGGCGATCACGCTGATGGACGCGCGGGGGCGGATGGTGTTCGCCAACCAGGCCGCCGCAGAGCTGCTGCAGGCAAGCTCGCCGGAGGAGCTCATGCAGGCGCGTCCAGGCTCGATCATGGAGCGCTTCCTCGTGCTCGACGAGCAGGGCCGCGAGCTTGCGCTCGATCAGATGCCGGGCAGACGCCTGTTCAAGGGCGAGCGTCCGCAGCCGCTGCTCGTCAGGAACGTCGTGCGCGCGACCGGCGAGGAGCGCTGGCTGATCGTGCGATCGTCGCCCGTGATCGACCCCGAGAGCGGCCGCGTGCTGTTTGCGGTCAACGTGTTCGAGAACATCACCGAGGTCAAGCGGGCCCAGCTGGCGGAGAGCTTCATGGCGGAGGCCAGCCGCGTGCTGGCCTCCTCGATGGACTACTCCGAGACGCTTCAGGGCATCGCGCGGCTGGCGGTGCCCCAGATCGCCGACGGCTGCGCGGTCGACGTCGTCAACGAGCACGGCGAGATCGAACGCGTGGCCATCCACCATCGCGATCCGGCGATGGTCGCGCTGGCACAACGGCTGGACCGCGGATATCGCCCGGCGCCGCAGGACCCTGCGGGCGTGCCGGAGGTCATCCGCAGCGGGCGCCCACGCCTGTACGCGGAGGTGGACCCGGACGCGCTGGCGGCGTACGCGACGGACAACGAGCACCTCGAGCTCTTGCAGGGGATCGGCGCGAGGTCGGTGATCATCGCGCCGCTGGCCGCGCCCGCGCGAACGCTCGGCGCGGTGACGCTCATCTGCTCGGACTCCGGGCGGAGCTTCTCGCACGCCGACCTGGCACTGGCCGTGCGGCTGGCCCGGCGTGCGGGTACCGCGGTGGAAAGCGCGCGGCTGTACACGGAGCGCAACAGGATCGCGCATGTCCTCGGAGCGGCCCTGCTGCCGGAGTCCTTGCCGGAGGTGCCCGGCGTGCAGATCGAGGCCCTGTACCGCGCGGCGGGAGAGCTCAACGACGTGGGCGGCGACTTCTATGACGTGTTGCCCTACGGCGCCGATCGCTGGCTGTTGGTGATCGGCGACGTCTGCGGCAAGGGGCCGCGCGCGGCGGGCGTGACCGCGCTCGCGCGCCACACGCTGCGCGCCGCGGCGATGCTCGGCCAGACGCCGACGGGAATGCTGGGCACCTTGCACCGGGCGCTGCGCAGCCAACCGATGGGTGCGGACCTGTGCACGGCGTCGCTGGTCACGATGTGCCATGCGGGGACGGGGCAGCCCGCCCAGCTGACGGTCACGCTCGCCGGGCACCCGCCGCCGCTGGTCATCGACGAGAGCGGGCAGGCCACCCAGGTCGGCAGGCCCGGCACGCTGCTCGGCGTGATCGACCCGATCGACGTGGCCGAGGTGGAGACGCAACTGCGCCCCGGCCAGACGCTGTTGCTCTACACCGACGGACTTCCCGAGGCTGGCAGATCAGACCACCGGCTCGGTGAGCGGGACCTGCTGGCGCTATGCGCCCAGGCGCCGGGTCTCGACCTCGCGGCGATGCTCGCCCGCATCGAGCAGACCGCCCTGCGACATGCGCAGGGCAAGCTTCGCGACGACATCGCGCTGCTGGCCGTGCGCCTTTGCTGAGGGCTGTGCCCGTGATGATGGCGGCGACGGCGAGCAGCTAGAATCCATGGTTATGGGGGTTGAGGACCAGCTGGGCATCACCGTCAGGCGCGAGGCAGACCGGGTTGTGGTCGACTTGGACGGCGAATTGGACATGGCCTCGGCTCCGCTGCTGCAGAGCGCCCTCGACAGCGCCGAGGTCGACCCCGAGACGATGGTCGTGCTCGACCTGCAGTCGCTTCAGTTCATCGACTCGACAGGGTTGCGCGCGATCCTGTCGCTGCGTGATCAATGCCGCGAGCGCGCTCAGCAGTTCGCGGTCACGCGCGGCTCGCCGCAGGTCCAGCGTCTGCTGGACATAACGGGCGTGTCCGAGCATCTGCAGACGCCGACCGCTTGAGGCGCCCGCAGCGGCGCAGCGCGCTCCGCCTCGCGGGCGGTGGACGACAAGAAGCGCTGAGCCGGTGCCCCCAGGCTCAGGGCAAATGCAGGGGATAATGGTCTGATGGGCCTTGACAGCGAGCAGCTGATCCAGGATCTGGCCGAAGCAGAGCGCGAGCGCGAGCAGCTCGTGCAGGAACTGCGCCACGCGCTGCGCGGGAGCGAGCGGCGCTTCGAGGCGATCGTGGGCTCGCTGACGGACGCGGTGACGATCCGCGATCGCGAGCATCGCTTCCTGTACGCGAACAGCGCTGCGATCGCGCATCTGGGCTTTGACTCGTGGGAGCAGCTGCGCGATACGCCGCCGGCGCAGATCATGAAGGACTACCTGGTGTGGGGCGAGGACGGCGGTGTGATCTCGATGGACGACATCCCCTCGGTGCGCATCCTGCGCGGCGAGCAGGCCGAGCCCTTGCTTATCAGGACGGTCCACCAAGAAACGGGTGCGGAGCGTTGGAACCTGCTCAAGGCCGCTCCGTTGCTGGACGAGGACGGCGAGGTGGAGGCGACGATCACGATCATCGAGGAGGTCACCGAGCGCAAGCGCGCGGAGCTGCGCGACGCGTTTCTGGCCCAGGCGAGCGCGGCTCTGGCGTCATCGCTGGACTACGAGCAGACGCTGCGCAACGTCGCGCAGTTGGCCGTTCCGGACATCGCGGACTGGTGCGCGGTGGACCTGCTCGACGAGGACGGGGACCGCAGGACGGTGGCGGTGGCGCATGTGGACCCGCAGCGCCTGAGCCTGGCGGAAGCGCTGCGCGGCTACGTGCCCGAGCAGCTGGATCCAGAGCGTGGCATCGGGCGGGTTCTGCATACCGGCGAGGCGGTCTTCTACGCGGAGATCCCCGACGAGATGCTCGTGGTGGCGGCAATTGACGAGCGCCACCTGGAGCTGCTGCGCGCGGTGGGCTTTCACTCGGCCCTGATCGTGCCGATGCGTCTGGGCGAGCGCATCCTGGGTGCGATGACGCTCGTGGGTGCCGAGTCAGGGCGTGCACTGGACCGGTTCGACCTCGAGCTGAGCGAGCAGGTGGCGGCGCGCGCGGCGGTGGCGATCGAGAACTCGAGGCTGTACAGCGCGCGCTCGTCGATCGCGCGTACTCTGCAGCAGAGCCTGCTGCCCGAGCAGCTGCCGGAGATAACGGGCTATGAGCTGGCGAGCATCTATCTGCCGGGTGTGGAGACGAGCATGGTGGGCGGCGACTTCTACGACGTCTGGGCGGTGCGCGACAGTTGGCTGATCGTGATCGGCGATGTGACGGGCAAGGGGATCGACGCGGCGGCGTTGACTGCGCTGGTCCGTCACACGGTGCGCACCGCGTCGGAGTTCGACGCCAGCCCGTCTCGACTGCTCGAGTTCGTGGACGCGACGCTCAAGAAGCGCCCGGTTCTGTCGGTGTGCACGGCGATGTGCGTGCGCTTGCAGGGCGACCGGGCGACGCTGGCGGTGGGTGGGCACCCGCTGCCGCTGCACGTCAGCTCTGAGGGCGTGCGCGAGCTGGGCGAGCATGGACCGCTGCTGGGCGCGTTCGCGGACGCGTGTTGGCGCGAGCACGAGGTGCACCTGAAGCCGGGCGCCACGCTGCTGGCCTACACGGACGGGATCACCGACGCGCAGGGCCAGGGCGACGTGCGCTTTGGCCTCGGGCGTCTGCGCGAGGCCGTGGCCGAGCTGGCGGACAGGCCGGCGGCCGAGATGGTGGACGGTCTGGCGCGCAGGCTGGCGGAGTTCCAGACGGGCGCGCACAGCGACGATACGGCGGCGATTGCGCTGCGTCGAGCCGTCGCCGGCACCGCGGGCGCGGACCGGGCGCAGGCGCATGAAGTCACGAGGGCGGGCACGGCGTCGGCCATGAGTGCGACGGCGTAGGCAGGCGGGGCGATGGTCAGGCAGGCGAGAATTACGATTAGCGAAGAGGTACGGGGGGCAAACCTACAGTTGTCGATCGACGGCGAACTCGACATCAGCACGGTGCCGTTGCTGGAAGCGCAGATCGAAGCGACACACGAGAGCCCAACCCCACTGACCCTGGACTTGAGCGGCCTGACCTTCATGGACTCATCTGGACTGCGTCTGCTGATCGAGCTCAGCGAGCGATCGCGGCGCGAGGCGTGGCAGCTCTCGCTGGTGCCTTCGCGCCACGAGTCTGCCAACCTCGTGCTGCGCATCACGGGCGCCGACACCGCTCTGCCGTTCACAGAGCGGGCGCCCGAATGACCGCACTGTCAAAAGGCGCGCGCGATGCCCAGGCCCCGCCGGCCCTGCGGCTGGACCTCGATCGCGACCCGCAGGCCCCCTCACTGGCGCGCGCGGCGGTCGCGGGCTTTTGCGAGCGCGGCGAGATGGATGGCGAGCAGGCGTCCACGCTGGCGCTGCTGGTTTCAGAGCTGGTGTCCAACGCGGTGATGCACTCGCAGGCGCCGCCGGCAAGCGAGATCCTGCTGTGCGTGTGCGTGCTCGACGAGGGCGGCGTGCGCGTGGAGGTGATCGACCGCGGCAGCGGCTTTTCGGTGATTCCCCGCGACCCGGCGCGATCGAACGGCGGCTACGGCCTGTTCCTGGTCGACCGGCAGGCCAGCCGCTGGGGCGTGGACCGGATGGGCGGCACGCGCGTATGGTTCGAGCTCGCTGCCTGAGCGTGCCGGAGGCCCGGAGCCAGGTAGTGGGTCAGTTTCAATCAAGTAGCCCCGCGATCTCCTTCAAGGACCAGACGTGATCCGCCTTGCCCGCCGCCATCGCGGGCGTCCGAGGGTAGGGGTTCTTGAGGCTCGTGTGGGGCCGCGCGAAGTTGTAGTGCATGTAGTGGAGCGCTACGGCGTGCGAGAAGTTCTCGGCCTTCTTTGAGAACGCATTGGTCAGCCGTGTGCAGCGGCGCATGCCCATCCGCATCGTGAGATTCTGGCGCTCGACGTAGCTCGTGCTGATCTTCGCCGGGTCCGGGTCGCCGCGCTTGACATCGATGTCCAGGCCAGTGCAGACAGCGGGGCTGTAGCGGCGCTCGCCTGACGGGTCAGAGCTATAGGTCTTTTGCAGGACGGCCCAATCGACCTGCGCCCCGAACGAGAAGCCGATCGCCGCCGCATACGCTTTCAGGCCGTCCGTCGTGATCTGCGGCCGATACTTGAGCCGCGTCCGCAGGTCCATCATGAACAGGAACCCATCTTCCGCTGTGCGCTGGCCGACGAACCACGACGGGACCAGCTTCGTGTCGTCGCAGATCGCGATCCACGTCCAGATGTCGCCGTAGCCGTACTTCCCCTTGTGCTGCTCGGGGACGTTCTTGGCCTTGGCGTAGCAGAAGTTCCAGATCTCGTCGCACTGGATCGTCCGGCACGGCAGATCGACCAGGACGTGGCTCTGGTAGGCGCTGCAAGCTTCCCCCAGGTCTACGACCAGTTTCGTGATCGTGTTCTTCGCTGCGCCTGTGATCCGGACTGTGGAGCGGATGCTCATGCCCTCGACTAGACAGCCGATGACCTGCGCGCGCTTTTCTGTGCTCAAGCGATTCATCCTGACCTATTATGCTTGAGCCATCGGACGGCAAAGTCCGGGATTTCGAGCCGAACACGAGTTCGTAACTGGCGGTCCGGGATTCCCGTACCAACGTGTGCTTTAATCCCGCACATGGCCACAGACGCCTTCGTGATCGACCTACGGGACCGGGTGGACCTGGCGCGCAAACAGCGCCAGGCGGAGCAGGCACTCGCGGACGCTGAGCGGACCACCGCCAAATGGCGGTCGGTCGTGGACTTCCTCGCCTCCCAACTTGCCGATGAGCCAGACGCACAGGAGCCGCCCGCGCCCGAGGAAATGGGGAACGGCCACGCAGCACCAGGCATTGCCCAGCTCGTTGAGGAGGTCGTGAATCGAGCGAACCGACCGATCATGTCTGGCGATGTCCGCGAGATCCTGCGCCGCGAGGGGCATCCCCTGTCGTCGTCGTCGGTCTATAACTCGCTGCGGTACATCGCGCTTCGGGCGGAACGTATTCAGCAGCTACCGGGACGGGGCGTATTCGCGCCGCTCTCATACCAGCCCGAGGAACTGCCTGGACCCGCTCTCAACGGGTCGTCAACGGCAGCAACACAAGTTTCCCCGCAAACTCAGTACGCACCTGGGAGCGTAGGGACGTGAGCTAGGTCGAGTGTTCAAGGGGTTGCACCTTCTGGTGGCCCCGGTGCGGACAGCCCGGCCGAATCGGGCTGGCCTGGCAGGGCCAGCCCTTGCTCACGAGAACTTGTGCTACAGGCAGTCTAGCGGCCGGAGCCGATAGACGCTAGGGGCTGGTCGTTTCCTTGCGCCAGCGGGCTTCAGCGGCCTTCTTGGCGATCGCCGAGCGCTGCTCGGGCGTCAGCTTCGCCGCTCGCGCCGGTCCACCCTTCCGACCGCCATTGCGTCCGTTGACCTGCGCGGGCGTCGGCGGACCGTCCGCTTCTTGCTCTCCCGGCTCCGTGGCGTCGATGGTCGCCTGCACGACGCGGTGCGCGAGCTGACTGAAATCAGCCATGAGGGCATCGTAGCGCCGCTGACAGCGCCACGCCGGCCCGCGACGTGGCGCCCTGAGCGTGCGTCAGCCGACGCGGCCGACGAGCCCGACCATCTTGTATGCGGCGGGCGTGGCGAACACGAAATCGTCTGTGGTGCGGTGGATCAGGCCCGCACAGCAGAGCGGGCGCAGGACGGCCATCGGATCGCCGGTTTCCATCTGACGCCCGACATCCGCTACGGACCAGATCGGCGGGTGCTCATCGGGGGCGGTCAGCAGGTAGATGACGTCGATTTCTATCGCGTCGTACTTGCGCTCTTGGTCGAGGATAGGGTTCTCGTCAGGCATGGGGGGAGTCACCACTCCTTCTATGTCTAGGCGTCGGCGTGGACTAGACCTCCGCGTCGGCGCCGCTGGTTGATTAGATGCCCAGCGACCCTAGACTCTGCGACGGCCCCCATGGGGCCGAAATTCAAACTGACCCACTACCCGGAGCCAGCGGCGTATAACCATGGCTATCGGCAAACGCAACGGGACACATCGACCCTGGACCCTCGGCGGTCAGGCGGCGCGCGGGCGGTGGGCGGCCTCGTGCTCGAGTAGCCAGACCTTGCGCTGAAGCCCCCCGCCGTAGCCGGTCATGCTGCCGTCGGCGCCGATGACGCGATGGCAGGGCACAATGATGCCGACGGGGTTGCGTCCGTTGGCCAGGCCGGCGGCGCGCGCGGCGCCGGGGCTACCCACCCAGGACGCGAGCTCGCCGTAGCTGATGGTCTGGCCGTAGGGAATCTCGCGCAGCGCGGCCCACACGCGACGCTGAAATGGTGTGCCGTCCATTGCGAGTGACAGGTCGAAGTGGGTGAGCTCGCCGGCGAAGTAGGCCTGCAGCTGCTCGACGACCTCCTCAAACGCGCCGTCGTCGCGCTGCCACTCGGTCGAGCGCGCGGGCGCGTGACGCTGGTCTTGCATGTGCAGGCCGCTGAGCGAGCCGTCGCGCGCGGTGAGCGTGAGCGGGCCGACCGGACTGTCGACGGTGGTCGTGGTGGTCGTGGGTGCGGTGGCGATCATGCTGCCTCCTTGAGTGTTTTGATGGGGCCGGCTACCGCCGGCCAGCGGTTAATGGGGTGGGTGGATTGAGACCACAGGTACTGGACGGCGTATGCGCGCCATGGTCGCCAGCGGCTGGCACGGGCGGTGAGCGCGGCGGAGCTGTGCGGCAGGCCGAGCGTTTGCGCGGCGCGGCGCACGCCGAGATCGGTCGCGAGGAAGGCGTCGGGATCGCCCAGCGCACGCATGGCGATGGTGTGGGCAGTCCAGGGGCCGACGCCGGGCAGGCTGTCGAGCACGGCCATCGCCTCGTCGCGGTCACAGCCGGGCGCCAACGACAGTCGCCCGCTGCAGAGGGCATCGACGAGCGCAGTCAGGCAGCGCTGGCGGCTGGCGGGCATCGCCACGGAGACTCGCTGCAGCGAGTCGACGGTGGGGAACAGGTGCGTGAGCTCGCCGCGCGGATCGGCGACTGGCTGGCCGTAACGGGCGACGAGCCGCCCGGCGCTGGTGCGCGCGGCGGCGGTGGATACCTGCTGGCCGAGCACGGCGCGCACGGCCAGCTCGGCGCCGTCGACACAGCGCGGGACCCTGCGCCCGGGGGCACGGCGCACGACGGGCCGCAGGTCTGGGTCGGCGCCGAGCAACTCGTCGACGGCGACGGGGTCGGCGTCGAGGTCCAGCAGCCAGCGACAACGGGCGATCGCGGCGGTCAGGTCGCGCAAGTCTGTGAGCGTCATGCGGGCACCGACGTGCCCGGGCGCGGGCGTGAGCTCGACTATGCAGGGCCCGTGCTCGAGCGCCAACGTTCGCCTGTAGGCGCCGTCGCGCACCTCCTCGACGCCGGGCACGGCGGTGGCGGCGAGGTGACCGAAGAGGTTGTCTGGGCACAGCGGCTGGCGGAAGGGCAGGCGCAGCGTGAGCGTGCCGGGGCTCGCGTCCGCCGTGCTCCACGGATCGCTCGCCTTGGCGTGCGCGCGCCTGCGCAACTCGCTGGGGGTGGTGGCAAAGACGGTGCGGATGGTGTCGTTGAACTGCCTGACGCTTGCAAACCCGGCGGCGAGCGCGATTGCAATCATCGGCAGGGTGGTCGTCTCGATCAGCACGCGGGCGGTCTGGGCGCGCTGCGCACGGGCGATCGCGATCGGTCCCGCTCCCAGCTCGGCTACCAGCAGCCGCTGCAGTTGGCGCACGCTGTAGCCGAGCTGGTTGGCCAGGCCGGACACGCCCTGGCGGTCGACGACCCCGTCGGCGATCATGCGCATGGCGCGAGCGACCACGTCGGCGCGTCCGTCCCACTCGGGCGAGCCGGGGGCGGCGTCGGGCCGGCAGCGCTTGCAGGCGCGAAAGCCGGCCTGCTGCGCTGCGGCGGCGGATGGGTAGAAGCGTACGTTCTCGCGCTTGGGCGTCATGGCGGGACAGCTGGGGCGGCAGTAGATGCGGGTGCTGGTGACGGCTGTGAAGAACCAGCCGTCAAAGCGCGGGTCCTTTGACCGAACGGCCCGATAGCAGTGCTCGAAGTCCTCAACCATGTGCCCAGTCTGACCGATGCAGCGGCCAAAGCCTGGCGGGATTGCGACATGGGCGTATGAGATCCCGCGGTCGCATACGTGAGCTGCGCTGGCCGCGCTCTCGTGGCCGAGCTGTCGCGTCTCGTTGCAACGGTTGTCTAAACGACCGCCCGCAGATTTTGGCCCCTTGCTCATGTTGGCGCGGGGAGCGCGGGGGCATAGTGCGTGCTGCCCTAGGGTTCCGCTGCCGCTGACGGCAGGACTGGTCCGAGAGGGCGGGCCGGCACCGACATAGCCGCGCCTACACGGAGGGACAAAAGCCCGGGAGACATCGTGTTCTCTCGGGTTTTTTGCATTTGAAAGGACCCGTTTTTGCAACTGCACGGTAGGGCTGCGCTGATCGTGATCGACGTCCAGAAGGGCGAGGTGCTGGCGGGCGAGCACGGCGTCGCGCACATGCCCGGCGGCGAGCAGCGCCACGAGCGCATCCGCGCGCTCATCGCGGCCGCGCGCGCAGCCGGCATCCCGCCGATCTTCGTCCAGGAGGTGCACAAGCGCACGCTGGTCGACTTCGGTCGTGAGCTCGACGGCGAGGAGACGATCCACTGCCTGGAGGGCGATGCCGCGACTGAGCTCGCCGACGGCATCGCACCCACCGCTGACGAGTACCTGATCCGCAAGCGCCGCTACTCGGCGTTCTTTGCCACCGAGCTTGCGCTGGTGCTCAAGTCCTACGGCGTGGACACGCTGGTGCTGGTGGGGGCGCTGACGGACGTGTGCGTGCACTACACGTTCGCGGACGCCCACCAGCACGACTACCGCTGTCTGGTGGTCAGCGACTGCGTGGGCGGGTCCTCGCTTGCCGCCCACGAGGCGGCGCTGGCAGCGATGCGCTACCTGCAGCGCGACTGCCTGGTGAGCAGCGACGAGGTGCTCGATGCGTTCGCGAGGGCCGGCGAGCCCGACGGCGTGGTGATCGCGGCATGAGGGCCCGACAGCGTTCAGATCGCGGCCCGCGCTTGGCGGACTCCGCCACATACGGAGGGGACCGATGAGTATCGTGGCGACGAGCCACGCCCTCGAGGTCGAGGACCTGTACGTCACCTTCCCGTCGGCCAGCGGGCCCGTGCATGCGGTGCGCGGCGCCAACCTGTCGATCGAGCCCGGCGAGATCCTCGGGCTTGTCGGCGAGTCGGGCTCGGGCAAGAGCGTGCTGGGGATGACCGCGCTGGGGCTGCTGGCGCCTACGCCCAGGCCCGTCTTCGGCGGGCGCGTACTGCTCGACGGCCAGGACATGCTCAGGGCTTCCGAGGAGGATCGCCGCGCCAGGCGCGGCAGCTACATCACAGCCGTCTTCCAGGACCCGATGGGGAGCCTGAACCCGTCGATGCGAATCGGCACGCAGGTGGCCGAGGCGGCCGGCGGGGCGGAGCGCGCGCGGGTGGTGGAGCTGCTCGCCCAGACGGGCATCCCCGAGCCGGAGGTCAAGGCGCGCTGCTACCCGCACGAGCTTTCCGGGGGCCTGCGCCAGCGAGTGATGATCGCGATGGCGCTCGCGCGCGACCCGCGCCTGATCGTCGCCGACGAGCCCACCACCGCGCTGGACGTGACCACGCAGGCGCGCGTGCTCGACCTGCTGGCCGACGCTGCCCGTCAACGCGGCACCGCGTTGCTGCTGATCACCCACGACCTCGGCGTGGCCGCCCGCCTGTGCGATCGCATCGCGGTGGCATACGCCGGGCGGATCGTGGAGTGCGGGACCGCCGCTCAGGTGCTGTTCGCTCCACGCCATCCCTATCCCGTCGGCCTGCTCGCCAGCCGCCCGCGCCTGGACGGCCTGCTCGCGGGCGGCGAGTTGCCCACGCTTGCCGGGCAGCCCCCCGATCCCCGCCGCCCGGTCGCCGGCTGCGCCTTTGCCGCCCGCTGTCCGGTCGCCGACGACGCGTGCTCGAGTCCGGTGCCGGTCTCGATCGAGGGCGGGCGGCGCTGCGAGTGCCACCGCCCCGGCGCGCTGGAGGACTGGCCACGCAACCACGCGCCCTCCACGCGCGCGGAGGCGCTGCTGGAGTGCATGGCCGGCGAAGGGACGCCCGAGTCGCTGCAGTCACAGCGGCTGCGGTCAGAGCCCCCGCGCGAGCGGATCGCCCCGGCCCCCGCGCTCGTCTTGACAGAC
>DATNLQ010000279.1:0-22327 GCA_035602785.1 Solirubrobacteraceae bacterium
CAACAGCACGGTCAACAACTTTGACGTCTACGTGGGCACGTCGGCGGGCTCGTTCATCGCGGCGCTGTGCGCCAACGGCGTGACGCCGGAGGAGATGATGAGGGTGGTCACGCGCCAGGGCGCGCCGCCCTTCAAAGACATCGACCTGGGCGATCTGTTGCATCTGAACCTGGCGGAATTCGCGCGCAAGGGGGCGCTGCTGCCACTGCGCGCGCTGTCGCTGGCCCGCCAGGTGATCTCCCAGCCGGGCGGCGTGTCGCTGATGGACGTGGTGCTGGGGCTCGCCGAGGGACTGCCGTCGGGCATGTACACGGGCGCTGGCATCGAGCGCTACCTGCACGAAGTGCTCAGCGAGCCGGGTCGCACCGACGACTTTCGCGAGCTGGCGTGCGAGCTGTATCTGACGGCGACCGACCTGGATACGTGCGAGCGTGTGGTGTTCGGCATCGAGGGCGCAGAAAACGTGCCGATCTCGACGGCGGTGCGTGCGTCGGGTGCGCTGCCGATGGTCTACGCGCCCGTTCAGGTCAACGACCGCGAGCTGATCGACGGCGGGATCGTGTCGACGACCAACCTGGACCTGGCGGTGCAGGCGGGTGCGAAACTGGTGGTGGTGATCAACCCGATCGTGCCGTTCATCAACGACTTCTCGGGCACGGTCAAGACGATGCGCGGCTCGCGCGCCAAGCACGTGTCGGACATGGGCCTTGCGCAGATCGGCTACCAGGTGTTCAAGCTGGTGGCGCACCAGCGCCTGCACGAACTGGCCAAGGGCTGGGAGGACCGCTACCCGGGCGTGGACATCATCCTGATCGAGCCCCAGCCGACCGACGAGCTGATGTTTGAGACGTCGATGATGAGCTTCACCTCGCGCGTGGAGATCGCACGCCACGGCTTCGAGTCGGTGACCAAGCAGCTGGCCAGCGAATACGAGCGCTACCGCACGGTGGCCGACCGCCACGGCCTGGAAATCTCGGCGAAGCGGGTGCGCCAGGTGGTCGAGCACTTCGATGACGAGCAGCAGGAGGAGGTGAGCGCGTGGCGCAAGATCCTCGAGGGCACTACGGGCGCGCTGCTGCGCCAGGCGGGCTCGAGCAGCGCCTGACCTACGTGCCGCTCGCCCCGCTCGGGTGTGCGTCGGGCGTGGAGAGGATCTTGTCGAGCGCGCCGAGCAGCCGTTCGGAGGTGCTGGCGCGGTGCAGGCCGATGCGCACGTGGCGGGGCTCGCCGAGCGCGTCGCCGCTGGCGACGAGGATGCCGGCCTGGGCCAGGCGTGCGGCCAGCTCGGCGCCGGCCAGCGTGGGGTGGGCGGCCCAGACGAAGTTGGCCTGGCTGTTGCTGACCTCAAAGCCTCGCTCGCGCAGAGCTGCGATCAGGCGCGGGCGCTCGGCGCACAGCTCGCGCGTGCGCCGCTCGATCAGCTCAGAGCAGCTGCGCAGCGCCTCCAGGGCGCCCGCCTGGGAGACCTCGGAGACGCCCAGGTCGGGCTCGAGCTCGGCCAGCAGGTCGCCCGAGCGCGGCCCACCGATGGCATAGCCGATGCGCAGCCCGGCCAGCCCCCACGCCTTGGAGAAGCTGCGAAAGACGAGCAGGCGCGGGTGATCCTCGAGCAGCTCCAGCGCCGAGTTGTGCGGCTGGGCGTCTGAGAACTCGACCAGCGACTCGTCCAGCAGCACGGCCACGTTGTCGGGCAGGCCCTCGAGCAGCCGGCGCAGATGGTCGGTGGGCAGCAGCTCGCCGGTGGGGTCGTTGGGGCTGGCGAGGGCGATCACGCGCGCGTGCTCCTCGCGTGCGGCCTCCAGCAGCTCGTCTACGCCGCCGGCCACCCGCTGGGCGCGGCCGTGGGCGCGACGGGCCATGATCGGATACAGGGGGTAGGAGGGCCAGTAGGTGAGCAGCTGCTGGCCGGGCTCGATCAAGGCGCGCGTGGCGGCGCTGAGCAGCTCGGCGGCGCCGTTGCCGAGGATCAGCCGGGAGGGGTCGTCGAGGCCGTGGCGCGCGGCGAGCTCGTTGCGCAGCGTGGAGCCCTGCAGGTGCGGGTAGCGGTACAGGCCGCGCCTGGCGACGAAGGTGATGGCGTTGACGATGCGCGGGTGGGGCAGCTCGGGCCAAGTGGTCTGGGAGAGGTCGAGCGTCTCCACACGCGCGAGCGCTTTGCGCCGGCGCTCGGCAGCTTCCTCGCGCAGCTCGGCGTTGACCTCATCCTCGGTCATCCCCTCGAACTGCTTGTAGTAATCGAGCAGGCCCACAGCTATGTGGTTCTAGCAGCGATCGCTAGGGCGCTGCCTGCCGGGAGCACGCGGCGCTCATTGCGCTGTTTCGCCGCCGCTGGAGACGAGGCTGAGCCCGGGGCCGTGGATGATGACGAACCAGAACAGGACCGCGAGCGCGCAGAAGGCGGCGGTGCCGGCGAACACGCGCCCGAGTGCGCCCACGCGCTGGTCGTGGCCGGCGGCTCGGCGCACGAGGATCCAGGCGTTGTCGAGGCGGCGCATCAAGGCGAGCGCGCCGAACAGCAGCGCGAACAGGGCGACGAACGCGCTGAAGATGCCGAAGCTGACGCTGCCGGAGTGGTAGTCGATCTGGGATCCGATCCACAGGCAGGCCAGCGGGATGGGGCCCCAGCAGAGCAAACTGAGAAAGGCGATGCCGGCGATCAGCAGGTTGGCCAGCGAGCTGTCCACTCGCTGGCGCACCGAGCTGCCGCGCTCGGGCGGCGTGCGAAAGTGCGTGGGCGCGGTGCCGGGGCGTCGCCCGACGAACAGCCCGCCGGTCTCGGATGGGTCGCTGCGCATCTATTGCCTATCTTGGCAGCTATGGCGCGACGTGCACGCTAGCTGGCGTACAGCGCGTCAAACAGGTCGGCGTATTTCTCGTTGACCACGTTGCGCTTGACCTTGAGCGTGGGCGTGAGCTCGCCGGTGGCCTGACTGAGGTCGTGGTCGAGGATGGCGAACTTCTTGACCTGCTCGACCTGCGCGTATTTGGCGTTAGCGCGGTCGAGCTCGGCCTGGATCAGCTCCCGCACGGCGGGCTCGCGGGCGAGCGAGGGGATGTCCTCGGACAGGTCGTGTTCGCGGGCGAAGATGGGGATCTCTTCCTCGTCGAGCGTGATCAGCATGACGGGGTAGGGCCGCTGATCGCCGTACATGACCGCCTGGGAGACCCAGCGGCACTGCTTGAGGTCGTTCTCGATGTTGGCGGGCGTGAGGTTCTTGCCGCCGGCGGTGATGATGATGTCCTTCTTGCGCCCGGTGATCGTGAGGTAGCCGTCGGCGTCGATCGAGCCGAGGTCGCCGGTGTGCAGCCAGCCGTCGACGACCGCGCCGAAGTTGGCTTCGGCGCGCTTGTGGTAGCCGTTGAAGATGTTGGGGCCTTTGATGAGGATCTCGCCGTCGTCTGCGATCTTCAGCTCGACGCCGGGCAGCGCGCGCCCGACGGTGCCAAAGCGGTGGTGTTCGAGCGTGGAGATGGTGGCGGCGGTGGCGGTCTCGGTCATGCCGTAGCCCTCGAACACTGGTACGCCGCAGGCGTAGAAGAACTCGAGGATCTCGTGGGCGATTGGCGCGGCGCCGCTGGTGGCGTGGCGAACGCGCCCGCCGAACAGCGCGCGCACGTTCTTGAACAGCAGCTCGTCGGCCTCGTCGAACTGCTTTTGCATGTTCTCGGGGACGGGTTCGCCGTGGTTGATCATGTCGCGGACCTGCACGCCCAAGCTGATGGCCTCGTGCGCGCGCCTTTGCTCCTCGGGCGACTGCGCTGCGATGGCGCCCTGGGCGACCGTGTAGATCTTCTCGAACACGCGCGGCACGGACGGCAGGTAGGTGGGCTGGACTTCCATCAGCTCAGGCAGGATCTGCTTGGTGTCGCCGCTGAAGTAGGCGAGCGTGCTGCCCAGGTCGAAGGCGGCCAGCTGGACGAGCAGCGCGTAGGAGTGCGCGAGCGGCAGGTACAGGTAGGTGACCTCGTCGCCGGTGATCTCGCGGGCGGTGGCGATCATGTTGACGATCGCGCGGTAGTTCTTGTGGCTGAGCACACAGCCCTTGGGCGGCCCGGTGGTGCCCGATGTGTAGATGAACGTGAACGGATCGTCGGGCGAGACTGCGGCGCGACGCGCTTCGAGCTCGTCGACCCCGTTGGCGCCGGCCCGCGCGCGCCCGCGCTCGCGTACGTCCGCCAGCGGGATGGCGCCGAGCGCGAGGACGCCTGCGCTCGATCCGTTGGCGACGGCCCCGTTGGTGGAGCCGTTGGCCGAGCCGTTGTTGGCGACGGCGGGCGGGTCCATGACGATGATGGTGCGCAGGTTGGGCACCTGCTCGCGGATGGCGGCGATCTTGACGAGCTGCTCCTCGTCCTCGCAGACGATGGCGCAGGCTTCTGAGTCGGAGATCACCCACAGGCACTCCTCGGGCGAGTTGGTCTGGTAAATAGGTACGACGACGGTGCCGGCGGAGGTGGCGGCCATGTCAACGTAGGACCACTCGGGGCGCGTGTTGGCGAGGATGCAGACCCGCTCGCCGGGTTCGATGCCCAGGTCGATGAGGCCGAGCGCGATCTCCTGGACGGTGTCGGCGAGCTGCGCGTAGGTCACGTCATGCCAGGCGCCATCGCTCTTGTAGCGCACGGCGATCTTGTCGGCGTACGCGTCGGCGGCGCGGGGGATGAGGTCGGCGATGGTGCGCGACCCGGTAGACGAGGCGGAGGCGGTGGTGACCTCCATCAGGGACTCTCCTCCTTGATCAGTCAAACGGACATGTCAATGGTAGTGGCTGGTGACCGGATGCGTTGGGACGGGCCGCGCGAGCCCCAGCTCTAGGGCTGGTGGTGAAGGATTGACATTGAGACACATCGATGTTGCCGGCGTCCAGCTTAGACGGGATTTGGGACATCAAGAAAGACGTGGCGCAAAGCGAACCGCTGGGCGAGCAGCTCGCCGAGGCGCCGCACCCCAAACGTCTCGGTTGCATAGTGCCCGGCGGCGATCAGATGCAAACGGAGCTCGTGCGCGTGGGTGCTGGCGCGCTCGGCGACTTCGCCGGTGAGCAGGGCGTCTGCGCCTGCGGCGGCGGCGTCGGCGAGGTAGTCGCCGCCGGCGCCCGACACGATGGCCAGGCGGCGCACGCGGGCGGGGCCGGCGCCGAGCACGAGCGGCTCGCGGGCGGTGATCTCGCGTACGCGCGCGAAGAGGTCTTCGGCGGGTATGCCCTGGCCGGGGTTGGCGTCTGCGGGCATCCCCTGCTGGGGGTTGGCGGGCTCGCCGTGGCCGGCGGACTCGCCTTGTCCGGGCAGGGTGGCGAGGCAGCCGATCGGCTCGCCGCGATGCAGAGCGAACGGCTCGCGCCGCTCAGCGCCGAGGGCGTCGGCTAGCAACGCGTTGTTTCCGAGTTCGGGGTGAGCGTCGAGGGGAAGGTGGTGGGCGACGAGCGCGATGTTGGCGTCGAACAGCAGTCGCAGGCGGCGTGCGAGCACGGCGTCGATCGCTTGGACGCCGGGGGCCCAGAAGAGGCCGTGGTGGACGAGGACCAGGCCTGCACGCTCGGCGGCGGCGAGCTCGAACAGCTGTGCACCGGCGGACACGCCCGTGGCGATCGTGTCGACGTGGTCGGGTCCGGGGACCTGCAGGCCGTTGACGCAGTAGTCGCTGAAGCGTGCTGGCTCGAGCAGGCGGTCGAGCTCGGCGAGGACGTCGGACGTGGCTGCGGTCACTGGGCGACCATAACCGGCGTGGCGAGTTCGGTGTGGGCCTCAGTGCGCGGCGGGCGGTCTTGTGCCCTGCAGTCGGGGCAGTGTGGCCGGCGAGCGGGCGTGGTGTGTCAGCAGGCGGGAGGCATGTACCCGACGGGCAGGCCGGTGTGGGATACTGGCGGTGCGTCGGGGCGTGGCGCAGCCTGGTAGCGCGCGCCGTTCGGGTCGGCGAGGTCCCCGGTTCGAATCCGGGCGCCCCGATATAGCTAGTTGTCTGCGAACGTGGGCGAAAGCCAGCGAATGCTGGCGAAAAGGCCCGAAGGACGCTGGAGATTGGCGTCGGTCGTTTCGCCCGTGTTTGCGGACTTTCGGTGGTCGCGGCCCCCGCAAATCCCCCGCAGCGGGACTGCAATCCCACCGCAAATCCCCCGCAGCGCCACGAAACACCGATGCTGTAGGACGTCTTCCCAGATACCGGGAGGATGCTGCGTACTTGGTCGCGAGGCTTGCTGTCCCAGTCGCAGCACAACTCACTGTCGATCCGGCCGGTAGATCTGGGAAGCTACCGCCATGGCAGATCTCGACTCTAGCCCAAAGTCTGTCCAGTCCCTTTACGCGTGGTACGCCGACGGAAAGCTCTGGGTGAACCGGCGGTACCAGCGCAAGCTTGTATGGACGCTTGAGGAGAAGCAAAAGCTGGTTGAGTCGGTACTGCGCAGATATCCTATTCCGGCCATCCTTCTTGCTGAGCGTGATAGTGGCGATTACGAGGTAATCGATGGCCTACAGAGACTCCATACTCTGATGTCGTTCATTGAGACGGCTTTCCCTACGGACACCGACCGTGTCTTTGACGTAACTCAGTTTCCTACGGCGAACACACGAGTCAGCGAAGGCGCGTTCACAATCTCAACGGACTATCCCGAGAAGTTGCCAGCTCGCGAGGTGGGGACGTATTTGGATTATTCGATGGCGATATCCATTATGCGTGGCGCCACCGACGCTGAGATTGACGAGGTGTTTTCGCGGATTAACACTTACGGTCACCGGCTCAGTGACCAGGAGCGGCGCCAGGCGGGCGTGGGTAATGGGTTCTCTCAGATGGTGCGCGACTTGTCGAGCGCGATCAGGGGCGACGTGTCTGGCGATACCGTCGCGCTTGCAGATATGCCGTCAATAAGCATCGATTTGCCCAAGACCCGTCACGGTTACCAGGTAGCAGCCAGTGACGTGTTCTGGGTAAGTTAAGGGATTTTGCGCTCTACCGATCTTCGTGACTCCATGGATGAGCAGTGCATTGCCGATATAGCTGCGTCCATCGTAAGCGGCGCGATCCTAGCGAGATCAAAGGATGCACTGGACGCAATATATCGCGAGGAGTCAAGCGAGAGCAATCGAATCGACGTTGCACTGGCCAGTTACGGGCCCGATAAGTTCTCAAGTGAGTTCAAGTACGTCGTGGATGAGGTCCGCGCCCTCTCTGAGAATGACGGAAATTCGATCAAACTTAGATCTCTACTGTTCTCTCAGCAGACGACAAATCCCTTTCCCGCATTGTTTGCGGTTCTCGCCATAGCGATGCATGAGTTGCTGGTTGGTGATGGCCTGCAGATCGGCGACTACTCGGAAGTCAGGAAATCACTGACGGCGCTTGACAAGCGCATTGACACCAGCCGTGGTTCTACCTCGCCCGAAGAGAGGCAGCGCAACATCGACACGATTAAGGGACTGATTCGTCCGCACCTCGTCCCTGCAACCGAGCGGAGCCTTTATGACAACCAGACGGCTACGGATATCGACGACGCAATACGGCGCTCGGAGATAGAGGGACCCCACTACGAGCTCAAGCAGGGTCTATTGCGTCTGGATGCAAGCCGCGAGCTCGACCCCAAGATGCTCGATAAGATTGTGCGATCTGTATGTGCGATCGCAAACAACGGAGCCGGTCGGTCGGGGGCACTGCTGCTCGGGGTAGCTGATACTGAGGCGCATAGCAAGCGGGTCAGTGAGCTGTATGACGTCCAGCCGCGCAAGGTTGGCCGTAGGTATGTTGTGGGCATTCGGCGTGAGGCCGACTCGCTGGAAGAGAAGATGGAGGATTATGTCGGCCGGATTCGATCTGCTCTTGCGAACTCAGAGTTGAGTCAGCCGCTCAAGGGGGCGGTCCTTGCGAGCCTGACATTTACCGAATATTTCGGTCTAGGAGTTCTGGTGATAAACGTTCCGGCTCAAGATGCTCCTTCTACAGTTGGCGGCAAGGTGTTTGTAAGAGAGGGCGATCAAACGGTGGAGTTGGAGGGCGCCGATATTTTGCAGGTAGCTGCACGCTTTTCGTAGCAACCGACTAGCCCGCTCGATTAACTGGGTCAGTAGGAGGCCTGCGCACGATCCTGCGCCTGACTCGCTGGAGCCTGAAATGCCTTCGAAGTACGGCGAGTGTTGGGCAGTACGAGCCGTTAGTGCTAGGTCAGCTAAGTAGTGTCCTGGCCCAGCTACAGGCGCTCTCGGCCAACGCGAGCGCCGCTGCGCGATCGAGCGCAGTTGGCTCGTCGTAGCGGAGGGCGACCGCCCACGGCGTCAGCCAATCCACGCCCGCAAGCTCAGAGGGGAGCTGTGCTCCCGTGGCTTCGACTTGCTCCCTGAGTTGTTCGAGGTCGTGGGTGCGGGGCAGTTCAGCTTCGGCGAGGACGATCGCCACCTTGAGGGCCTTCTCGACTGCCTGCTGCGCATGGAATCCAACGGCGCCATCCGCCAGATCGTCAGCGTCGGCGAGCACTCGGCAGGCGTAGAGGTCGGCGTCGGCGAGGCGGAGCAGCGTCTCGGCGTACTCGACGTGCTCAGGACTCGGCGACAAGGCGCCCCTCGCGCAGCGCGCGCTCGACCATCGTGCCTCGGACCTTGGCGCGCCGTTGCGCTAGCGCCTCGTCCATCACGATCACGTCCACCGGGGCGCCGAAGCCTCGTAGCGCGCTCCGCAGTCGGACGGCCTCAGCGAGACGGTCCTCGACCTCGCGCTCGATCACGAGGAAGTCAAGATCGCTGCCCGTGTCAGCGTCCCCGCGAGCGTGCGAGCCGAACAGGATCACTTTGGCCGGCACGGGTGCAGCGTCGATCAGCGCGCGGCCGGCGCGCTCGATCAGCTCCTCGGTAGCAACGCTGCTCATGGTCTTGAGCGTATCGGGGTCGCGGGACGTTCGGAGGGGCCATAGGCTGGTCTCGGAGCGAGTCTCAGCCGCACCTACCCAGGTAGCGGATCACCCGCGCTGAGGGATACGCCCGTTCACGATGGCATACACGGGGTCTGAGCAGTCGCCGAGCCGAGCATGGGTGTGGTCTGGACCCCCGCAAATCCCCCCGCAGACGGCCCAAAACCGCATAATAAAGCCAACTCTAACCGTTCGCCCCGATTTCCTTAGAGAACCGCGAACAGCAGCGAACACGCGCGAAAATCGCCGCAAACGCTGAGTCTGGCGGGAGCGTGTTCGCTCGTGTTCGCGGCTGTTCGTTGGTCTGGAGACCGCAAACGGACCGCAGCGGGCGCGAAAAGGGACCGCAAAAAGACCGCAGCATCAACGGTCTTCGGGCGGATCGAAGTCGGCGTCGCGACCGTCGTATGGTCCGTCTCGGTGGCCTTGGCCGATATCGATCACCGTTGTCTTGCCGGTGGGGTCGACGACCTCAATCCAGCGGTCCGTCCAAGCGCCGCGTCGGTCCAGTGTCGCGTGGAACAACTTTACGCGGATTGGGAAGCGGCCCGCACGCGGGATACGCACGTACTGGACGAATGACACGCCGGCCTGCACGGTGATGGGCCGCGCGAAGAAGTAGAAGCTCTCTGGGGGGCCTTCGACTCCGGGCCAGCCCTCCTGTGTCGCGTCGCGGGATTGATCGAGGTCGGGTTGACCCCAGCGGTTCGTGAGCTGGGCAGCGGATGCACGATCGAACAGGATCGTCAGGACGGCGTCTTGTAGGTCGCGATCGCCGATGTTGGTCAAGCCGATGCTGAACACGCCAGCGGGCGGGTCTTCCTCGCCGGGGCCGGAAGCGATTGCGCTGACATGGATACGCTCAATTATGGGGCGGCGTCGGCGGTCGGCTTCCAGTTGCTCGTGCTCCGCGCGGGCAAGCACGAGTTGCTCGTGTGCGCTGGCTGCGGTCGTCTCCGCGGCGTCGGCACTGCGGCGGGAATCACGCGCGCTGCGAAGTGCCACGACGAAGGCGCCGGCGGCGACCAAGATGCCGACGGCGGCCCCGAACGCGCTGACGTAGTCGGTCCACAGTGGTTTGTAGCTAGCAGCAGCACCTGGCCAGAGTACAATTTGGTCATGGCGGTTGAGCCCATCTTCTACGGTGGCACCCTGGGTGGCCGCCTGATTGCGGTCGCGGCGCGGGATGATATGAGCGCCACCGCGCGTCTGGATGCTCTTCTGAGTCGTGAGGATGAGGATGTCTTCGCCCAGCGCGAAGAGGCGTGGACAGCGCTCAGTGTGGGAGTCGAGTGGGCCGCTCGAGCGCTGGACACAGTGGGCGTGCGTGGGACGGACACGACGCCGATCGGGGACTCGGAGGGGGCGTTCGCTCGGGGTCAGCATTTGGGCGGCCAGCTATTTGAGTTGAGCCAGTTGCAAGGGCGTCATGATCGTCCGGCGCTGCTGGTTGACGCGGTCAAGCAGGCCTGCTACGCGGCGGCCGAGCTTGGTCCGATCCAGGGCGGCCGACTGGGCGCAGTTAGGCGACCTACTGATCGGCCGGCGGTCGTGGAGGCAGTCGTTCCGCAGGAAACGGACCTGCTGGAGATTGGTGGGCAGCTCGGCGAGGCCCTTTATCGTTTGAACGAACTCGGTCTCGGCGACATAGTGACCGAGGCCACCAGGGCCCTTGCGTCCGTCTCCGCCAGCTAGAAATACTCCCCATCGCCGCGCGACGGCGTTGGCAGCATCACACGCGTGGCGCAAGATGATCCGCGGCACGGAGGCCAGGAGCGCTCCGGTCGCAGCATTGGTAACGAGGTTGTGGAAGGCGCCGAAAGAAAGCTATACGCGCGTTTAGCATGGCATACGCTGGGCTCCGATAGGCTCGGAGCCCGGTATGGAAGCGGTATGAGGACCGCAAATGGGACCGCAGGCGGCCGAAAGCCCCCGTGTTTGCTGGTTCTCTAACCGTTCGCCCCGATTGTCTTAGGGAACCGCGAACAGCAGCGAACACGCGCGAATATCCCCGAACACGCTGAGCATCGCGGGAGCGTGTTCGCTCGTGTTCGCGGCTGTTCGTGGGTCTGGAGACCGCAAACAGACCGCAGCGGGCGCCAAAAGGGACCGGAACAGGACCGCAGCCGTTCGCGCGTGGATGCGCGAGACTCATGGATATGGGCGAGAGTCCTGAGATTGAGCTGGTGCGCCGGGCGTGGGAGGCCTTGATCGCGGGTGGCCCGGAGGTCTTGGGCGAAGTGCTGGCGCCCGATGCGCAGTGGTACGGCGTGGAGGACGGGCAGCTCTGCGATGGCCGCAAGGCAATCATCGACGTGATGAGTCGCAACCTCGCTGGCCGCCCAGGGGCGCGGCATCGCCGCGTTACGCGACGACGTGCAAGCGGGGTGCCTCGGCGGTCGCGGCGTCTTGGCGTTCCTGATAGGCGGCCATAGCTTGCTGAGCGCGTGCGAGCGCGCGGCGCTGGCCTAGCTTGGTGTCGACGTAGCGATGAGATAGCCGCCGTCGTCGTGCCCGACCATCCGCGACCGTCGCGGAGCTGATCGGCAAACTAGGGCACGAGTACGGCACGCGCCCGCTCGTCCTCACGACGAGGGGCGGGGTCGAGATCCACATCACGACCCGGTTGAGTTGGACTCGGCTGGGGCGTGGGGAACTCGGGGGAGGAGGCGGTGGCCGTCGACGACTGCTGTCGCGAGGTCGATGAGCTTGCGGTTGTCGACGCGGGACTGCTCGCGTAGCATCTCGAAGGCACTGGCCTCGTCGATGCCGTGGCGCTCCATGAGGATGCCCTTGGCGCGCTCTGTGAGGGCGCGGCGGCCGAATGCGCCCTGGAGGTCCTGGTACTCGGCGAAGCGGCGCAGAACGATGTCGATCGCGCTCTGCCAGTCCTCGACGTCCTCGTCGCTGATGTGGGCGAAGACGCCTCGCTTGGATGCTTCGTTGATGAACTCGGGGTCGCGGGCGTGGAGCAGGACGATGACGGGGCAAGCGGCTTCTTGCACGATCTTGTCGATCAGCTCGAGTGCGTGCTTTGAGCTGTTTCCGAGTCCGACGAGTGCGACGTCGGGGCGCTCTCTGGCGGTTGCGGGGCCGACGTCTGCGACGTCGATCTCGCGTGCGATCACCTCGTGGCCGAGTCCCACGACGATTGGTGCGACGAGCGCGAGTCGGTCCTTGCGCTCGTTGGCAATCAGGACTCGCAGATGTTTGGTCTCGCGGGAGCTCATCACGGTTCGGGCAGCGAGATCGCGGCCGGATTGGTGCCGGTAGCATAGACATCGCTCGCCTCAGATCTCGAAGGAATAGCGTCGCGAGCGCTTCGGGAGGGCCCGGAGTACTGGTAAAGTCCGTAATGGCTTCGCCTCTACCCTCGGCTGGCATACGCGCCACCGGCTCCAATCTTCGGCCGGGAACACACGACAACGATCTTGTCGTGTACCCCCACCGACAGGAGCCGTCTCATGCGCCGCAGAGTCTTTGACGTTCTCACCAGCGCCGTCGGGCTGGTCCTCGTAGTCGTCCTGCTCGTGGCAGGCGGACTGTTGATGTGGGGTTACAGCTACGACCACAACAACGTCCACAACCAACTCGCCGCACAGGACATCTTCTTCCCAACCAAGGCAGCCTTCGAACACCCCAAGGCCGGCAGCGAGATCACCGCCGCGATGATCCCAACCGTCTCGCAGTACGCAGGGCAGCAGCTCCTCACCGGCCCGCAGGCTGAGGCATACGCCGACCACTTCATCGCCATCCACCTCTCCGAGATGCCATACGGCGGGATCTACTCCAAGATCAGCACCGCCGCACGCGCCGAACCGACCAACACGAAACTCGCGACACTCGAGACGACCTCCTTTCAGGGAACGACGCTACGTGGCCTCTTGCTCGAGGCATACGGGTTCTCGAAGATCGGCACGATCATGTTGATCGGCTCGATCGCCTCGTTCATCCTGGCGCTTGTGTTGCTCGGTTTCGTCGGCCTCGGCTTCCGCCACGCACAGCGCATCCCCGCCGAGGAGGAGCTGCTGCGACCCAAGCGCAGCCCGGCGCTCGCAGGTGCTCCCTCGTGACCGTTCACCCAGTCGGAGTCGCTGCACAACAATCGAGACTTGCTACGGATTGGAGAACATCATGAAGGCGCTCGTTTATCACGGCCCAGGCCAGCGCGGCTGGGATGACGTGCCCGACCCCACGATCATCGATCCGACCGACATCGTCGTGCGGATCGACACCTCCACGATCTGCGGCTCAGACCTGCACATCCTCAAGGGCGACGTGCCCGAGACTACGCCCGGCACAGTGCTCGGCCATGAGGCCGTTGGCACCGTGCAGGAGATCGGCGCCGGCGTGAGCACGGTGGCGATCGGAGATCGCGTCCTGCTGTCGTGCATCAGCGCCTGCGGGCGCTGTCGTTACTGCAAGGAAGCCCGCTACGGGCAGTGCCTCGGCGGGGGCGGCTGGATCTTCGGCCATACGATCGATGGGCTTCAAGCCGAATATGCGCGCGTTCCCTTCGCTGATAACTCCGTGTTCAAGGTTCCCGAGCAGCTCTCAGACGAGCAGGTCCTGTTCCTTGCTGACATCTTGCCGACGGCCTTCGAGGTCGGGGTGCTCAACGGCAAGGTCTCGCCGGGAGATGTGGTGGCGATTGTCGGCGCCGGCCCGGTCGGCCTCTCGGCGATACTCACCGCACAGCTCTACACACCAGGGCGAATCGTGTCAATCGATCTCGCTGACAGCCGTCTGGCGAGCGCGGAAAAGTTCGGAGCCGACACGACGATCAATAACGGTCGTGAGGACGCCCTCGCCCGGGTCATGGAGCTCACGGACGGACTCGGCGCCGACGTCGCGCTCGAGGCGGTCGGCGTGCCCGACACGTTCGAGCTCGCCTGCCAGCTGATACGACCGGGTGGCCGTGTGGCGAACATCGGCGTGCACGGCCACTCCGCCACGCTTCACCTCGAGAAGCTGTGGACCCGCGACGTCACGATCACAACCGGGCTGGTCGACACCCACACAATCCCCCAGCTGATGAAACTGGTGGCAGACGGACGCCTCGACCCGACCGTGTTCGCGACACACCACTTCGCGCTCGAGGACACGATGAGCGCCTATGACACCTTCGCCGATGCGGCAAACACAGCCGCACTGAAGGTAGTGCTCGAAGGAAGCGAGGTTCGCGGCGGACCCGAGCCGGCCGTCGCGGTAGCTGCGCTGGCATGAACTTGCCATTGGCGGCCGGAGCAGCGGCTGAGCAGCCGATGCGACACGACGAGGTGAGACGAAGGAGGACGGGTTGGTTGAAGCGCTGAGTATCCTCGCGGCCATCTCGATGGCCATCGGGACTGGCGCTCTTGTGCTGTTGCACGTGCTTCCTACGGGGTATGACCCGATTCGTGATGCCGTCAGCGACTACGCAATCGGCCGCTATCGCGCGGGATTCTGGGTGTTCACCAGTGCGGGCGCGGCTTCCGGCTTCGCACTGGCGATCGCGCTCGCGCGTTCCAATCCGCCAAAGCCGACGCTCACGGTCGCGATGCTGCTGCTGTCGGGCGCCGCGCGCCTTCTCATCCCGCTCTTTCCCACAGACCAGGCCGGCAGTCGCTTTCAGACTGCCAGGGGAACGATCCACATGGTGCTCGCGGTCACGATCTTCGCGTCGATCGCGGTGGCGGCCTCGAACCTTGGCGGGACCCTCGGCCACGAGGCCGGTTGGTCGTCAGTCAAAGGGCTGGTCGATGGCTGGCTGCCTTGGGTGATCGCCGGAGCCGCGATCGCTACCGGCATCGCAATCGCGGGCCCGCGGCTGGGACGCATATTTGGCGTCATCGAGCGGCTCTACTACCTCTCGTCGATCACGTGGTTCTTCGTGGTGTCGATCGAGATAGCCCGAATCGGCGGCTGATCATGAGCCCCGCCACTATTGACCCCCGGGGCCTCGGTGCTGGCCGATGGTGGGCGCTTGGTGCGCTGAACCTAGCCGTTCTGGCAGTCGGCTTGGATGGCACGGTCCTGAGCGTCGCCCTGCCGACGCTCGCCGGTGCGCTGCACGCTTCGGAGTCAGAGCTGCAGTGGTTCTCCTCCGGGTATCTGCTGGTCCTGGCGGCGTCGATGTTGCCGGCGAGTGTGCTCGGCGACCGCTACGGGCGCAAGAAGGTCCTGCTGTACTCTCTGGCGCTGTTCGCCGTTGGCTCCGGGGCGTGCGCCGCGGCATCCTCGAGCGCTGAGTTCATCGCCGCCCGGGTGCTGCTTGGGTTCGCGGGTGCGGGGATCATCGTAATGTCGCTCGCGGCGATCACGACGCTTTTCAGTGAGCAGGAGCGCCCGAGGGCGATCGGGATCTGGGCGGGGGTGAACTTTCTCGCACTGCCGATCGGTCCGATTCTCGGCGGCTGGCTGCTGACTAACTACTGGTGGGGATGGGTGTTCCTGCTGAACGTTCCCGTCGCCCTGGTCGGTCTGCTCGCGGCGTTTAGGTTGCTCCCCGAGGCGCGCGCACATGAGCGGCCGAGGCTCGACCTGGTTGGGGTGGGCGCATCCGTGGTTGGCCTAGTCGCTCTGGTCTACGGCCTGATTCAGGCGGGCGAGCATGGCTGGAGCTCTCCTGCTGCCGTGCTCGAGATGGTCGCTGGCGTGGGCGTCCTCACTCTGTTCCTTGCGTGGGAGACACGGCTCAGCCGGCGCCCTGATGGTCAGCCGTTGGTCGATGTGGTGCTGTTTCGCTCGCGCTCCTACACTTGGGGGGTGATCCTCGCCGCCGTCGCGATCTTCGCGATGATCGGCGTGTTGTTCACGATGCCGCAGTACTTCCAGGGTGTGCTCGGGACCAGCGCGATGGGCTCTGGCGTGAGACTGCTCTCGTTGATCGGCGGTCTGCTGCTCGCAGCCGTGAGCGCCGCCCCGATCGCTCGCCTGGTGGGTGCGAAGATCACCGTTGCCGTCGGTTTCGCGATCCTCGCTGCGGGACTCTTGATCGGGACTGCCACCGGCGTCGGCTCCAGCGGTGCCTTCATCGCCGCGTGGATGGCGATCGTCGGGATCGGGATGGGCCTAGCGATGGCGACATCGATATCCGCGGCGCTCTCGGAGCTCTCCGAGGAGCAGAGCGGAGTCGGATCGGCGGTGCTGCAGGCGATCAACAAAGTGCCACTCGGCACGGCGGTCCTAGGGAGCGTACTCAGCTCCGCCTACCTCACTCGACTGAATGTGTCCCCGCTCCCGGCATCTGCTGCGAGGGCTGCTCGGGAGAGCATCTTCGGTGCCGTAGTGGTCGCGCACAAGCTCCACTCGAGCGTGCTGCTTGCATCGGCCCGCATGGCGTTCGTACACGGAATGGACCTTGCGCTGCTCGTCGCCGGCTGCACCGCAGTTCTCGGCGTCGTGCTCACCGCGGTCTTCCTGCCACGTACGAGCGCAGAAATCGAAAGCTCGACCGTCGGATCGAGCGACACGGTAACCCCGTTGGTGAACGTGTGAGTGCGATTCGCGGTCCTGGCCGGTGGGCGCTGGCCCTTGTGCGCCGTGGCAAGCCCTTTGGGCGCGTAGCGGCCAGTCGGGCGATCGTGGGCCGCAACCGCTCGCGCGTCGACCCGACCGCCGGACGCTTCACCCACCGCGATATCGTGCGCTTCCTTGATGACGCTTTCGAGCGCTTCGAGAGGGAGGTCCCTGGCCTGCCGGGCGAGCCGACTGTTGGCAGTCGCCAGAACGTCATGCTCGCGGCGCTCACGCTGTCCCTGCTGGAGGTCTTGGAGGAGTCCGGCGTCGAGCGGGACTATGCGATCGAGCTGACCGGAGACACTTGCTGGCGTTTCTACCGCCATTGGGGCCGGATCACCAAGACGGTCACCAGCCTCGCCTCACGCGATCCCACCCGCCGGCTGCGCATGAGCGTCAACGCTTTCTTGACCTACCCCTTCGGTCGTCCGGGCTACAGGTTCAACGACGTGCCCGAGGCCGATGGGCGCTCTCTGAACATGGTGCGCTGCCCCGTCGCCGATTACCTGGGCAAACGGGACGCCACCGATCTCTGCGCCGGCTCGTGGTGCAACCTGGACTATGCGCTCGCAGAGATGTGGGGAGCCCGCCTACAGCGATCCAGCACCCTCGTCGCTGGCGCTAACTGCTGTGACTTCCGCTTTCACGCCCCACCTGCGAACGGCGAGCAGGCCCCGGCCAACTCGTTGCCGATGGCCGATCAGTAGTTGCCTCCTCACTGCCGCGCGAGAGAGCAGCATTACGAGAGGGGAGACATACACACGTGCGGGATGGCATACACGGGGTTTCGACGGGCGAGAAGCCCGGCATGGACGCGGTATGAGGACCGCAGATGGGACCGCAGACGCCCCGAAACCACTTAGGAAAGCCAACTCTAACCGTTCGCCCCGATTGTCTTAGAGAACCGCGAACAGTCGCGAACACGCGCGAAAATCCCCGAAAACGCTGGACATCGGGGGAGCGTGTTCGCTAGTGTTCGCGGCTGTTCGTGGGTCTGGAGACCGCAAACGGACCGCAGGGAAAGCAAAAACGGACCGCAAAAGGGCCGCAGACGGCTCGACTCAATTGGGCCATACGGCGATGCCAAGCGTCAGCGAGCGGACGGCCAGGGGTCTCGTCCAACGAGACAGCGAGACTGCGCCATTGACGGACGACCTGCAGGTGGCGCGGGATGCCGATCGGACGCGGGGGTGCCGCGGACGCTTCCCTACTTCGAGCGATCCGCGTGCAACACGAGCTTGTCGCCCTCGCGTGCGATCAATCCGTGATCGCGGGCGTAGACCAACACGTCGCGTGCAGTAACCAGCGGCGGAAGCGCAGCGGTATTCCTGTTCATGACCTCGACCAGGGCATCCTCGATTTCGGCGTAGCTGCCAGACGTACGGCCACCCGCGCGTAGCTCCTGCAACAGATCGCTCGGTGTGGGAGTGGTTGTTCTTGATGTGCTCATGGCTTCGCTGACAGAGTATCCATCATCTCTGAACATACGTTAGCGGCCACAGCGGCCGGATCGGCGACATGATGCTCGGTGAAGGCGAAGACCTGGATGTCGCTCGCCCAAGCGGTGGATAGAGTGGCGATCAGTGGCGAGAGCTCGGACAGCGGCCGCGCAGCCGAGGCGCTGGTTCCCACGCTGAGCAGCGAGGCGCCGGTCGATTCGTCTAGCCTGACCGGCGTGAAGCGGACACGGCTCACAATCACACCATAGTTCGTACGCACCCGCTGCACAAGCTCCTGCCAGGCCGCTTCGGCGACGGTATCCCCCTGCTGCGGCAGATGACTGTTTAGTTCCTCAACTGCCGGTCTTCCTCCCGGAAATCCGCTCACCCGCTTCCAAAGGCTAACGGGCCCCGGCTTGCGGTGCAGAACGAGGTCCCGCATCAGGCTGTCGGGAGCGTTCGCCCGCAGATCTGCCAGCCACCAGATGTCATCGTGCGATGCGAATGCCTCAAGCGCAGTTGTTCGCTGCTTCGATTCTGCGTTGGGGTCCGCGAGGTTCGCGATCTCGCTGAGGAAGCCGTGCAGCCGGTGGGTCGGGTTTGAGAATGCGCCTCGAAGCTGCTCGCGGCTGATCATCTGAAACGCCGCACCGAGCTGCACGACCTTGTGTTGGAACACGCCCCATTGGTAGATGCGGTAGCGCGCAAACAAAAAGCTCTCGGCTGCGGGCTGCCCTCGTGGGAGGATCGCAACCGAGAGATCGCCATCCGCATGCTCGTGAACCGTCAGACTGCTAACGAGCCGCTCGAGGTCGAAGGTCACGTAGTCGAAGCCGTAGTTGCGGGCGTCGCGTAGCAGGTAATCGCCGCGATCTACGTCGATCTCGCCGTCAACGAGCGAATGCAGGAGCCGGATGCTCGCTGGCGCGGTGCCCAGCCCATACGGCTCATCAGCAGCCATGATCTGCCGAGCGAGCTTGAACGCGGGGCTAGCCACATCGCGAAGCCCGGTGGCGGTCAGCGGCGCGTATACCGAGCGCTGGATCAGCGACACCATCGCGTAGCCGATCTGCTCATGCGGTGGCTTACCTCGCCCCAGTCGCCCGAACAGGGTCGACGCCGCTGCCTCCTCGTTTACGAGCGACTTGATCACATACTCGAAGTCGTGGCTGAACGGGAGGTGGCCCAGATCATGGAACAGCGCGGCCAGGCGCAACGCCTGCTCGACCACGACCGTCGCAGCCGCCGCACCAGGACTCACGGCGGTGCACGCGATCAGTCCTTGACGTTGCAACTCACCGATCGTCGCGCTGCTCAGTTCCACATCGGGGTCGGCGGCGGTCACCGCAGCGGTGAACTCACGCTCCAGCCGCGCCCGCACCGATGGATCTGCGTTGCGCAGGATGCCGAGCAGAAAGCGTGAGGCCAGGTGCATTGTGCCTAGGCTGTGCGTGAAGCGTGAAGTCCGAACTTCTGGGAACACGAATTGGGCCAGCCCGGACTGGGCGACCCACCGCAGACGCTGGGTGATCGGGTGGTCGAGGAGCGGCTGCTCGATCGCTGTCACCGTGACGTAGCCGTGAATCGGATCGCGAATGCGTAGCACCCGATTGGACACGAGCGCAGTCTGACAGGGAAAAGAGCGGATGGACTTGATCGTCTCGTCCCACTGTGTCTAGAAGTTGGGCTGGTTCCGGTGAACGGCACGCAGACAGCGGGGCGTGAGGTTCCTCCTGAAGTCACCCGCCAAACATGCCACCTCTCCCTGCTCGGCAGAGCCGCGCCAAGCCGCTTGATTGGCGCCGGGATATGGCCGTTATGCCCACGATGCCTCCCGATACGTCGGGTCGCCGAACTCCTCCGAGATGAGCACCGGGTTGAATAGCTGGGTCGCGACCTTTGTGGGCGCCTGCGTCCGCTAAGTCGCCGATGCGACGGCGTTCGAGGTGCGCGCCGCCGGCTTGAGGAGCGATGGCGCGAGCGCTTGAGCCGTGTTCGCGCCAACTCCGCGACGACCTGCTGCTCTACCGGCTCGTAGGCGTCCCAATGGTCACGGCCGAGAGCGCGGCGACTCCGCTCGGCCGAATGCTCAAGCAAGCCAACGACCCCATCCGGTCCCGCTCAAGCAAAAGCCCTCTGAGCCTGTCCGACGCTGATGGCTGTGTCGGTGCAGCCCTACCCGGACGACCAAGTCAAGCAGTTCGGCGAACGGTTCGCTGGCGGCGCGCGACCATCAGGAGGCGACCGAGCACATAGCGCCTAGACACCCTGACGCTGCTCTCGTGATCCCAGCGCCAGTCCAGCTGTACATGCTCGCGGCGGGCGAGCAGTTCGGTTGGCTCACCGCCGGCGTGGATTCCCGGGAACGGCATACGTGCGTGCGGGATGGCATACGCCCGGTCTCGACGGGCGCGAAGCCCAGTATGGACGTTGCACGAGGACCGCAACCGGACAGCAGGCCCGCCAAAAACCGCATCAGAAAGCCAAACTGAACCGATCGCCCCGATTGCCTTAATTTTCTGCGACCGGAAGCAAACAGGGCAGCTGTAGCAGCGAATAGAGGCGAAGATCCGCGAAACCCGCGCGGGTCGGGTCACGTCGAGGCATTGCATCATGCATAGCGCTGTCGATTACGCTCGTTCAGAAGCACTCGCAAGTTGCGCCCGCGGGGTATTCGCGAGACCCCGAAGTTCAGGCGACCTACCTGCGATCTTGGCGTGCCGCAGATGACTGGTGTGGCCGCCGGTTGGGTGCGAGGCCGGCGGCGCGTACGCCTGCTGTGAACGAGCCAAATCTGCGCTTGATCGTGGATGCCGACGGGTAGCCGTCTGGTGAGGTGTCGCACTCTTCCTTGGTCGGGGTACGGCCAAGCTCGCGTGCCATGCGCTGCAATGCTTCTATCACCTGCTGGCGATCCCACGGGGGATTATACGGCGCGTAGCCGGCGGCGAGCATCATGTTCGTCCAACTGCCAAAGACGATGCGCGCAGCGCTTGCGGGCGGCCAGCGCGGGAACTCGCGCTGCCAGCGGTTGCGCTGACCGTAGGTGGCTGGTCGCCAGTCCACAGTCGTCGGCGGGCGTCCTTCAAGCTGCGCCCATGCAGTGGTTGCGTCGAGCAACTCCTGAGCGCTCCAGCGCTTCGGATTAGAGCGACGCGTTGTGCACCGCAGGCAACGCGCGCCTTCGCCGATGACCGGTGTCCCGCAGTCTGAACAGGAGTGTGCCTTTAGGTAGCGGTAGGCGGTCGGGGTGCCGACGCCGAGTTCGTCAGCGATCTCGCGCACGGGAATGCCCGCTGCGCTCATCTGCTTGGCACGTGCGACGCGTTCGGCGAGGGGCATGGCGCAGTTGCGCCGGGCGAAAGGCGGCAGTCCGGCGGCGTCGAGTGCAGAGGTCCACGAGGCGAAGTAGCGGTATACCGTGGTGTTGCCTGGCCAACGCGGGTGCTCGGCCTCCCACTTGCTCTCTGCCTCGTTCATCAAGCCGGCGCTGCGGGCGGCGCCCGGGCACCACTCCCACGAGCGCGGTGCTGAGCCTGTCTCGCTCGCCCACGCTCGCATCGCCGCCACTATCCGTTCGGTGTCCCACGTTCCGTTGGGCGTAAAGAACCAGCGGCGGTAGCTGCGGCGCGGGGTGACAGGTCCCTGCGTCAAAGCCGTCCGAGTGCTCTTGCCAGCACCACGAGCAACGCCCGCCTCTCGCCGGACGTGAGGCTGCTCGTCGCGATCATGGGCTCCCTTTTGTTTTGAGTGACGCCGACAAAGACAATAAAAGCTAGCGGTGCCGGCTAGGAATGACCCCACAGAGACGGTAGGTGTCACCGGCATCATCCGCGAGTGTGCTCGCTTGGGCCGGCTCAATTTGTCTACAAGCGCAAGGTGCGTAAGGCCGAAGCGTTCTACTCGACTGGCGGCGAGCCGTAGCGCTTTTGTAGCCACGCCTCGACCTTTGAGATGCGGTAGCGATTCATACCCCCAGTGCTGAGGTGGGGGAGGCCGCGAGGTTGTTGGAGCTCGATCCAGCGACGTGTGACGCTCAGATGATCGGCGAGCTGCTGCTTCGTTACCCAGGACTCTGGCGATGCGACTCTCGATGCCTCAGGCTGGTCTTGCATGCGGCGTTCCCGATTCGCTAAGCGGCTTCGCGGCTCGGTTGTGTTTGGGCGGGGTGCGCCCGGTTTCCCGGTGTGCCTTTGGACGCGACGAGGCGGAGTTCTCGCCTCGGCGCGGGAGGTGTCTGTGTTCGTGGGTGGCGTTCGTCGAACTCCTGTCCTCGGTCGGCGCATCGTTGGCGCTGTTTGAGTGCTGCTTCGGCAAGTTGCTCCCGCCAGATCACGATGCTGAGGACATCGACGGAGCGGTCAGGAACTAGTGGAGTGTCAGGCAACGTTTGCCGTGTTGATGAGTCGTTTTAGCCTGGGGTTGTCGGTGTTGCGGTTGCGCCAATGGATGTATCGGCGGATGAGGCGGGCCTGGGTGGCGTGGTCGGGGTGGTCG